>CALFOM010000238.1 GCA_937919685.1 uncultured Phycisphaera sp.
ACGGTGGATCCTCCCGGCCTCGGCCTACTCGTCTTCGTCCGCGTCGCGTTTCATCATCGCGTAGATGACCCCCTGGACCACGACCGATTCGCCGACGATCCTCCCCGCTCGTTCCGCGGCTCGGGAGAGACTCTTGAAACTGCCGCCACGGACCTCGCGCTCGAAGTCTTCGAGAGAATTCTCAATTCCCAGAAGCATCGACGCGACGACCGACCATTCGTATCGAGTCTGCGGCCAGTATTCGGAGTCCTGAACCAGTTCGATCGGGATCCCGACCTTCCAACCATCGTCGGTCTCGATCATCGCCACAAATCCGCCAAAGGCGGGTTCGTCGTCCCAGAGCACCGCGGCGGTTCCGTCTCCAAGATCGAGAATCTCGATCCGGTCTTCCTGCACTTCGAGAAACTCAAATGGATCAGCGAGAAAGCCGCCGATCACATCGGTCCAGTCGTCTTCAGTCGCGTCGTTGAAAATGCCGGCCGCTTCGTCCAGCGAGGCGACCGTCTCTTCGGGAAATTGTCGCTGCAACTCCTCGCCGACCACCCAGAGCCGGCCCAAGAGTTCGGAGAGTTTCCCCTTCACCTCGATGATCGCGCTGGCTTCGGTGACGCCGTCCTCGAATTGGATGTCCCGAGGGGTGATGTCGATCAGTTCCGGAAGACGATCGGCATCTCCATTCTCGACCATGGCCTTCGCGGCCACCAGCACCGATTCGGGGGTCGAGGTGTCGTAATCCGATCCTCCGCACCCTGATAGACCGAGTGCGAATGCGGCCAGGCACATTCCGAGCCGACCGATGCCTTGACGCTGTCGGACCACACTCCTGCGACCTTCGACCTTCGGACCGTCCGGCTGGGGATTCATCGTCGTCTCCGAGCAGGCAAATGGAACCATCGGCTTCGAACCCTACCCTATCATGACCAGATGCAGATTACCGTCAACGGCATCTTGCGCGAGGCCCCCGAAGAGTCGACCGTGTCGAGCCTTCTGGATCTCCTTAATCTCGCTGGACGCCCTTGTGCCGTCGAGGTCAACCGCCAGATCGTCCGGAAGGCCGATCACCAGCACCACCGACTGGTCGCGGAAGATGCCGTGGAAGTGGTCTCGCTCGTCGGCGGCGGGTGAGCCCCACCGAGTCGCTCGTGTCCTTATCGCCCCGCCCGTGTTCCGGACTGCCATGCCATGACCATCACCACCGACCTCGCCATTCCAAGTCTTTCCATCGGCCGCTTCAACCTTCGCAGCCGACTGGTCACCGGCACGGGCAAGTACCCAGATGCCGCGACCATGAGATCCGCCTTGGACGAGAGTGGCTGCGATGCCGTCACCGTCGCGGTCCGGCGCGAACGCCTTGTCAATGCGGAGGGACGTTCGCTCCTCGAAGATCTCGATCTCGATCGACTCACCATTCTTCCGAACACGGCAGGTTGCTTCAACGCCGAAGATGCGGTGCGAGTCGCCCGACTCGGCCGCGAACTGCTCGAACAGCTCGACAATCAGGGCAAGCACTGGGTGAAACTCGAAGTGCTCGGCGACAAGACAACCCTTCTTCCCGATCCGGTGGGAACGCTCGAAGCCTGTCGCGAACTGGTTGCCGACGGCTTCGAAGTCCTCTGCTACTCAAGTGACGATCCGATCATGGCGGTCCGGCTTCGCGATGCCGGCGCCACCAGCGTGATGCCGGCGGGCAGTCCGATCGGCAGCGGCCGCGGCATTTCGAATCCCGCGGCGATCCGGATCATTCTGGAGCTGCTCAAAGACCCCGCCCACGGCGGCGATCCCGACTATCCGGTGATCGTCGATGCCGGCGTCGGTACGCCGAGCGACATCACCATCGCCATGGAACTCGGCGCCGATGGCGTGCTGCTCAATACGGGAATTGCCCACGCGAAGGACCCGGTGGCGATGGCGAGGGCGATGCGCTTTGCCTGCGACGCCGGATGGCTCGGCTACCGCGCCGGACGGATTCCCAAGCGGCTCTATGCGACCGCGTCGAGTCCTTGGGAAGGCGTCATCTCCCACATCCCCGGTGAGTGAGGCGGCGGCGAACGGCGAACCATCCAACGAGCACGTGGCTCGATCAGACAACCGAGCCTCACCCCGCCCGAAGCCCTCGGAGCACCTCTTCGCGACGCTCGACGTGCCGCTTTCGAACCAGATCGAGCGTCGGCCTCGCGATGCCCGGATCCTCATCCAATTCAACCAGATTCGAACAGTGTTCCTGAACCAGTGCGTAGAGGAACTTGAAGGCGTCTCGAGGTTGCTGCATCTGGTCGAGCGCATCGACCACCTCGCGGCGATCTACGTCTTGGTGAAAAAGCTTCATCAGTCCCGGCGATGCTTCTGCCGTGGCACACGCCTTCATCCGCGCGTTGCAGAGATCGAAAAGCGTGGCCCCGCTCCAGGTGAGCTTCTCGACGAGATTCTGCTTGTCGAGCCGAGCCTGCCGGAAGAAATCTGAGCTTTCTCGATTGAGGAGTTCGCGGAGTTCAAGCGGAAGCAGGAACTTCAGACCCACACCCGGCATCTGGAGAACCTTGTTGCGAAGAAGCGGCCAGACCAGGGACCTCATCCGGCCGGGGTCGCCTCGGACCATCACCGGCTCGTCGACGCGGTCGATGAGCACCACAATCCCCTGAACTCCGAGGATCCCGAGAATCCGCACAAGATCCTCCATCCGGGCGATTCGCCATTCCTCTCCGGCTGGCGCCGCCGGCGGGATCGCATCACCCAGATCTGCCGGAGATGCTTGACGGAGCGAGGCAATGAATCCATCGCCGCCTCGATCGAGGGTCCGAAGACGTTGACGGGCGCCTGCGGCGGTACGACGCAGTCGGTGCGATGACCGTATCCCGGCTCCAGCCGCGATCAGGGCGGCAAAGAGGAATAACCCCGCAGGGGCCCAGCCGATCCAGTCGGCTCGAACCCGACCGAGCAGCACCACCACCGACCAAGCCGTGGCGAAGACCAACATCGCGGCGGTGACGCTCGAGGCGAGGCCGACCCTCGATCGGCCGCGAAGGCGAAGGGTACGCCGCAGTCTCTTCGATCGATCGCCGACGATCACGCCGGACGAGGATCGGTCGTAGAGCATCTGGAGTCGAAGCAGATCGTTTCGGTCGTCGAGATTCGCCGTTCGCATCGTTCGGCGAGCGACCGCCTTAGCTCCGAAGACCGTCTCGTCCTCTGCTTTGCCCCCGACAATCGCGTCCACGAGAAGCGGCACCGCCTTGGCGAGTATCGCATCGAGATGATCGGAGACTGACACGGCCTCAAGCACCGCGTCGTCAACTCCTCCATCCATCTGCTGTCGTATGGCGGCCAGCATCGGGTTGAATTCGTCGTGGGCCACGACCAGTGTCCGAGATCCAGAATCGTCGCGGTTCGACACGGAAAGCACGGTCTCGAACTGCATTCGGAGCGCCGTCTTTCCGCTGCCTCGCTCGCCGAACACCACCGCGGAAGCAGGATGCGCCAGGTCGCCGAGAATCTTCGAGAAGTCGGGATGTCGGAAGTCGGCTTCGACTCGATCGAAGACCGCATCCTGCCGGGCTTCCTCGCCCCGAAAGGGATTCCCGTCAAGGCCATGCCGCTGAAGAAAGAGATCTGTGTTCATGGGATCTTCTCGTCTGGAGGCCGGATCATCAACCGACCGGCGTGCCCAGAATGCACTTGATACGGTCGAAGGCCGCGTCGCGCGCCGCGGCGTCGATGCCCTCGACATTCAATCGAAGTAGTGGCTCGGTATTGCTTGGCCGCATGTTAAACCAAGCGTCACCGAGATCGTAGCTCACGCCATCAAGCCGAGAGGTCTCCGAATCGGCGAAGACGGCGCCAACGGCAGCCATGGCATCGTCAACATCCTCGACATTGAAATTGACCTCACCGGTGGAAACGTACCGGTCGTACGCCGCGAGCGATTTCGATGGCGTCTTCGTCGCAGACGCCACGAGATTACAGATCTCAATGAAGGTGCGGGCGCCGCTGTCGGTTCCGAAGTGATCGCGGAAGTAGAAGTGACCCGAAAGTTCCCCCCCGAGCGACGCCTGATGATCGCGGAGGGCCGCCTTCATGAATACCTGGCCAACGCGGCTCTCGACCGCCGTGCCACCGCGGGCTTCGATGACTTCGCGGACCACGCGGCTCGAACGGAGGTCATAGACGAACGCGCCACCAGCATGCGCACGAAGAGCCGTGTCCGCCATCCACGCGAAGAGGATGTCGCAACCGATGCTCCGGCCCGTCTCGTCGATCAACATGCAGCGATCCGCATCTCCGTCAAAGTAGACCCCGAAGTCCGCGTGGTGCTTCTTGACCGCCGCCCGGACTTCGTCGAGATTCGAATCGATCAACGGATTCGGCTCATGCTCGAACTCTCCGGTGGTCTCGAAGCCGAGCGGGATGATCTCAAGGCCAGGAACATCACCGAACACCTTGGGCACCATGACACCGCCCATGCCTGACGCCGCATCCACGACCACTCGCAATCGACGTTCGCCGGAAAGAATCCTCGCATCGAGTTCCTTTAAGAGGAAGGATCGATACTCCGCCCAGAGATCACGCGTCTCGAGCCCACCTCCTGCAGGCTGGACGCGCTGCCGATCTGCGATCGCCGCAAGGCGTTTTACTTCCTCAAGGCCCGATCCCGTCCCGACCGGCCGAGCATTGAGACCTGAGATCTTGAATCCGTTGTACTTCGCCGGGTTGTGACTCGCGGTCACCTGCACCCCGCCAGCCGAATCAAGATAATTGATGGCGAAGTAGACGAAAGACGTGTCGACCATCCCGACGTCGATCGCGCGAGCTCCGGCGTCGCGCATTCCCTGAACCAGTGCATCGCGCAGATCCGGCGAACTGGTTCGCATATCCCGACCCACTACGATCGTTCGAGCCATCGGATCGAGACGACCCAACGTTCTCGCCTCCGCCATGAGATAGGAGGCGGAGGCATGCCCGACCTGCCACGCGATTTTCTCGTTTAGAGGTCTCGGGTAGACCGCCCGCACGTCGTAGGCCTTGAATACTTTGCCGATCATGAAGACAACGCTTCCAGGAGATAAGGACAGAAGATCAGGCCAAAGCCATCGGGGAATCGCCCCAAAGACGGCCGAATCATCCCTTTGGACCGCAAGAACAGTGTTTTCAGCGAGACAATCCCGCGCGGGTTCGCTGACCGCCCCTCTCGGATTCCGCATTCTAAACCACGACACCCCAGCCTGATCGAATCCCCCACGAAACCCGCTTCACGTTGCCTGCAGACGCCGTGGAAGGTATGCTCATCGTTTCCCCAAAGATCGATGAACGTCGATCGGAAGGAAAAAAAGACCGGACACCTGTGGCGGGTGCCGGTTCGACTTCGGGCCGTTCTTTGTCCCGAAGCCAACCTATTCCCGATGTCCCGATTTTTCGATGCCCCGATCGGAATCGGGGTCCATCATCTGTCTCGGATCAAGCGCCCTCATACGGCCATCCGATCCGCGGAAACGCGGATTCGCCATCGGAAGAAGCTGTCGGTGTCGCTGCAGGAACGACCGCCTCGACGCGGCTCAGAAGGATGACTCTCTCATGTCACTCGTCAAGGAACTCATTGAAGCAGGTATTCACTTCGGCCAGCGTCGAAGCAACTGGAACCCGAAGATGCGACCGTACATCTTCGCAACCCGCAACCAAATCCACATTATCGACATCAAAGAGACCATCAAGGGTCTCCTCCTCGCCCGCAAGTTGATCCAGAAGGTCACGGCAGAAGGCAAGGACGTCGTGTTCGTCGGTACCAAGCGACAGTCGCAGGCCGCCATCGAGAAGTACTGCACCGACATCGGCATGCCGTATGTCACGGAACGATGGCTCGGCGGAACCCTCACCAACTTCAGAACCATTCGGGAACGCCTCAAGCGACTTGAAGAACTCGAGAAGTTGATCGAGTCGGGCGAGATCCGAAGCTACTCGAAGAAGATGGAATCCCAGCTCCTCCGAGAGCAGCGGAAGATCTTCCGGAACCTCAACGGCATCCGGACCATGAACAACCTTCCCGGCGCCATGGTCGTAGTGGATGTCAACCGAGAGAAGAATGCGCTCTTTGAAGCGAAGAATCTCGGCATCCCGACCATCTGCCTCATCGATACCGACGGCGATCCCGATCTCGCGGACATCCCGATCCCCGGCAATGACGACTCGATGCGATCGATCGACGTCATGGTTCGCGAACTTTGTGCCGCGATCGCCGAAGGCAAGGCCAAACGGGCCCAAGACGCCCAGGAACGTGCCGAGGGCGGCGCCGAGGACGATAGTGCCAACCAAGGCCGTCGTCGTTCGAATCGAAGTCAGTTCCGAGCCGAGGGTGATGATGCCACCGCAGCCGAAGGCGATTCAGCCGCCGAGCCACAGGCGGAAGCTGGCGTCGTCACCGAGGCTCCTGGAACCTGAACCCACATCGGATCGACCATCAATCCGATGCTCGATCAAATGACCGATCAGATGACCGATCAGATGATTATGGTGTGATGATGGTGTGATTATGGTGTGATCATTCGCCCGGCCTTCGACCCAATTCGTCGATTGCCGGACTTCCAAAGTCGGGGTTCGCCCCCCGGCTCGACCAAGCAAGGAAACGGAACTACCGATGTCCACGACCGACGTCAGTGCCAAGGACGTGATGGCCCTCCGCAAGAAGACTGGCCTGGGCATGATGGACTGCAAGAAGGCCCTCATCACCGCCGGCGGCGATGCCGTTGCGGCAGAGGAAGCGCTTCGCGAGAAGCTCAAGGGCAAGATGGCGACTCGCTCGGATCGAGTTGCCGGTGAAGGCTGCATCTCCATTGCCATCGAAGGTAGTAACGCCGCAATCATCGAGTTGCGGGCCGAGACCGACTTCACCGCCCGCAACGAAAACTTCCGCAGCCTTGCGGCCTCCATCGTCGGGGCATCGCTTGCAGGTGCCGATGGCGACGTGACCATGAGCGACGCCCTCACCAAGGAATTGGACGATGTTCGGATCACCACCGGTGAGAACATCTCGATGGCCCGCGGCACGAAGCTCGGGGGAGGAAGTTTCGCGTCCTACATCCATCATGATTCAAAGCTCGGTGTCCTTCTCCAGTTCGATGGCGAACTTCCCGAAGACATCGCCACCGGCATCTGCCAGCACATCGCCGCGAACATGCCGACGCCGATGGCCGTCGACGAGACCGGACTCCCCGGTGATCTCGTGGCGCTGAAGGCCGGCGAGGCCAAGGCCGAAGCCGAGAACAGCGGCAAACCCCCGGAGATCGCTGCCAAGATCGCCGAGGGCAAGATGCGGAAGTTCTTTGAGGAAGTGACCCTGCTCGGACAGAAGTACGTTCGGGACGAGACGAAGCAGATCTCGTCGCTCATCCCCGCCGGCACCACCTTGAAGGCTTTCGTTCGTCTTCAAGTCGGCGGCGAGTGACCTCTCAACCGTCCGATTGAAAACTGCAAGAACAAGACCCGGCTCGCAAGAGCCGGGTCTTGTTATGTCGTTGCATTTCATCCTCAATCGGATCCTTCACGGAACGGACCTGTGATCAGATGATTCGCCGAGGGTTAGGATTCCGCCCGACTCCGAGGGTCATCGAACGCCGGCAAGGGCGTTTTCGGCCCTCCCGGCTCGGGACGCCACCAGGCTCTGAACGCCGGCGCCTCCCCGAACGTCTCCACCTCGATCTGAAACTCGCTTCGCCCTGCCGGAAAAACCATCGCGCCCGTTTCGATCTCGGAGCCATCGCGTGCGGTGCTACTTCGGATCTCCTCAACTTCGCGAAGAAACCGGACCCGGCAGTCACGAAGGTCTGCTCCCAGACTCGCGAACGTCACATCCGGAAGATCGATCGCAACTCGATAGACGGCTTTGAAAGGCCCCGTCGGAAGGTCTGCCGCGAAGGCGTCGCCTTTCTTCAGATCGAATTCAAGTCTTGAGACGGGTCGTATCACGATTCGTCCCGTGAAATCGATTTCCACCGTCGCCCGCGGGGGACGAACGGAAGCCGCGCCGGGTTCGATGGTGAGTGGCGAAAACCGCGGCGGATCCGGGAGATGACGCACCCAGAAAGACACTCCGCATGCCGTGACGGCGATCCCGATCGACATGATCCACCACTGCAAGGCCGAGCCGGACCGCCGGTTGATTCGCCTGATTGTCCGGTGTTGCATTCCAGCACTTCCCTGAGAGAATCTACCGGGCATTCTAGCTCGGCACCGTACCCCTCGATCAACCGATCAACCGATCAACCGATCAACTCGATTCGATCAACCGACGAGCCACCTCCAGTCCGATCAGCAACATCGCCACGGCCGCCATCCAGATGAGAATCATCGGCCATCCGGCCTTCTCTCGAACTGGGTCCGGCTCGACCGCGGAGGGCTCGAAGGAATCCACCATCGACCGGAGCGCGGAAGCGTCTTCGGCCGAATAGCGGTGTTCCGCAGTGACCAAGTGCCCACGAAGCGCTGTCCGGGAGCAATCCAAGGCCAACGCCGATTCTCGCTCCTCCCAGCCCAGAACGGTGGTCAGAATCCAAGCCTCGCGGACGCGATCACCCCCGCGAGGCTCCGACTCCCGATATGCAAAGACCGCCAGCCGGTCGCCCCGAGCGGCAAACGAGGGGTGCCCTCGAAGGGTCATCGCCCGATGCTCCGCGATCGATCGATCCATGCCGAGGGCGAGGAGCAGACGACAGATTCGAATCTGCTCCGAGTCGACGAGAGTTTTCTTCATTCGTCGAATCCTATCCGGCAATTCGGATGCCCCCCCTCAGCACCGCTACACTTTCATCACGTCGTCTCGCAAGGATGCGGAGGTTCCCCGGCCGTGAGCAGATTTCACCCTCGAGCAGTCCATGTTCTGGCCGTATCGACCGCGACCTTTCTCGTCATGGCGACGATTTGGTGGTCAAAGGCCGATGCGGAAGCCGCCGCGCAGAATTTCTCGCCGGCGACGCTCGAATCACCGACGACGGCCCTTGATCCCGCGACATCCAGCGGATCTGCCGTCGCACCGCGAATTCTCCGTCCGATCGAACCCCCGAAAGCGACCGCCGCCCAGGAGCAGGCTTTGGCATCGGAGGTTCGACGACTGGTCTCCAAGGCACGTGGCGGACCGGGCCCGCTTCAAGGCACCGAGATTGCCGTGAGCATTCGAGCGTGCGACGACGGCCCCGGACCCGGTCGGGAACTCCTCGAGATCAATGGCGATCGGCCGCTTCTCCCCGCCAGCAACATGAAGTTGATCTCGACCGGCGCGGCCCTTCATGTCCTCGGTCCTGAATTTTCGTTCGAGACTCGAATCCGCGGAGTTCGGGACACCTTCATCGTGATCGGCGACGGCGATCCATCTCTCGCGGATCCCGTGTTCTTTTCCGCGTTGGCCTACCAAGACGCTGATGGAACGCAACATGAACTCGACGAAGAGTCGATTCTTGGATTTTGGGCGGATGCCATCGTCGAGGCAGCACCACCCGATGGTCGAGTGACTCTCCTCGTCGATGATTCGATCTTCGAATCCCGACTCTGGAACGACGGCACCAACGGCGTTGATGGATGGAATCCCCACGATCGGCTTCGCGGTTTCTCCGCCGAAGTCACCGGGCTGAACTTCCATCGCAACACGATCCACTTTCGACCGACGACCTCCGGATCGACCCGCCCAAACTGGGACGACATGCGGCCTCGTCTGGATTCGATGCTCCAGGCCGCCCAGAATGAATCCCAGATCAGCAAGAAAGTACAGACGGCCTGGATCCTCCGCAGCCCAGAATCCGATCTACTGACCTTCAAAGGCGAGGTCAAGCCTCCGAAGCAGGGGCAACGGATCGCACCTCTGGAGGTCACTGTCCACGATCCCGCGATGCAGTTCCTTCGAGTGCTTGCGGACCGCGTGACGTCGCGGGGAGTCACGGTCGAGCGAATCGGCCGAACCGCAGATGGTCGAACTGCTGGCGGAACCGATGTCGGCCCGGTGGTCCGGATGCCCCTTGGCCCGATCATCGAACACTGCAACGAAACGAGCCAGAATCTCTATGCGGAATCGCTCCTGAAAAGGAGCGTTCATGCGATGACTGGTCGCCCCGGATCCTGGGCCGACGCCGACGCCAGCATTGAACGCATCGCGGCGAAGAGACTCGGCGACGCCGCGCCGTCGCTGACCAAGGACATTCGCATTGAAGACGGCTCCGGTCTTTCACGTCGAAACCTGATGACCACTGAATTCCTCACCGCGTGGCTGGACTCCTTCCACGACGATCCGAAACTCTCCGAGGTCTTCGTCGAGAGCCTCGCTCGCGGCGGCGAGGAAGGGACCTTGAAGTCGAGATTCACCGAACTAAGGGGATCGTCGATCCGAGTGGATGCCAAGACCGGTTTCATGACCGGGGTCAGTTGTCTCAGTGGCTTCGTCACCTCCGAAGACGGACGTCGATGGTCATTTAGCGTCTTCTGCAACGGCTTCAAGGGAACTTCGAATTCCGCCAAGCGACTTCAGGACGCGATCGTCATGGCGATCGCAGATCACATCGAATGATGACCACGATCGACCTTCAGACGCCGCGCAGCGCCGACCCAATCGATCAGGCGGAGACGCTTCTGCGCGAAATCTGGGGGCATGATGGGCTTCGAACGCTCCAGCGCGAGGCCGTGGCGTCGGTCCTCGACGGTCGCGACACCCTCCTGGTTCTTCCCACCGGTGGCGGCAAGTCCGTCTGCTATCAACTGCCACCGCTGGTTCGCGAACGCCCTGCGATCGTCCTGAGCCCACTGGTCAGCCTGATGAAGGATCAGGTCGACAGCCTCCGTGCCAGCGGGGTTCCCGCAGCCGCGCTGCACGGCCTTTTGAGTGAAGCTGAAAAACGCGACGTCCTCCGCGAGTTTGTTCACGGTCGGATCCCCGTGCTTTATCTCGCACCTGAGCGGCTCGCCCTCGGTTCACTGCTTTCGATTCTCGCCGCCGCCGAGCCGTGTCTGATCGCGATCGACGAGGCCCACTGCATCAGCCAGTGGGGCCATGACTTCCGCCCTGACTACCGCCGACTCGCCAGCCTCCGCGAACAGCTTCCCGGTGTCCCGATGCTGGCCTGCACCGCCACCGCCACGCCTCGGGTTCGTGACGACATCGTCCAGCAACTCCGACTCGAGAATCCAGTCCGCGTGGTCGGTTCCGTCGATCGACCAAATCTCATCTTCCGCGTCCGCCCGAGAACCGACGCGGTCGCCCAAGTACTTGAGGTACTTCAGAGCCATCCCAACGAAGCGTCGATCATCTACGTGCAGACCCGTGCGGAATCCGAGCGGATCGCGAAGAAACTACTTGATCGAGGCGTGAAAGCGGCGTGCTATCACGCCGGACTGCCGGCCGCGAAACGCTCCAAGGTCCACGAAGCCTTTCAGGCCGATCGACTTCCCGTGGTCGTCGCGACGGTCGCCTTTGGCATGGGCATTGATCGCAGCGATGTCCGGTGCGTGATCCACGCGAACATGCCGAAGTCTTTGGAGCACTACCAGCAGGAGGCCGGACGCGCAGGACGCGATGGACTTGCCGCCGAATGCGTGCTCCTTCATGCGACATCCGACGCTGCCAGGTGGCAGGGACTCATCGAGCGTTCGGCCGAAGAAGCCGTGGCCGAAGGCGGCGACCGCGAGACGGTCAACCGGAACACCCGCGCCCAACTCGATCTGCTTGCCGAAACCTCGGCCTGGTGCCGCGGCTTGGGCTGTCGCCATCGCGCCGTGGTCGAGTACTTCGGACATGAATGGAACGGCGCCGACGAACGCGAGGGAGGATGCGGCGCCTGTGACGCGTGTCTCGGAGAGATCGAACGATTAGAGGACGCGACGACCGTCGCCCGCAAGATCCTTTCCTGCGTCGCACGTCTTGGAACACTCGGACAGCAGTTCGGTGCGGGGCACATCGCGGACATCGTGACCGGCGGAAACACCGAACGCATCCGTTCGATGCGACATGACGAGCTTTCGACCTTTGGCCTTCTCCGCGAACTCACGAAGAGCCAGGTGACCGATCTCATCGGACAACTCGTCGCGATCGGCTGCCTCGATCGAACCGGCGGCGATCGGCCCGTGCTGCGCCTCGCCGCCGACGGCATTCCGGTGCTCCGGGGCGACCGCGAACTTGAACTCGCGAAACCCGCCCGCGGCCGCGCCCCACGCGAACAACGCGAACTACGAGTTGCGAAGGGTCGCGATGCCACCGACTGGTCCGGGATCGACCGCCCCCTCTTCGAAGGACTTCGCGAGCTGCGACGCGGCATGGCCGCGGAACGAAAGGTCCCCGCCTATGTGGTCGCCAACGACGCGGTCCTTCGGGATCTCGCACGACTCCGCCCCTCGACGCTCGAGGCGATGGCTTCTATTAAAGGGATCGGTCGCAAAAAACTCGTCGAGCAGGGACCGCAACTGCTGGCGTTTCTCGATGACTGGTGCCGGGAAAACGGCCTGGCTCGCGATATGGTGGATTGACGCCGCTTCGTCGAGGTCGCGCCGTACTCAGGACTCGTTCTCGTCGAACTGCGTCAGGCCCTCGTCCACATCGCCGTTTAATTCGATGTGGATCAGGCCGGTGTCCTCCTGGCGAATGAGGACCCTTCGCTGTCGGGCCAGTTCCAGAACCGCCAGAAACAGTCCAATCATCGCCCCGCGACTCCGCCCTTCAAACGCATCCTGCAACGACAGGCGACCGCCGGGAGCATGCGACATGCGATCGAGTAAGTCCTCCGAATGCAGGCTGATCGGCGTGTCGTCGTACTCGACGGCATGTTCGCCCAGCCGAGTGGGATCGATCGCGGCCATGATCCGTTCGAATGCGGAAAAGAGATCTCCCGCATGCACATCGTCGAGCTCGAGCGCGGTCGTCTCCTCCGCTTCTTCTTCCGAAGCCTCACCGATCCGAATGCGGACCGGCCAGCGGGCCGCGAATTCTTCTCGACGGTCGCCAAGTCGCCCCGCCGCCGAGCGGTATCGTTGATACGCCAGAAGTTGGCGCACCAGTTCGTGACGAGGATCATCCTCTTCTTCCTCGGCTCCGATCGAATCCGCTTCGCCCTCGGCCCGCTTCGGCGAGAGCGTCCGTGATTTCAATTCGACGAGGGTCGCCGCCATGACGAGAAACTCACCCGCCGCATCGATGTCCAGGCGATCGTCACTTCCCAGACTCGCGATGGCGGTCAGAAACTGATCCGTGATCTCCACGATCGGAATGTCGTGGATATCCACTTCCGCCCGTCGGATCAGGTAGAGAAGGAGATCGAGCGGCCCCTCGAAGGTGCTCAGCCGGACCGTGTAATCGTCCTGAATGGCCATGCCTCCACTGTACCGGCCCAGAGGCAGGATGGCGTCGAATCGAGAGATTCCGGGGCCGGCCCCGTACAATCTCAGACATGTCTCCCGACACTCGAACCAGTACCGAAACAACCGGCGAGCCGGCCGCGGAGGGCTCGTTCATCGAGTCCGTCCTGCGGGCCGAGAGAGATGCGATCGAACGCGTCGCCACCATGGTCGCCGCCGCCTCGGCGGACTGGACCGCCGCCATCGATCTCGTGGCGACCTGCGACGGACACGTGGTGGTCTCCGGAATGGGCAAGTCGGGGCTGGTCGGGGCGAAGATCTCCGCCACGCTCTCCAGCCTCGGACGACCGTCGCACACCCTCCACCCCGCCGAAGCCGTCCATGGAGATCTGGGACGGATTCGCCGAGGGGACATCGCACTGCTGCTCTCCTACAGCGGCGAAACCGAAGAGATCGTGGCCCTCGCGTCGATCCTTCGAGCCGACCAGGTTCCCTGCATTGGAATTAGTCGCGACGGAAGCGGCTCGCTCGGACGACTCTGCCAGGCCCACCTCGCCCTCGGCGACGTGACGGAGGCCTGTCCGCTGCAACTCGCGCCCACGGCAAGTACCACGGCGATGCTGGCAGTGGGCGACGCCCTCGCTCTCGCGGCATCGCGCCGACGAGACTTCGATGCCGATGCGTTCCATCGCCACCATCCCGGAGGGATGCTCGGCGCGGGACTCCGCCCGATCATCGAGGTTCTACGGTTCAAGGTAGGCGAGAACGTCGCCGTCGCACCCGACTCGCTCACGGTCGAACAGGCTCTTGCGGCCGCAGGCAGCGGTCGTCGAACGGGCGCGATCCTCCTCGTTGACGCCTCGGGGCGTCTGAGCGGGATCTTCACCGATGGGGATCTGCGCCGACTGGTCAACGCCGATGGCGCTGAAGGGCTCGCACGGCCAATCGCCGAAGTGATGACCGCCGACCCCGGCCACCTCGATGCCGATTCGCTGGTTCAAGACGCGGTCCGGCTGGTTCGTGAACGGCGGGTCGACGAGATTCCGGTCGTGGACAGCGAAGGACATCCCGTGGGTATTCTCGACGTCCAGGACCTCATCGCGATGAAGGCCGTCCAGGAATAGGCCCGCCAATTGGCGGTCCGGCCCGTCGACCAGTTCGCAGATCTTCTCCCTTGGCAGACCAAGGAGAACGGCGAGGTTGGCCGATTCCGCCGGTTTCGACGCCACCCCGGACCATGAATTGAAGTTTTTTTCGGACGGTCGCCACCACTACCGCATGTGGTCGAGGGCGACGGCGGTCCACCATCAGGTGGGATACCAAGGGCGACGTCCGGGAATATCCCGATTTCGTCCGGTTCGGGCAAGTTATCCGGTCGACTCGCGTGCCGCGAGATGCCGAGAACTCTTTCGCCTCAAAGGTTGAAACGGAATCAAAGCCAAGCACCGATTCCTTCCAACTCAAGCAGTCTCGAAATCGCCACGATTCCAGTCACCCGGAGAGAACAGAACATGCCATCCAAGGACCACCTGATCGAGGCCATTCGCGAATTCAACGGGACCGCCCGACGAGACTGGCTCAACCAGTTCGACGACGCCTCGCTCCGACGCTACCTCGATCACCTTCTGCACGGCCAGGAGCCAAGAGGCGGCGAGAGCCGCTGGATGCGGCCGGCTGATTCTCCGGTGATGCTGACTCGCAACGCGAGTTGATCCCTCCAGCACGACCACCAGACGCTAGAGGCTGAAGGAACATGACAACCGCCCTGTATCGATCGATCAATCGATACAGGGCGGTTGTCGTGTTCATCCAGTACCGCGGCAGCGTCGAATCAATTGGTCTTCTCGGCGCCCGGCTCTCTCATGATCTCGTCAAGCTTCCGTCGAAGCAGCGAGACGCGGAGAAGGCTTCGGACCCGGGTGATGAGTTCGAGCTTGTTCACCGGCTTCGAGAGGAAGTCGTCCGTTCCGCTCTCGACCGCTCGTTCGTAATCAGGAACCTCGTTGAGTGCGGTGACCATGATGATCGCGGTCCCACGAGTTTCGGGATTCGCCTTAATCTTCTGACAGACTTCGAAGCCCGACATTCGAGGCATCATGACGTCGAGCAGCACGAGATCCGGTCGGTCTCTCGCGATTTTTTCCATCGCCTCGACTCCATCCATTGCCGTCTCCGTTCGGCAAGGCAGGTCATCGAGATAGGCCTGCATCAATTCAAGATTCTGTTGATTGTCATCGACCAGAAGCACCATCGCATCATGCAGCGATACTTCGATGTCGAGCGAGGCCGCATCCGGGGAGTTGGGAGTCTCGTGCGTCATGCTTCGATGGTATCCGACCTGACGATCAAAGGAGATCCTCTGAGGCCTTCTGCGGAGCCGGATCGCCACCTTCGAAGAGGTTCAGAATGTCCTCCCGAAGACGCTTCTCGGAGCCGGGACCAAACCCGGATCGCACCGAGACCACCCGCCCGTCAGCGTCGATGATGACGGTGGTCGGCAGGCCTCGAACCCGGTAGGCCCCCGCGGCCTTCCCGTCGAGATCCAATGCCACCCGAAGACCATCGAGATCGGGCCCCTGCTCCTTCAGGAACGCTGCGATTCGTTTTCGACGCGTTTCCAGATCCTTGCTCTGCTCGCTGGTGTTCAAGGCGATCACCTCGAGCGGGAGACCGTTCTCGATCCCCCATTTCGAGAGTTCGGCAAGGCCGGGCAGGGCCGCACGACACGGGCCGCACCAGGTCGCCCAGAAGTCGAGAACGATCACCTTCCCTTTCAGATCGGACAGTTTGAACCGCTCAGGCCCGAGGCCCGCGAGGTCGAATTCCGGTGCGGTTCGTCCCGGCGCCAGGCCTTCGCCTCGAGGACGATCTCCAGCTGCCAACGGTGCCGGACGGGCGAGTGCCGCGACGCTATCCACGCGCTGGCGATCTCGTATCGGGATACGGAAGGTCGATTCCGCATCCTGAACCGGCCCGAAGACGTAGCTGTAGACGTACTCCAGTTCGATCCCATCCTTGACGAAAAGCCCGTCATGGATCGTCACCGACGCCGTGACCGGAAGGTCCGTCTTCGGATCCACATCGATCCGCATTTCTTCATAGTCACTGGACAGTCCGATCCGACGTCTGGAAGCTCCGTCCACCTCGACCATCTTGACCGAAGTCGGTTGAAGCCAGGGCGCACGCGAGTGCAACTGCATGGCGCATTCCGCCGGAATCTGCTCGCCCAGACCGAGCGCGAGCGCAGGCCATGGAAGATCCGAGAAGGCATTGAGCAGCGCGTAGTATCGGGATCCACCGTCGGAGTTCTCGAAGAATAGGCCTTCGGAGGAATCGTGGATCGTGCGGATCTGCCCCTCAGAAAGAACGATACGGAATCCGTCGAAGACCCCCACCATGCCGCGGTCCGGCACCAACGTCCAAGTCGCTTCGCGAGGCGGCGCCGTCGCGATGTCATCACCATCGATGGTGGAGACCGTGACTTTCTCTTGAATCACCCAAGGTTCGGCTCGAATCGCCGCGATGACCGCGGCCAATGCCTGCGAAGCCGCAGGATCTTCGTCACGCATCTGGGCGTTCGCGTGATTACTACCGCCGAGGAACACGCCGATGGCGATCATGATCGGGGACAACGCCACAAAACGTCGCTTCCCAACGACCGCGACGCGGATTGAGATGGAGATGGACTCGGACATGCGAGCTCCTGAACCAGAATTGACGGGCTTCGACAATGACGTCTGCCGAGGTCATCCGGTCTCAATAGTACGCCGGAGTCGGAACGAGGATGCGGGAAAGAGAACGCCGGACCGCGATCCGATGATCGCGATCCGGCGGGTTGATCAGGTTTCGGCCGCCTTGCGGCGGTCGATCACTCAGCCTTTCTCGGCCACGGCGGCCTTGAGCTCTTCTTTCATGACCTCGACCATGCTGGGGTCAAATCCCTGATGAACGACCTCAACCTTGCCGTCTCGGCCGATGATAAAACTCGTCGGAATACCCGTGACGCCGTACTTGGCGACCACGGCGTCATCCTCGTCGATCAGACTTGAGAAGGAGAAGTTCTGAGGATCCCAGAAGCCCTTGGCAACCGCAAGCTTCGCGGCGACTTCGCCCTGTTCCCAGACATTGACGCCGTAGAACTTGATCGGCATGTCGGCCTCGTTGGCCCACTGGACGACCTGATTGAGGACCGGAAGGCCTCGCTTGCAGGGGCCACACCAAGTGGCCCAGAAATCAAGCACGACGACCTGGCCTCGAAGGCTGGACAGTTTGACCGTCTCGCCCTCAAGGGTCTTCAACTCGAAGTCGGGCGCCATGGCGCCGGCTTCGAGTGGTTGGGGGCCGAGGCCATCGGGACTGTCGACCTTGGTCTTGCCGGTGGTGTCGAACGCGATCGGCGTCTTCAGGGCTTTCAGGAGTTCATTCTTGATCGTGAAAGCGACCTCGATCTTGAATTCAGGCGGTGCACCGGGAGGTGTGACCATCAGGTCGATTCGATCGATCAGATTCGTCTTCGAGTTCATGGAAACGACCGCCTTGCCGCCTTCACCTTCGAGCAACGCCTGCATCCCGGTCGCGGACGATCGGAACCCGGCGAGCTTGGGATTCGTCATCGCACCAAGGCCGAGCATCGCTGGAATCTCCTCGGCCTTGACGTCGGCCTTTCCGAGTCGGAAAGGAATCGCCGGGTCGGGAAGACCCCCGCCTCCGGTCGCACCGGCAATGACCCCCATTGCATCTCCGTCGGCGATCTCTTGGCTGAGATATCGCGTCTCGTCTGCGGGCATCAGCATGTAAAAGGTGTTGCCGAACGCGAGCATGCGCATCTGGCCGTCCACGGTGATGTCGAAGGCGCCGTTGACACCCCATTGGGAATCGACCATGGTCTTCTGTTCACCCATCGGCGAATTGACCGAGATCACGATCCCCTCGGTCAGAGCGGGTGCGGCGCGGTACGCGGCTCTGGTCTTTACCAACTGTGCGAGCCCCGCCATGAGCGTTTCGGGGCTTCGATCGGCCGCGGTGAAGGCCGCGGGATCCCCCTTGGCCACCTCAGGTGCGGCAGGCTCAGCGGCGGGCACTGCCGGTGCGTCCTGGACGGTAGCGGTGGCGGTGGCGAGACCGGTGAGAAAGACACCAGCGGCGATTGCAGCAGTCAACTGTCGCATGAGAACGAACTCCGGGGAATCGACGCCGAAGGCGTCTGGAAGGGCGACGCCGTGGTCGACGTCCGGACCGGAAAGGTCAAGTCATTTCAAGTCGAGGCACGTGCGTCGACCGGAGGAGAATCCTACCGCCCGAACGGGATCGAGGTTTCGCAGGGCTGAAGGACAATGACCAAAAAACTGCTCTCGAGCAAAGAGCCGCGGGTCTCAGGGGTTTTCAGGGGGATTCGTCGAACCCGTTTCGCCGACAACGATCGCGGGACGGAGTTCCGGCATCAACGCGAGAAGCGGTTCCACCACGAAGGGCCTCGACCACATCCGGGGATGGGGAAGTTCCAGTCCGGGCTCCTGAACCTGGAGTTCACCGACCAGCAAGAGATCAAGGTCGAGGGTTCTGGGCTCGCAGCCCGAGCCGCGACGCCGACCGAACGCTGACTCGATGGCGAGCAGGCGTGAGAGCAACTCGCGAGGCGTTCGATTGGTCTCGCCAGCGAAGACGGTATTCAGATAATCCGGATGCCCCGAGGTCTCTCCGGCCGGAAGCACGGGTGCCGATTCGATGATCGCCGCCATCCGTACGTCGCGCACGCCCGGCGTCTCTGCGACCAGATCCCGAGCCCGGGTGATCTGCCCACGGCGATCTCCGAGATTCGCGCCAACCCCCACGGCAAAGGGACGCCACGACCGGATCGCCTCGGCATTCATGACGAAGCATCCCGTTGCCAGAGCAGATCAGACGCGTCGCCTCGGATGCGAAGGCGAAGCAGTTGCAGCGCGGTCTTTGCGGTTCGATCACGAATGACCGATCGACCACCGGGGAAGTGGAAACACCGTGCATCGATCCCCGCCTCATCAGCCACGGCGATCCAGACCGTTCCGACCGGCTTGTCCGCGGAACCGCCATCCGGTCCCGCCACGCCCGAGGTGGACACCCCGTAATCCGATCCGGCGCGTCTTCGAGCGCCCTCGGCCATCGCCGAAATCACGGATTGGCTCACCGCCCCGTCTCGTTCGATCAGTTCCGCCGCCACGCCCAAATCCTCGATCTTCCGAGCATTCTCGTACACAACCCATCCACCCGGATACCAGCCACTGGAACCCGGCACCTCTGTGAGCATCGAACCCACGAGTCCTCCTGTACAACTCTCCGCCGTGGCGACGGTCCGCCCGGCTTCCTTGATTTCGGCGCCCAGGGCCATCGGAAGCGTGACGTCATCGCGACCGAAAACATAGGGGTGCCACGCCTTCTCGACCTGCGCCGCGAGCGACTCAATCAATTCACGATCCTCGGGGCGATTCCCCCGGATCCGCGCTGAGAGAAGTGATTGGGAAACGGTGGTGGCGACCGGGAGCTTCTGGTCACGACGCATCAACGGTTCGATCCGCTCGGCCGCGTCGGATTCGCCGATGCCGAACGCCCGGATCACGATGGCCGGCCTCGGTTCACCCGGGAGTTGCTCGTTCAACACGCCTTCGAGCATCGGACGCATCTCTCTCGGCGGTCCCGGAAGCACCACGACCAACGCGGCACCCATGCGGGCTTGAAGCCCGGGCGCTGTCCCGTTGGGATTCTCAAGGCACCGCGCCGAGACCGGTCGCATCGCTTGTCTCACGTTTCCTGCAGGCATGACGCGACCTCGACCGGCATACCACGTCTCAAGATGTGCCCGGGAGGTTGCATCCTCGACCAGCGGCTCGTTCATGGCTTCGGCGAGAGCCTCCCTCGAGACGTCGTCAAGCGTCGGCCCCAGCCCACCCGTGATCACCACCAGATCCGCGGAGGCCGTCGCGGCAAGGATCGCCGCGGCGATGTTCGCCACGTCGTCCCCAAGAACCCGATGTTCGAGTACCCGGCATCCGCGTTCGGCAAGAGCGGCCGCAATGGTGCGACCGTGCGTATCGAGCGTCTCGCCGGCCAGCAGCTCATCACCGACCGAGAGGGTCACGGCATGGCGGATCGTCAAATCGAACTCCCCGGCTCATCACCGATCCGAAGCACGCCGATGGCATCCGTCGGCCTTTCCTCGCTTCGACCCGACCCATGCACGAAGACACAGGCATCACCCGTGCGGGCGACGCCGTCGGCCATCGCGACCAACGCCGCGGTGCGCAGAAATTCCTGCCGAGTCGTGATCGCCGAGGTGACTACCGGGCGAACCCCACGAAGGAGTCGCATTCGACGTGCCAGTCGAACATCGTCGGTAAAGACGAAGATCGGAACCCTGAACCGTTCGCGGCTCAGAAGGCAGGCCGTGTACTCATCCCGTGACCAGGCCAACACGGCCACCGCACCAAGATCGGACGCGATTCGACGAGCCCCCCGCGCGATCGCCGGCATCCAGGGGTCGACCATCTCCACCAGAGTTCGGGTCGCCGCCTCGGGCTCCTCTCGCTCGTCCATCCAGGCTTCCGTGCAAACGGAGATTCGCCGCAGCATCTCCACCGCCAGCGGCGGATGCCGTCCGATCGCCGTCTCGCCACTCAGCATCAGCGCGTCGGTTCCGTCGAGAATCGCATTCGCCACGTCCGTGGCTTCGGCCCGGGTCGGCGATGCGGCTTCGATCATGCTTTGAAGCATCTGCGTCGCGACGATCACCGGCCGGCCGGCCGACATCGCCGCGGCGATGATGCGCTTCTGCACCACCGGAACTTCCGCGATGTCCATCTCCACCCCCAGGTCACCCCGGGCGACGAGGACTGCGTCACTGGCTGCCACCACGTCCGTGAGATTAGCCACCGCCGCCGGGCGCTCCACCTTCGCAACGATCCCCGGTGCGATCCCGTCTTGACTGACGTCACCGGCGACCGCGGCTCGAAGTCGCCGAAGATCGTCGCCGTCCCGGCAGAAACTGACGGCGAGGTAATCGGCGCCGGCTTTCGTCATTGCGTGGGCTAATTCAAGGTCTCGATCGGTGACGGCAGGAAGATCGGGATCGCTGTCCGGAACATTCACACCGTTTCGCGCCCGGAGGCACCCACCCGAAGTCACCACGCAGCGAACCCGCGCTCGACCGCCGATCTCGTCGGCCGCGATCGCGAGCAGTCGGATGTTCCCATCGTCGATCAGGATCCGATGTCCGACCTTCACCGCCGACAAGACGCCGCGCACATCGATCGAAAGCACATCAGGATCAACGACCGCGGGATCGTCCGGTCCGATGATGGTCACTTCGGAGCCTGTCTCGATCATCTCGGGAACCTCGCCCGCAAGTCGGATCTTTGGGCCCGGAAGATCCACCATGATCGCGATCGGAATCCCACACTCCGCTTCGACCTGACGGATCCTGACCATGGTCGCCTGATGTGTTTCAAGCGAACCATGGCTCATATTGAGCCGGAGCACGCCCGCCCCAGCCTCGATGAGTTGGAGGAGTTGCGCCGCGGAATCGCAGGCGGGCCCGATGGTGACCACGATCCGGGTCCGAGGTTCACTGGTCTGAAAGCCGGTACTCACCCCGTCGACCTCCTGGTCGCCACGATCGACTCGTAGACCGAACGAAAATGACGCCGAGCGATCCGCCGTAAGACTTCAACCGGGTCGGCCTCGATCGGCCAGAGACCCTCCGCCGCCCAACCGCGACGAAGCCAGCCTGACTTGACTTCGGCGAGTCGATCAACGTCGCCAAGATCAAAGAACGAATCGTCTGGCCCGGGAACGATGGGGAATGAATCAAACTCGGAAAGCATTCGGGCCAATTCCGGGTCGCTCACCGTAGACGCGGTGACCAGTCCTTCGGCGTTGAGTGGATAGTTCGGATGAGCGGTGATCTTCCGCCAGGCATCCTGAAGCGCTTCGGATTGATCGAGGGCCATCGCCCGAAAAAGCGGCGCGATGAATGCGCGCATGGCCTGATTGGGCGCCGCCACCGGCGTGGCGATCGTCCACGGGTCGACCTTGTCGACGAATCGGACGAAGTCATCGCGATACATGGACCGCCGGATGGGAAGTCGCCGCAGTTCAAAGTCTCGGGGCCCGGGCCCACTGGTCGTCACCGGGAACTGCCAGAGCGCCTGGCCTTCCCGACTCAGCACGAAATCCATGAAGCGCCGCGCGAGTTCGGGATTCGGAGCACCCGTGAGCATGCCGATCGGATCCGGGTCGATCACCGTCTCGCCCGGAGGGTCCACGTATCCGACCCTCCCGACCGCATCAGCACCTGCAAGCCCGGCTTTCACCGCGGCATCGCGAGTCCGCTGCGCCTCGTATCGGCCATAGAAGTCGATGCAGACCGCCGCCGCCGTCTCGCCGGCGGCGACTTCGATGGGGCCCTTCGTACTGCTCCCGGCGAACGACCTCGCATTCGCTGCCAGTCGACGGAGGATCCGCCATCCATCGACCCATCCACGCCGCTGGAGGATCGCTTCGAAAGCGGTGGTCACCGATCCGCTCATTCCAGGATCAACCATGGTGATCCAACCGTCGTAGCTCGGAACCGCGAGATCCTGCCACGTTCCCGGGGTCGAAATCCCCAGGCCCGCCAATGCGTCTCGGTTGAAGACGATTCCGAAACTCGAGAGCGCTGTTCCGAACCAGCGATGCCCTTCGTCGAAGAGCGGTTGGTCGGCGATCATGCCATCACCGTAGATCGACTCCAGCCAGGCCGGTGTCACCTCGATCCTCGCGAGTACGGAGACTGAACGCGACTCGTCATCCACCTTGACTTCGATCGGCTTCGACAACTGGGCGAACTCGTAGCTTCCACCGCCCCAGAGCAGATCAGCGTTCCCACCGGGGGGAAGTCCGGCCTCGAGTGCTGCCGTGTACTCGGAAACGAGGAGTTTTCGAATCTCGCTGGTCCCGCCGGGCGTGCTCCACATCACCTGAACTCGTTCGCCAAAGGTCGCTTCATGCCAGCGTTCGAAGGCCCGCTTGAACTCCCAGCGGATCTGTTCGTTGTGCGGCGTCACGATCACCAGCTGGGGCGAATCGGGGTCCGCCGGTTCACCCTTTTGCTCGAGCAGAAAAGGGGCGGCCAGCAGAATAAGGAGGAGTGCGATCGGGGTATATCGCATGTCAGTGATCCTGATCGGCGACGAGGCCGCCGATCTCTTCGGCGAACGTCGCCGCGGCGTCTTTCACACACCGCCGCCAGTCGCCCGATTGGTCGATGAATGCGTGGATGATCGACCTGCTCGCGGTCACGAGAACCCCTCCACCTCGACGATCGAGTGCGGCACGAACGCCATCGACTCCACCGCCCTGTGCGCCGTAGCCCGGCAGCAGGAAGGGTGCGTCGGGCATGACCGCTCGGAGTTCCGCGGCCGCTTCGGGCTTCGTCGCACCGACCACGGCGCCGACGGAGGAAAGACCGTTTGTTCCGCGCCTGGATTCACCGAGTCGCCCGACCATCGAGCCGACGAGACCGGCCACCGTTCCAGCACCGCATTCCGGTGACTGGATCTCGTCTCCTGAGGGATTCGAAGTTCGGACGAGCACGAAGACGCCCAACCCCGCATCGAGAAACGGAATCACTCCATCCTCTCCGAGATATCCGTTGAGCGTGATCCAATGCGCCCCCGTCGCCGCGGCACCGGCCGCGTAATGGGTCGCCGAGATGCCGATGTCCCCGCGCTTGGCGTCAAGGATGACCAGCAGATCGGCGTCGACGGCGGCGGTGATAACCCGCTCCATCGCCGCGACGCCTCGACTTCCATACCGCTCGAAGCATGCCGCCTGGACTTTGACGCACGGAGCGATGCCGACCACGGAATCCAGCACGCCTCGGGAGAATTGTTCGATCGCCGCGACCTCGTCGGAACGGTCGATCGAATCGGGAAGCCGACTAATGATCGGATCGAGACCGACGCAGATCGGAGCTTGGCGTTCAAGCCGCAGCGCCAGACACTGGCCTGGCGAGAGGTTCGAGGTCGAGGTGATCATCCCCTAGATTCTACGACGGGCGACCAACCTTCACCGCGTGATCGCTTCGGACCGTACCATTCCTCCCATGGCCGTCGATTTGCCACCTCGCCACCTTCACCTCGATCGCGATCAGGGGCTCACCATCGAGTGGCCTGATGGTCGGTCCGTCTTCTATCCGACGGCATGGCTCCGAAGGATGAGCCCCTCCGCGGATGCTCGGGAACTCCGGAAGGAAATCGCCCGGAATCCCCTGACCGTCCTCCCCGGCGGCGGACCAGACCGGCTCCGCGCGGAACGCATCGAGCCGGTGGGTAATTACGCGATTCGGATTCACTTCAACGACGGACATCGGACGGGCCTCTATTCGTGGAAGTATCTCCGGACCATCGAGCCGGACGTCACACCTAGGGACGCGACATGACCATCACCCGGTTCGAAGTGATGCGCACCCCACCGATGCCGCACACCGACTGGCCTGCTCCCGCGGACATTTCCTTCTGGACGAAAGTGGTAGTCGGCGACGAAGGAATGAGTCGAGCGGTGCCGCACGTGAACAACGCCGAATACGTCCGCTGGATCGACCGGCTCGCAGAGCTGGCCACCGACGCGGCAGGGTTCACCCGCGAATGGCATCTGGAACAAGGAACCATGTGGTTCGTGGCTCGTCACGAGATCGACTACCGAGGCGAGACATTCGCGAGCGACGAACTCCTCGCGGCGACCTGGCTGCACGCCTTCACGCGAACCTCGGTTCGAAGAGACACCCTTATCGTCCGCCCGTCAGACGATCGGGTGATCTGCATCGCGAACACCCGCTGGGCGCTGGTCGATCTGAAGACTCGAAGACCGATCCGCATCCCCGGCGAAATCAAGGCTGCATTTCCGCCTGCCCATTCCACGGCGATCGGCGAAACCGCGACGGCCAGGAGATCCGATTCGTGACGCTTCGCGCGGCCTTCATTCTCGATTCGACGCGGGTTCATCAGGAACTCGCAGCGTTCACGAGGCTCGCCGTGGGACTCGCCACCGAGGGCGTACGCGTGCTTTTGGCACTGGATGGTGATCCTCGCGACGATATCGACGATCGAGACGCACCCACCCCGACGATCACGATCCCGACCAGAGTTCCCTTCTGGATACGAGAACGGGCGGTCCATTCCGTGCTGGACACCTTGACCGAAGTGGGCATGGATGAACTCGATGTCGTGGTATCCGTCGGCCCGGGAAGCGGTGCCTTCGCCAGTCGCCTTGCTGATCAACTCGATGTCCCATTAGTCGTCGAAGCTCGAAGCCGATCGGAAGTGACCGCCATCGACCGGAATCCGCGAGTCACCGTGGTCACTGCGACCGAGGGCCTGCGGGATCTTGCCGCAGCGCGGGTCGGCGAGGACCGTTGCACCCACCTCCCGATCCCCGTTCCTCGGACGATGCGATCAACATCGCAACCTCGCGGACTCGGGGTGATCCTGGGGCCGGTGGGGAATGCGACGATCTGGACGGCACTCATCGATGGAATGGCGAGCGGGGCGGAGTTTCCCGGCGGTCTCCAACATCTCGCGATCGAACTCTCGGGGCGTCCGATCGACGGGAGGATCTGGTCGCATCTCCGTCGCCGAAATCTCCTTTCGCGAGTGACCGCCTTCGACGATGCCGATCGACTCCGAGGACTCCTGGCCGAAGCCGCGGTGATCATCACCCCAGATTCTGACCGACCGATCCGAAGCATCGAGCGACAAGCCATGTACGGAGGTGCGGTTCCGATCGGAGTGGCCGATCCGCACCGAACCGACCTTCAACCGGGAATCGATGCGATCCTCCTTGAAGGGTCGAACACCCGACGTGCCGCAGCATGGCACGACGCCGTCGAGTCCGCTCGCCGGCCGGGGCTCGCGGAGGCGTGCCGGTCAACCTCCGAAGAGTCGCTGGTCTCCATGGTGGCACCTCGTTGGGCCCGTTTTCTAGAGACCATTGTCCATGGGGACGCGACTCCGATCGATGCCGGAATCTGAGCTTGATCGCGTCAGAAGCGACGCTCCTGATCCTTTTTTTCGAAAATTCCCGGATCAATCGGAACTCATGCACCGAATTCGAGTACATAGGCCAACGGTCGATGGCCCGGTCCAAGACCCGCCTTGACCGTCTTCTTCGGTCTTTCTCCCCTCTGCCACGTCGCCCCTCGATCGCTTGCGATCATCGGGGCGACGTCGTTTTTGGTCGATAAATGGGCGTGCCATCACCACCAAAGGCGACTAGAAGACTCACAATGTCGCATTGGAGCCTCGAATGTCCACCCTTCTTTTCCTGAGCCTCGCCTTTCTTCTTTTCAACCTCGTGCCACAAGACGACTCGGCACCGCCGACGAGAACAAAGGTCTTGGAGGCCGACCGATTCCGCCTCGATGACGCCGGGCTCGCCGAAGACGGCCAGATCGTCGTCGGTACGCCCCGACTCGATCGAAGCGTGCTGGCCATTCTTCCCGATCGAACCACCGGAGATGATCGGGGTCTTGTTCATCTGGAGCGAGCGATGAAAGACCTCGGCCTGCTTCGACCGGACGCTGTCTTCTGCGTCGGCGATCTGGTCCAGGGCTACAAGCGGGATCTCGAGGACTATGACCGCGAAGTCGACGACTTTCTTCGGATCATTCATGAACTCGATGCGGACTTCTGGCCGACCGCGGGCAACCACGACGTCATCTCCGGCGCTCGGAATGCCGACGATGATCGCTTCGCCAGACGATACCGCCAGCGGTTTGGTCCCCTCCATTATGCGGTCCAACTCGAACATGGAACCATGGTTGTCCTGTTCAGTGACGAAGCACTCGACGGGGGGAATGTCAACATCTCCGACACACAGATCGCATGGCTTCGCCGCGTTCTTGAACAGGCCGATCCAAACAAACCCATCGTCCTTCTGATGCACCGACCACTTTGGAGAGACAAGCGTGTTGGATGGGATACCCGGGTGCATCCGCTTCTCGTGGAACACGGCGTCGATGCGGTGATCGCAGGCCATTTTCATGCGCTTCAACGAGACGAAGACCGTGACGGCATCGAGTATCACCTTCTCGGTGTCTGTGGCGGCGCGATCGATCAACACCCGCTCACCGGCCAGTTCAACCACCTCACGCTGCTCGATCTCGGCCCCGGCGACACCGTCCACCTTCGACACCTTCCCGTCGGCGTCGTGCTCCCGGACGACTTCATCCTCCGAGCGGACCAGGATCTCGCCTATCGATTGAAGTCGCGAAGAAACGTGGCGACGGTGCAAGGGATGCTTCCGGACCCTCAGGACGGGCCGGTTGCCGAGAAAATCTCGATCCAGATCCGTAATCCGCTCGATCGCATGATTACCATCTCGATCGAGGAAGCCGCGCCCGCTCGACCTTGGATCGTCGATGGACATGAGTTCCTCGCCCGAACCCCCCTCGAGATCGAGAACCCCGCGACCACCGATTTTCAAAGTCCATTCCGAATCGTCGCACCCCTTCCGAGGGAGATCGAACCGGGTGGGCGAGCAACCATCGAGCTCGACGTGTTTTCAGAACAGACACGGATGCCGCCGCCGCCGCCGGAGATTCGAATCACCGCCTCGTTCCTGGACGATCGGGATCGAATCGTCCCGATCGTTCTTCCCCGTCGGATTCCGGTGGTCCGGCGGGATACCGTCGTCGCTGATGGAAGCCCGCGCTGGCCCATCGCAGGGTGGACCTATTCCGTCTACGAGGAACGGGAACCTCTCGGGACGCTCGCCACGAAGGCCGACCCAGAATTCGGGGATCTGATGATCGACCTCGAGATCAATGATGACCGTCTCGCCGACGATGAGGTCCCCATTGAGGAAACGATCCTTGCTCGGCGAAATCCCCATGGCGATCTGGCGGTGCTCACCCTGCGAACGGATGAAGCCACTCGATCGTTCCTCGTCGAACTCGGCATCTCTCCGATCGACGGGGCGATCCCACTGATCGAAATCGATGCCGACGGCGAAATCCTGAATTCCTGGCCACGGGCAGTGCTCTTGGAGAAGCCCAACGACGACGCTGGAACGGTGCATCGTTTCCAGATTCGTGTGCCAAACCTCGCTCCAAGTGCCCTCAGGGCCATGCAAGTGGAACTTGCGGACAACGATCGCACGTATCACACCCAGTGGCGTCGATTGGCGCCTCCGGGAACCATGCTAGAATTCGGCCCGCCGAAACCGACCTCGTCGCCTTGACCTTCATGGGGCAGATCGGATCCAATGGTCTCAAGTCGGAAGTCCTCCGACGGATCTCGGACTCCTCCGACGATCCACTTCTTTCGTCTATCTCGGAGCCATCAACGGTTCCTTCAAAACCAAGAGGGATTTTCACATGAACACCATGCTCCGCTCCTCCATGATTCTCGCCGCTTCCACACTGGTCATCGGCCTTGCCGGTTGCGACGGCGGAGACGAGATCGTCGACGTCACGCCCCGACAGGTCAATCCCGACCAGCCCAAGATCGACCCGGATGCCATGCCGGGCCAGGACGGTGGCAGCGGCATGAGCGAACAGGGAGGCGATGCCTCGGAGGAATCCAAGTAGGCTCACGGTTCACCGAACGCCTGCAAGAAGTTGAAATGACAGGGGCCGGAGACATCGTCTCCGGCCCCTGTTCTCTTGAATCGTTTCTCGTCGTCGCGAGTCGTCTCTCGAGGTTTCTAATCGTCTCTAATCATCTCTTCAATCCTGCGATGGGTGGCTCAGGCCTTCAAGATCCCCGCCGGTCTCCGCGACTCGCCTCAACCGCTCTGAATCATATCGACGAGCACATCGAGACCTTCTTGAAGAGTCGTTTCAGGAACTGCGAAGCTCAATCGAACGTGTGTGTCACGGCCAGAAAAGACCCCGCCGGGAACCAAGAGCACTCGTCGTTGGACGGCTCGTTCCATGAACTCTGTGCCGGTCATGCCCAAGGCCGCAGGAATTTCTAGGAATGCGTAAAACGCGCCTCCCGGCCGGACCACGTTTGCATGCGGAGACAACGCGTCCATGACCATCTCACGCCGGCGAGCATAGATCTCGACCTGTGCGGTGTTGTCGATGTCGAAGGCCTCGAGCACGCCCCATTGGAGAGGACTTGGGGCACACACGAAGGTGAACTGCTGCAACTTTCGCATCTGCTCGATGAGCCACGTCGGACCTGCGGCATATCCGAGTCGCCAGCCGGTGCAACCGTAGGTTTTTCCAAAACCTCTGATCACGAGGGCGTCATGATCGAACCGTGCCGGCGATGGACATCGCCCGTCAGGACGAGCGGCATCCGCGAAAACGAACTCGTCGTAGATCTCGTCGGTGATGATTTGCACCCCACGACCGCGGCAGAGCTCCGCAAGCTCCCGGACCTCGTTTTCATTCAGCACCACGCCCGAGGGATTTCCCGGGCTGTTCACCAAGACGAACTTCGTTCGATCGGTAATCAGCGGCTCGACCCTCGCGGCCGTCATGCGAAAATCCGGGTAGGTATCGCAGGGAACCATCGTCGCTCCGGTCAGATGACCGAGTTGTGGATAGAGGACGAACCAAGGATCCGGAATGATCGCCTCGTCGCCTTCCTCCAACAGCGCCAGGCTCGCCAGCAGAAGACCACCGCTCGTGCCACCAGTCACCACCGTGGAAAAGGCGTCCGCATCGTTCCAGCCGAGATCGTGGGCGAGATGACGGCGGATCGCCTCATGAAGCGGGGCGATCCCCTGAGTGACGGTGTAACCGTTCCGGTCAGCACGGATGGCGTCGACCGCGGCATCCTTCATCACGGTCGGAACCGGAAAGTCCGGCTGACCGATCGAGAGGTTGATCGGCCGTTCGAGAGATCCCCCGAGTTCGAAGGCGCGGCGGATTCCCGAGGCATCGATAGCCCGAACCCGGCGACTGAGGCGGCGATCATTCGTGATCGATGAATCGGTTGGCTCGGTTGAATCGGTTGGCACGGTCTGCACGTTCCCGACTGCCGGCGAGACGCCGGCTAAAAAGGGTGCTGAAATGAAGAGCCCCGCGGCACTGGTCCGCGGGGATCAAAAGAACGGTCTTCGGACTCACTGGTCATACGCTGCACTGAACGCGTCAGACTCCCGAATCACTACTTCTTCTTCTTCTTCTTTGCATCGTCCGCGTCACCCTTCGCAGCATTCGGACCCTCCGCTGGCGTCTTCTTGCCGACGGTCACCATGATGCTCCGGACCTTAGGGATCCCCAGCGGCGAGGTCTTCCCGGCGAGGAATTCGCTCTTATCCTGAAGTTGGGAGATTCGTTCTGCTCGGGTCAGGACGTTGCGGTGCTGGCTGAGGGCGCCAGCGTTGGTCTTGAGGCTGCTGTGGAGGCTCATGATGGATCTCAAAGAAGGGGCGTGAAGGTGATCGTACGAATGGCGGTCAGTCGGCTTTCGACTTGAACGTTTCAGGGTAGAGATCGGCGAACGGCTCGCCTTTCCCACCGGTCTCTTTCCCAAATGCCCGCCCGATTCTCAGGATCTCATCCTTCATGGATTCGACCCGCGAAGTCGAACGATCCGACGAGCGAAAGCCCGGAAGGACGATGACCTTGGGGAATCCACCAGTGTCGCTCGGGATGACCGCTGCGTCAAGACCCTGTCCATTCTCTCGAATGAAGACGGCGACTTCCTCGGCCCGATCAGGCCGAGGCCTCATCACCACCCAGTAACTCAGGCCAGGCACCCTCGGATCCGCGTTTCTTCGGGCTTCCGAAGGATTGGAGGATGTGGTTTCCGCTCGCGACTGAGGCTGATCTCTGACCTCGGAGCTGGTGTTTGGAGCAGGCTCTCGGACCCGTCCGGCCTCGCTGGCAGCCTCCAGCTTCGCCGACAACGTCGCGGCCTGGCGGGTTCCGGCCGTACGCTCACCGCGGCTGAATCCGAAGAGATAGGCACCGACTGCCAGACCGATCACCCCGGCCAATCCGATCCAGACGAAACCCACCGGCATTCTGATTCCCCGACCCCGCGTCAGCAACGCCGAAGCACTCGGCCGATCTGAATCGACGGAGCGACTCCCTCGGCCCGCGGTCGGCGACGAGACCGGCGCCGACTGGGACATCGCTTCGTACAGGGTTGGACCTGTTCGTCTGGCCATGAGGGGCATGCTACTCGGGGATGGAGGCCGGGCGTCCCGATCCGACGGCAATCACGCTTGCCATCGCCAGATCTGCGGTATGCGTGAGGGAGATCCGCCATTCGGTAATGCCCATGCGAGCCGCCAGCACGGCCGCCTCGCCCGCCAGACGGATCGAAGGCGCTCCGAGATCGTTGCGAGTCACATCCATGTCGGTCCAGGCGATCCCTTCCCGCAAACCGGTTCCAAAGGCCTTGAGGATCGCTTCCTTCGCGGCGAATCGCGCGGCGTACCGCTCCGCTCGAACTCGCGGCGCGGATTCCGCGTACGCCTGCTCGCCGCTGGTAAAACAACGATCGAGGAACGCCTGTCCGTGCTCCTCCCGCATCCGTTCGATGCGGTCGATCTCCACGAGGTCGATGCCATGTCCGATGATGTTCATGAGGTCGACGGTCACGCTACCGTGATCACGACGGTCTTGCACGTGATCCGTCGTCGAGCCGACTGATCCACCGCCGGAACCCCCGATCGTGAGCGCACAAGAACACGAAGAAGCGGCAGCTCGTCACCACCGGGATGCCCCCATCAAACTGATGCTGGTGACCGTCAGCGACTCCCGAACACCTGAGACCGACCAGGGCGGGGACCGCCTTCAGGCACTGGCACTGGGCGCGGGCCATCTCATCCAGATTCGCCAGCTCGTTCCAGATGACCCGGATTTGATCAGAAAGAGCATCGCTTTGGGCGTCGATGACCCCTCGATTCAAGCGATCCTGCTCACCGGCGGAACCGGCATCTCCCCACGAGATGGCACCGTGGAAGTGGTCAGATCGATGATCGCGGTCGAACTGGAGGGATACGGCGAGCGGCTCCGTGCGATCAGTGTGGAATCGATCGGAATCGCGGGATTGCTGAGCCGAGCCTGCGCGGGAGTAATCCGTCGAACCGATGGCTCGGGCGTATTGATTTTCTCGATGCCTGGATCGGTGAATGCCGTCGAGACCGCGACCAGCGAACTCGTCCTCCCGCTCATCAAACATGCGGCGTGGGAAGTCGGACGGCCATGAGAAGGCCAT
>CALFOM010000239.1 GCA_937919685.1 uncultured Phycisphaera sp.
CCACCGCTGGTACACGCGACGAGGAACGAGGCCAGCGAGAACAGAACGAGGAAGCGAAAAGAGTCTTTCATTTTGACACCAATCCGAAGGGCGGTTCATGAATGGCCAAGCCGGCCTCGACCGCCCGAGGCATGGGCTCTCGAATCGTGAAAACCGATCGATGAGCAACGGAGTTTCGGCGTCGGTCAGTCAACTCGTACGCCGAAGACCTCGAAAGCATCTCCGAATCGGCTCCTGAAGACGACGATCGCCTTCGGTACGGACTGCATCGCGGCAAGACTCTTGCGTTGCGCCGACGAGCGTACGTTCCGCGAGGCATGCTTGCGAACCGCCGAACCCATCAAACACCTTTGACGCCCTCTCAGGGCCGATTCTGCGATCTTTGATCTGAAAAAAGTTCTCATGGCCCTGCGGTCCGCGAAATCCGTGAGACTGCGAAAACGAGACCCGGCGTGAGTGTCGTTCGGTCTCTCTTGAAGCCGAGGAAACCCTCGAGTTGCTCATCGGTAATCCTGCATGCACTTCGGCCAGCGTCGCCTCACGTTCTCATTTCAAGCACTCTTGAGAAGCACCTTCATGAAGATCCTCGTCCTTGGTGGTACTGGCTTTCTTGGCCCCCATGAAATCGACCAGTTCGAGGACCGCGACTGGGAGATCACCATCTTCAACCGCGGCCGGTCGAAGACCGACCTCTTCGACTCCGATTTTGCCAAAGTCACCCGACTCACCGGTGATCGCGATCCCGACCAGGGAGACGGCCTTGCCGCGATCGAAGAGGCGATCAAGAGCGGAACCACCTGGGATGCCGTGGTCGACAATTCCGCCTACGTTCCACGGATCGCCAAGGCCAGCGCCGAACTCCTCAAGGACGCGACACGCCAATACGTCTTCATCTCCACCATCTCCGTCTACGCGGAGAACGACACCGCTGGCGCCGACGAGTCATCGCCGGTCGGAACGATGGACGACCCAACCGACGAGAATGTTGGCGCGTACTACGGCCAACTCAAAGCCCTCTGTGAACAAGAAGTCCAGCGGGTCTTTGACGACCGAGCGACGATCATCAGGCCGGGATTGATCGTCGGCCCCGGCGATAAGACCGATCGGTTCACCTACTGGCCCGTTCGCTGTCGCAGAGGCGGCGAGGTACTCGTTCCCGCGGAGAATCCCCGGACCCAGTTCATCGACGTCCGTGACCTCGCCGGATTCATTACCACGTGCGTCGAACAAGGCCACGGCGGTGTCTACAACGCCACCGGCCCCGAAGGTCCGCTGTACTTCCGCGAGATGGTCGATGGCTGCAAGGCCGTAGTGTCAAATCCCGTCGAATTCGTCCCGGTCCCGGAGTCCTTCCTGCAAGCCAACGAGGTCGGACCCTGGATGGGCCCGGACACGATGGCGATGTGGATTCCACTCGTTCCCGAGATGGCCGGGTTCGGCCAGCGGTCCAACCAGGCCGCGATCGAGCATGGCTGCACGTTCCGCCCGCTCGCGAACACCGCCAAAGCCACCCTCGATTGGTTCCTTGCCTCTGATCGCAAGGACGAGGCCCTGGGTCAGCGTGCGGGCCTGTCCCCCGCTCGAGAGAAAGAACTCATCGCCAAGTGGCGCGAAGAAACAACGCGCGACGAAACGGCGAAGGATGCGTGATCATGAGCCCGACTCGGTGACCAGTTCTCCGGTCTGCACCCGCCAGAGCTGGGCGTAGACACCGTTTTGGGTGACGAGCTCGTCGTGGGTTCCCTGTTCGACGACGCGGCCGGCATCAAGGACGTGAATGCAATCCGCATGGCGCACGGTCGAGAGACGATGGGCGATGACGATCGTCGTCCGGTCGCGGCAGATGGTCTGCAATGAACGCTGGATCGCGGCTTCCGTCTCGTTGTCGACGCTGGCGGTCGCTTCGTCGAGGATGAGAATCGGCGCGTCCTTGAGCACCGCCCGCGCCATCGCGACACGCTGTCGTTGCCCGCCGGAGAGTTTCTGGCCGCGTTCACCGACCACGGTGTCGTAGCCGTCGGGGAGTTCCATGATGAACTCATGCGCTTCGGCACGCGTCGCGGCCTCGATGATCTTGGAGAACGGCGGCTCGGTCCAGGCGGCCGGATCGTCGGCTTCGCCCGGCCAGCCGTAGGCAATGTTCTCCCGAACCGTGCCGTCGAAGAGATACACATCCTGACTCACCAGCGACGCGGCACGGCGGAGGTCACGCAATCGCAACGAACGAACATCGTTCCCGTCGATCTCGAGCGCACCGGAGGGCGGCGATTCGCCGGTCATCTCCTCGACTTCCGGCGTCGCCGAACGGCGCTGCTTTTTTGAGGTCTTTCGAGGATCCACGTCGTAGAAGCGGAGAATCAACTTGATGAGCGTGCTCTTGCCGGCCCCGGTCGAGCCAACGATCGCCGTGGTTCGGCCCGCCGGACACGTCAGATCGAGGCCCCGGAGGATCGGCAGTCCCTTCACGTAGGAGAAGCGGACCCCGTCGAACCGGACCTCGCCGCGGACCGAAGCGAGCGGGAGTCGATCGGGGCCATCGACGATCACCGGTGCGACGTCAAGGATGTCGAGTACCCGTCGCGTCGACGCCATCGCCCGCTGATAGAGATCAAGCACCGCGCCGACCCGGGTGAACGGCCACAGCAATCGCTGGGTCAGAAACACCAAAAGACTGAACGCCCCTACCGCCAGCGAACCCTGCAGGGTGATCCAACCGCCGTAAAGCAGGGTGACCATGAATCCCGCCATGATGACGATGCGGATCAACGGGCTAAAAAGCGCGCTGAGGACGATGGCGCGTCGATTGTGCTCGGCGTAGGCCTCGCTTTCCACCCGAAGGCGTCCCGCCTCGTGCGACTCCGCGGTAAAACTCTTGACCGTGGCGATGCCCCCAAGAGAGTTCGCGAGCCTGGCGTTCAAATCGCCGACCTTGGCACGGACCTCGGCGTACCGAGGCTCCAACCGCTTCTGGAACCACAAGGAACCGATGATCACGATCGGGACCGGGATCATCGCCAGCCAAGCGACCTCCGGCGAGATGATGAAGAACGCCGCGGTCACGGTGATCGCGGTCACCGCCAGTTGAATGATGTCGTTCGCACCCCCGTCGAGGAATCGCTCGAGTTGGTTGACGTCGTCGGAGAGAATGGCGAGCAGACCACCCGTCGAACGATCTTCGAACCACCGAAGCTCGAGCCCCTGCACGTGCTGGTAGGCATCCATCCGAGTTTCGTGCTGGATCGACTGGGCCAGATTCCGCCAGGCCACGCCATAGAGCCACTCGAAGACCGATTCCAGCGACCAGATAATCGCGGTCGCGACGGCGAGAAAGACCAGTTGGTGGAAGGGGTCGGGAAATCCCAGTTTCGCGATCACCGAATCCTGCTTCTGGACCACCACGTCGACCGCGGCGCCGATGATGAAGGGCGGTGCGAGATCAAAGACCTTGTTGAGGATCGAGAACGTCGTCGCCCACGCGATTCGTCGACGAAACGGACGGGCATACCGAAAGAGTCGAACCAGCGGATGAGTGCCAGCGGAATCACTCGGGAGATGCTCGACCTGATCAGAAGCCATTCGAAGCTGAGTCTATCGGCAGCGACCTCTGTGAGTTCGATCCGATCGGCGAAAGAACGAGCGGCGGGCACGAATGCCCGCCGCTCGAAGATTCACGCTGGTGGTCGCGGGCCCGCATACCGGGCCGATCGCGAGAGTCCGGATTCAGTACCGATAGTGGTTGGGCTTGTAGGGGCCCTCGACCGGGACACCGATGTAATCGGATTGTTCCTGAGTGAGTTCGGTGAGTTTGACACCGAGCTGGCCGAGGTGGAGCCGGGCGACCATTTCGTCGAGTTCCTTGGGAAGCGTCACGACGCTGGTCCGATCGTAGTTTTCCGCGTTGTCGTGGAGTTCGATCTGGGCGAGGACCTGATTGGTGAACGAGGCACTCATCACGAATGACGGGTGGCCGGTTGCACAACCGAGATTCAGCAGACGACCTTCGGCAAGCACGATGATCGAGTGTCCGTCAGTAAACTTCCACTCATCGACCTGCGGCTTAATGTTGATCCGCTCGATACCCGCGGTCGCTTCGAGTCCGGCCATATCAATCTCGTTATCGAAGTGACCAATGTTGCCGACGATCGCGTTGTGCTTCATCTTCGCCATGTGACTGGCGGTGATGATGTTGAAGTTGCCGGTGGTGGTGATGAAGAGGTCGGCGGAATCGACTTCGTCGTCGAGTCGGACCACTTCAAAGCCTTCCATCGCGGCTTGGAGGGCGCAGATGGGGTCGATCTCGGTGATCTTCACCCGGCAACCCTGGCCACGAAGGCTCTGGGCACAACCCTTGCCGACATCGCCGTATCCACAAATCACGGCGACCTTGCCGGAAAGCATGACGTCGGTGGCCCGCATGATTCCGTCGACGAGTGAGTGGCGACAGCCGTAGAGGTTGTCGAACTTGCTCTTGGTGACCGCGTCATTCACATTGATCGCCGGGAAGAGAAGTTCGCCAGCTTCCGCCATCTGGTAGAGACGATGGACGCCAGTGGTGGTTTCCTCACTAACCCCGCGGACGTTCGGTGCGGTGATCGTCCAGTAGTCGGGCTTCTCTTCCTTGATCGCGGCCAGAAGTTGAAGCACACACTTGAACTCCGCGTTGTCCGTCGTCTCAGGACCGGGAATGACACCGCCAGCCTTTTCGAACCCGAGCCCCTTGTGGACAAGCAGGGTTGCGTCGCCGCCGTCGTCAAGGATCAAGTTCGGTCCCTGACCATCGGGCCAGTTCAGGGCCTGGAAGGTGCACCACCAGTATTCGGGGAGCGACTCGCCCTTCCAGGCGAAGACGGGCACGCCTTCTGGAGAGCTGGCAGTTCCTTTCGGCCCGACCGCAACCGCAGCGGCGGCGTGATCCTGAGTCGAGAAGATGTTGCAACTCGCCCAACGGACCTCCGCGCCGAGTTCGACCAATGTCTCGATCAGCACCGCGGTCTGAATCGTCATGTGGAGGGAACCGGTGATCCGGGCGCCCTTGAGCGGTGACTTGCCTTGATGCTCGGCGCGAAGCGCCATGAGCCCGGGCATCTCATGCTCCGCGAGTTCGATCTCCTTGCGACCGAAGGCGATCGTCTCTGGAGAAAGGTCCGCGACCTTGTAATCAAGGCCCGACGAGAAGAGCGAAAGACCGGTATCGAGGAAAGTTGAGGCATCTGATGCAGTCACGGGCACGGGAGTCTCCTGGCAGATTTGGCCCCTTTGGACCGGGATTCATGGATGCACGGGCGGATCACTTCCGTCCTCAGGCTCCGAACGCGTTTCGACGCTTTCACGAGACCGATTCACCATGCGGGTATTTTCCATCCATTAAGCGGATTAATGGATCAATGGTAGAATAGCCTTCTATAGATCTCTCGGTCAATATCCAAACTCACTTTAGATCCGATCGAGCAGATCCACACCTTGGTGTCCCGAATCGACTATTCCACCGTTTCTCCACCTTCTGCCGCCCTAGGAAGGGGTTGCGGGTTAGGCTGCGCGATCGAAATCACTCACCACCTGCCAGGAGTTCAGTCATGCGTGGAATCAAAATCATCTCCAGTCTCATCGGAGCGGCGGGTTTCATCGCCGTCGCTGCCGGCTTCACCGTCCCAACCGGCAACGGCTCGGAAGCTCCGAAGCAACAGGGCGCCCCCTACCTGCTCGACGTCTGCCCGATCAGTGGCCGACCCCTTCCCGAGGACGGCGGCGTCGTCGTCATTCTCGAGGGCGCGAGCGACTCCGCTCAGGCCGGTCGCGAAGTTCGAGTCTGCTGCGACGGCTGCAAAGGAAAAATTGAGAAGGATCCCGCGAAGTTTATCGGCAAGATCGATGAGTTGATCATCGCCGACCAGCTGGCGCGATACCCGAAGTCGATGGGATGTCCGGTGATGGACTCCAAGGCGCTTCCCGATCCCACCGGTCCCGAGGCCAAGGAATGCACGCTCATCGTCTACAAGAACCGGCTCGTCCGGTTCTGTTGTGCCAAGTGCACCAAGGCTTTCTACAAGGATCCCGAGAAGTACATCGCCAAACTTGATGCGGCCGCAATCGCCGAACAGAAGACCACCTACCCGCTGACGACCTGCCTCTTCACCGGTGGAGGACTCAAGGAGTCGAGCCCTTGGTTCATCGTCGGCGACCGTGCAGTCAATGTCTGCTGTGGCGGCTGCAAGCCGAAGGCCATGAAGGACCCAAGAGGCGCGATCGCCAAACTTGATGCGGCCACCGCCAAGACTGCAACGCCGACCAAGACGTCCGGCTGATCGACGCGGAACCGTGAGAATCACATCCAGAGCGGCGCCGACCTTCGGCGTCGCTCTGTCGTTCTCACGTACCGATACCCGAAGAGATCGATTAGCGACCTTTGAAAAACGCCGCGGCGAAGAGCCCCGGGCCTTTCCCAGTCGCTACCGGGCGAAGCCGGCGCCAGGTGATTCGATCGAAGCCCGCGTGCTTGCCCATGGATCGCATCTCGGCTTCTTCGAACCCCAGATGCTCATGTCCCATGGTGTGCCGATAGGTCTCGCGATCGTGCGCCACCATGTCGACGACGAGAATGACGCCTCCCGGCCGCAGTACTCTCGCCGCCTCTGAGAGGGCTCTTTCCGGTTCACGAAGGTGATGGAGTACGAGCATCATTGCCGCCGCATCGATGGACCTTGCTTCCAGAGGCAAATCCGTGACATCGCCCTGAAGGTAACGGATATTGCTGAATTCCTTCAACCTCTTCCGCGATGCATCAAGCATCGCCTCTTCTCGGTCGACCGCGACGACCTCCGCCACCACAGGTGCCAAGCGCTGGGCGGCATCGCCGGTTCCACAACCGAGATCGGCCACCACCCAGGACGGATCGAGGAATGCGAGCATCGCCTCGGCGCCAAAACCAGCGCCGAAGAGTTCATGTCGAAGTTCGTTCCACTCCCCACCGATTCGTCCGAAGAATGCTCGGGAATCGGTTCGACGTGATGCGAGGACTTCCTTGAGACGGCTCGCGTCATCCGCGAAGACGGGGCTTGCGGCGAGCCGGTCTCGGGTGGTCTCCCAAAGGCGGCGGAAGTCGGGGTCGAGTGAATCCTCGTCCAACCGATAGAGACTCGCCGTACCCTCCGAACGCTTGATAATCCAACCGTGGTCGTGCAACGCCTTGAGGTGCCGACTGACTGTCGATTGTGGAAGTTGCGCCGCGGTCGCGAGTTCTCCGACCCCGAGCTCCGTTCGTTCCACCAACCGGAGCAGTCTGACCCTTGCCAGCTCCCCCAGTTGGGTGAGATTGGCGAGCCATTCTTCGGGGCGGCTGGTGAACTTTTTCTCAGTCACGACACTGGGATCCTCAGACGCCGGGCGGCAGGACGACGGTCGGCCCGGGAATCTCGCCGTACTCTCTCAGTCGATCCGCGATCACGCTGTTATCCACTTCGATCCCGTAGGCCTGGCGAAGCCTTCGAAGCGCGAGATCAGTATCTCCCAGTCGCTCCGCGAGATCGGCGGCGGCAAGATAGGCCGCCGCAGATCCAGTTGGATCGAGTTTGATGGCTCGTTCGATGGCATCACGGGCGTTGTCGGGATCGTCGAGTTCAAGGGCGAAACCGGCAAGGAGAAGCCACGCTTCCGCATCCTGGTTGTCGATCGCCCAAGTCCTCACCAGTTGAAATGACCGGTCGTAGTCGCCGCTGGAAAACTCCGCACGAGCAAGGAGGAAGAGCAGCGAACGATCCCCCGGGCGATGCGCGGTACCCGTGAGGAACGCATCTGCAGCCTCAGCCGGCCGATCGAGTTCGAGCATGCAGCGACCATACATCTCGAGCGCCGCGGGATTGCCGGGCTCACGATCCAAAATCCGCTTGTAGAAGGCGGCGGCCGATTCAAACCGCCCCCACTTGAATTCGTGATCGCCATCCTGTTGGAGTTTCACCGTCGGAGGCGTGGACAGGGTCTTCTTCGCCGACTCGCAGCCGATGAGCGTTCCTCCGAGTCCGAAGACTAGGAAGAGGGCCATCAGGACGAAAGGCGTGAACGGGCTGCCAGCGGGGCGTGTCGAAGGAATCATGCGGGCTCCTGCGCTTTTCGACGCCGCAACTTCGAATGACCGATCCGAGCGTCGCCTGCGTCTCTGTCGCATGATACGTTGATGGCAGGAGACTCGTGCTCCTCGCCCATTTCCCAGCCGCCCATCGGTCCGAACATGCTCCGAACCACCCTTCTCCGCCACGAACCCGATCCGAGCGGGCCTCCACCACATTTTGACTGGCTGCTCGAAGCGGCTCCCGGGACGCCACCTGAAAATCGAGCTGTCCCGACTTTTCGGTGCCGTCGACGGCCTGACCGACTGGCGATTGGCGAGACCATCCGACTCCAATTGGTCGATCCGCACCGTGGATGGTGGCTCACCCGCTCTATTCTCGAAGAGGTGGCACTGGATCATCCGCTGGGCACCGCTCGCGTGATCCAGTCGGGGAGCATCGACTCCGAACCGGCTTCGCTGGTCACCTCGATGGAATCCACCGTTTCCTGGTCCCAATCAAGAATCATCATGACGTATCGTCTTGAAAAGGTCGGTCCTCTCGAAGGACTGGCCACGAGGGTCGCCCCATTCTCGATGGACCGTGAACCTTCGCCTACCCCCGTGAACGGATTCTCGCTCCTGTGACCATACTCATCGGCATCGTGTTCTCGATCATCGCCGCGGCTTTCGCCGCCCTTGCCGCCCTGGGTCTACCGGGAACCTGGCTCGTGATCATGCTCGCCGCGATCGTCGACCTGATCGAGTACTTCTCCGGGAGTGGCGACGACCTAACCTTCGGCTGGATGGCGTTCGCCGTCGCGCTCGTGCTCGCCACGGTCGCGGAGATTATCGAATTCGTCGCGGGCGCCGCAGGCGCCAAAGCAGGCGGCGCCAGCCGCCGAGGTACCGTCGGCGCATTGATCGGCGGCTTCATCGGCGGGATCGTTGGGACATTCCTGCTTCCAATCCCGCTTCTCGGCACTCTCGCGGGCGCGGCTCTCGGTGCGGCCGGGGGAGCGTTGGTCGGCGAGTTAACCAAGGATGGCGCGAAGTTCCGCGACACCCTGCGACCAGCGACCGGTGCCGCTGCGGGCCGGATCGCCGGCACCGTGATCAAGATCGGTTTCGCGGTGGCGATCTGGCTTCAAATGTCGATCGCCGCCTTTATCTGATCGAACTCGTCGGCCCTATAGGACGCCTTGGGCAATCAGATCGTGGCCTCGGTGACTCTCAATACTTCTTCCACCGTGGTCTGTCCGCTCGCGATCTTTGCGAAACCGTCCTCGCGGAGCGACACCATGCCACGCTCGCAACAGATTCGGCGGAATTCGGTGACATTCGGACTCGACGCGATGAGATCCCGAAGGTGGTCGTCGAAGATGAGAAGCTCGTAGAGCCCGATTCGGCCCGAATAGCCAGTATTCCGACAGTCTTCGCATCCTCGCCCTTGGGGAAGCGTGGCTCGATCAAGGCCGTGAACCGCGAGGAATTCTCGCATCTCTTCCGGCACCTCAATCTCTCCCACACAGGAGGGACAGATCCGCCGCACGAGACGCTGGGCCAGAACCCCATTCAACGCGGCACCGACCAGAAAGGGCTCCACGCCGATGTTGATCAGCCGGGTGACCGAACTCGGGGCATCGTTCGTATGGAGGGTCGAGAGGACCAGGTGACCGGTCAACGCGGCCTGCACCGCGATGGAGGCGGTCTCGTGATCCCTGATCTCGCCCACCATGACCACGTCGGGATCCTGACGGAGCAGCGCCTTCAAGGCGCGAGCGAACGTCATGTCGATCAACGAATGGGTCTGGATCTGCGTCACGCCCGGCAGGTTGTATTCCACGGGGTCTTCAACGGTCGAGATGTTCAACCGCTTCATGTCCATCTGCCGCAGGGACGAATAGAGCGTCGTGGTCTTGCCCGAACCGGTGGGGCCGGTGACCAGAATGATGCCGTGCGGCCGATCGATCTGCTTCTTCCAAAGCATGAGCGTGTCATCACGGAATCCGAGTTCGTCGAGCGAGACCTGAATGGCCTGGTCGTCGAGAATCCGCATCACCGTCTTTTCGCCATTCACGGTGGGCACCGTGGAAAGGCGCAGATCCAGACGACGATCCATGACCGTCGCTCGAATTCGACCGTCCTGCGGAAGCCGACGTTCCGCGATGTCGAGATTCGCCATGATTTTCAAGCGGCTAGTCAGCGCCGCGTGCATCTTCTTGGGCGGGTTCATCGACTCGTAGAGAATGCCGTCGATACGCAAACGGACCTTGAGCGTCTTCTCTCCGGGCTCGATGTGGATGTCGGAAGCACCTTCCTGAAGCGCCGACTGGATGATGTGGTTTACGTAGCGGACGACGGGTGAGCTTTCGGCTTCCGCCTCAAGATCGGTGTCGGTGATCTCTGCTTTCTCGAATCCGACATCATCTTCTTCGACATCAGCGAGAATAGACTCGATGTCCGCCGATGGCTGATTATCTTCGCCATTCAAGCCCCGGATTGCCGCTTCGACCTCACCGCTGCAGACCAGAACATGCTTGACCACCGAGACGCCGAGCCGTCGCTTCAGATCGTCGAGTAGAAAGACATCGTCGGGACTCGGTGTGCCGATGATCGTGCGCTTTCCCTCAGACTTCAGCGGAACAACACAGTGTTTGAGACAGTATTCGATTCCGAGACGCTGCAGTTGTCCGGAATCAATCGCATCGCTCTCGACTTGAACGAATGGAATCCGAGCAAGCTCCGCCACACCTGACTGCACCACCGATTCCTCGACGCCCATCTCCAGAAGCACCGCAGCGATCTTTCGATCGGGCGACTGCAGCTGAAGTCGACGCGCGGTCTCGACCGTTCCCGAATCGATGACCTCCCGTTTTCTGAGCAGGTCGACGAGATCACCAGAGACCGATGCTGGCCCGTCTTCCGGAACGAAAAGGTCACGAAGTGCGTCATCGGGCCGAGTCGGTCGAAGTCGATGTCGATCGAGTGCAATGACCGGATCGATCTCCTCATCCAACCCTCTTCCGGTCTGGAAGTCCGGGGGGCGGGAGTCGAATTTCGCTGGTGCCGTGGTCGACGACTCAAGGCGAACCGTCTGGTCGACCCTCACGATGGGAGTCGGGGCGTGGGTATCGACGCTGACAGCGTCGTCGAGCACAGCGCTCGACGGATTGAGGTCGACGTTCGGACCTCCGGAGATCGATGGTTCCTTCGGCGCCATCGCGGAAGGTTCTCCGAGCTCTCGGAGGAGTCTTTCAATATCGAATCGGCCCACGTTCGCTCCAATGCGCTTCGTCCCGGAAACCCGACTCAGAACTTCCTTTTGACGCCCACTTCGATCCGTCGCGAATGCCGAGGCTCCGCGAGTTTCGAAACAAAGACGACACCGTCACGACCGATACGCTCGACCGCAAAGTTGTATTCCTCTCCTTCGTGGGGAACGTCGAACACGTCTCCAACCATAATCCGGTGCCCGTTCAGCACCGCTTGTGCACGAGGCGAATCAGGGGCCAGGATCGCGGTCACCAACATGAGTTCCCCGATCCTGTCGATCGTCTCATTGAAACGGTTCTTGAGCTGATCGATCGTGTTGACTGGACGCTCCTCGATCGGCGCCAACTCCACGACGGCCGCGTCGATCTCACCCCAATATCGAAAAGGCCGCTCCTTCTTCAGGCCCTCTGTCGTGACCTGCAAGTCGTTGAGACGGTCCTTGTCGAGTCGCTCCAACACTCTGAGATCATCGAGACCCAGCACTGCTCCCTGCTTCTCCGCATCGAGAATCCACTTTCCGACTTCGGCTCTTTCGTCGAGGTCCCCGTTGGAAGCCACGCCTCGACCAAGAAAACGCATTGACCAGAGCCCCGCCGTGGATGCGGCGAGCACTCCAATGAACAAAAGCGTGCTCCCATCGATCCGTCGACGCGACCCCCCCTTGACCGCTTCGGCGAATCCGTCATCGACCGAAAAGTCGATGGTGCCACCGCGGATCATGGGATCGTCGATCGAGGAGTCGATGCTGTCTACTTGGTCGTTTCGGTTCTGTTCACTCATGCGTCACCTTCCTCTTCACCTTCGCAGTAGATGACGAGCGTCATCGATGCGTCGATCAGACCATGTACGATTTCTTCTTCGACCTTCCGCCCACGGGACTCGACCATGTTTCGCTCGAGTTCGAGATTCTGGACACGGATGATCCTCGGAAGACGCTCGATGTCGATCAGGAATCGGTACAGGCCCTTGAAATCTCCTTCGATCTCCATGGAGAGCGGGATTTCTGCGTAACCCTGATCCTCGGTCTGCCTGAGCGCACGAATTGAAGTGATGCTCAGAGCATTCCGCTCACCGATCATGTGAATCTCCGCGAGCATGTCGTCGACTTCATCCGCGTCCGGAATGTTCTGCCGGAAATCCGCCAGGCGAACCTCGGCCGCGGAAATCGCTTCACGAACATCCCCGACCTCATTGGTCAACTGATCGAGGCGAAGTAGGGTTCTCTCCATATTCGCGATCTCTTGTCGGGACTGTTCGATGTCCTGATTCCGAGGTTCGAAGACGAAGAACCACGCCGCAACGGGAATCGCGGCCAGTACCAGAAGAAACGCGACTTCACGAATTCCAAGTTTCATACTTCTTCCTCCATGTCGACCGATGCCATGTCGATCGGGTCTTCGTTCTCGCGAATATCCGCTTCAGGATCGATCTCGAAGAGGACGCGAAACTCCCGCATGGGGCGATCGTCGACCTCTTTCTCCTGCGTTTGATCGAGACGGACTCGACGGAAGATCGGAACCTTGACCAGGGCATCGATGAATCGGGAGACCTCGTCAAGGGACGGGGCAAGCCCATCCAACTGAACCTCGGACTTCCAACGTCGAGGCTCGGGACGAACGGTTTCAGCCTCTTCGAGTGAGGCGGCAGCTCCACCGCGGTTTCGCTTGCTCCCAAGCGTGGCGACCGCCTGGGGTCGGACCTTTGCTGCCTTGATTTCCGTGGTCTGGAGACTAAACCTGGTCAGACTCAGCTCAGTGGGCATCTGCAGTACGATCTCGGCGAGCAGGTTCGATCGGGGAACCGTATCGACGAGACCGACGGCAATGTGCGCCTTGTCGACCATCTGTTCGACTCGGAGCTCGTAGGCGTCCATCTCGGCAATCTGGTCGTTGGCCGCGATGAATCGCTGATTGACCACCGCCCGATCGGCGCGAACGCCGGACCAGTTTTTCTGCGTCACCATGAACGCCGTCGTGACGCCGAACATCACAAGAATGAAGAGCGTGATGGCCATCACGTTCATCCGCCGTTCGGCTTTCTTCTCGACGTAATCGTCAGGGAGAAATCCGGAATTGAAATCATTCGAGTCGCGCATTTCGTCTCCAGAACTCAGTTCAGGCTTTCGGGCCCATGGCGCACAAGCCGCAGGCGACCACCCACTCGGGATGTTCCCTGGAAGGATCGAGCGGTCCGATGCAGTCCGCGTTTCCGGCGAACAGACGCCGGATCGGATCCCCCACACTCGTCTTGATGCCCATGCGTCGGGCGAGATGCCCTGCGAATCGGCGGCTGTGAGACTCGCCGCCGAGCATCACGATCCGATCGATGGGACTTCCCAGAGATGCCTGGGCGTATCGAGCACACATTGAAAGTTCATCGGCGACCGTCTCGTGAACCTCGATGAAATCGGGTTGCGGACAGGCGGTGGAGACCGCGGCGAGCGAGGTGGACTCCTCAGCGATTCGACGGTCTTCGGCCAAGATCATGCCGGACTCCGTTCTCGAGCGAGGGTTCTCCGACTCGGCACCAGCCTTGGACATACCTACCCGGAGCATCACAGATCCCAATTGACTGTGGTCAGTCGCTTCGGTTGATTGCATCGGCTTCGGCGAAGCCTGCGCCTCTTCTTCCTGAATCCGGCGAATTCTCGCCGCGGCGTTCGTACAACCCCAGGCCGCTGCCGAAATCTCGTCGAACTGGCGTCCGCCGATCTGAATGATCCGGGCGAAGACCAGATCCGTGCCGCGAGCGACCGCGACCTTCACGGCCCCCCATCCGGCATCGACGTACATCGTGCTGATCGATCGATCCTCGGAACGACGATGCAGATGATTAAAAGAGTGAAGCATCGGAATCTGATCGGGGTGCACGCCGACCAGATCGATTCGACATCGCTTGAAGAGATCGACATGACGCATCACGTCGTCGCGGGCGATGGCAAGAACCACCCGATCACGGTCGCTTCCTGGGGTCGGGAACGACCTTGCGACCACAGCCTTGGGAAGACAGTTCATTCGGCCGGCAACCTCGGCACTGACCTGGTCGTCGACAGACAAGGGACTCGACTCGTCGATACGCGTCTGCTGCACGATGAAGTGGGAACTTGCGGGTGAACATATCGCACGCTTGCCCTCGAAACCACCCTTCCGCAACGCTGCGGGGAGTTCTTCGGCAAGGAATGCGAATCGTCGGTCGACGTTTCCTCTTGCTTCGTCGGGGATCTCAATCTTCGCAGCGGCGACGATGCTCGGCGTCTCTTCGTCGGTAAGCTGAAGCAGCTTCACCGACGACGCGCCGAAGTCCGCCACTACGGGCGAGACCGTTTTTGAAAACATCCTCGGAATGCGCATGCGAGTCTTCTCCATGCCGGATCGATGGAACGAATCCGTACATGTAGAGGCATCGACCGGACCGAGACCGCTGTTGAGTCCATGCCGGGGGGTTGACGCAAGACATCCAGCGGGATGATCTGAATGATTCGATGTGTGCCGGCAGGTCCGGGAATCAACCGCCTCTGGTCAGATCGACGATAGCACCGCGGCGGCTGTTTCAAGCGCGGCAAAGGCCTCGGGAAGCCGCCAGTCCTGACGATCACGATTGCCGGTGCGATTGGAGATCGAACGAAGTTCGACCGAACGGGCCCCGAGAAGTCGTGCGGCGTGCAGTACCGCCGCGCCTTCCATGGCCTCCGCGATTGCCCCGGTTCGGAGGGCGATCCCAGCGGCGAGTTCATCGGTGCCGGAACAGGTCGCCACTGTGGCGATCGGACCGGTCGCAGCCCCCGGAAACAGGCGTCGCAACGCTTCGAACAGTCCCGGGTCGGCGGGAATGGAATTGCCGTCGGCGAAGGTGGCGACCGGAAAACCCATCTCTGCGATCGACGTGAATCCTTCGGAGGTCAGCAATCCCTCTTCCGCGTAGCAGGCAGCACTCCCGATCACCAGCGACCCGATTGCCGGTGTGTTCTCACCCCCCGTCAGTGACCCGGCGATACCCGCCGAGATCACCAGGGGTGGATTTTTCCGACCGACGACCGCGAGGGTCGTGGCGACCGCGGCGTTGGTTCGGCCGACTCCGGACACCATCACGCTCAATCCAGCCCCTCGAAAACAGTCTGCTTCACGGTCGGTCGCGGCGATCACCAAAATTCGAGATCGCTCGATCATGACGGACGTATCCAGATGTTCCTGAAGTACACGGTCTCCTCGGATCCCTCGAGAATGATCGGGCCCTCCGCCGGCGGCGGGTCACCGTTCCAGCCTCCATTCGCGGGCTCGAGCACGACGTTGTTCTGGACGAGCACACCATTGACCATCATGGAGAGCCGCGCGGCCTCCAGAAGGACTCCCGATTCGATCCGGGGCGCCCGGAAGTAGATGTCCACGGCCTGCCATCCCGGCGCGGGGAGTACGGCGTTCACCACCGGTGCCACCATGCCGAGCACCGCGCCGGTGCTGGTGAATTTCGGCGGCCGGCCAAAGTCGTTGCGGAACTCAATGTCGTACCGATCGTGCACCCGGACTCCGGTGGAGGATGCATTGATTCCGATCCGTCCGGGCGTTCGTGGAAGGGAGTATTCGAAGTGCAACTGAAAATCCCGGTAGGGCGCGATCGTGGCCAGATCATGTCGGCCTGCACGAACGTTTCCCTTCTCGTCGACAGACCAGTCCTCGGCAGTCACCGCATCGACGGCCGATTTCCAGTGCGTCAACGAGCGGCCCGGAACCACGAGCATCACCGACTTGCCATCGAATCCGGGAGGTAGCGCATCGAGCGTCGATAATGCCGCGGTGACCCCGGTTCGCGATGCGACTTGGGGCGGAGTCCGAACACCGTCGTTGGGGTCCGCGTCGTTGGCGTCGAACGCTGGCTGGGACACGAAATCGTCACTGGAAATCGCGTCGGGCGGATCGTTTCCGACGGCGGCATCGAACGACCAGAGCAGCGCGAGAACCGCCACAGTTGTAGCCCGACCGCTCATGAGTTTTCTCCTCGGAATCGCGAGACCACTTCGTCGATCGCGATCGTCTCCTGAGTCCCGCCTTGAAGGTCCTTGATCACGACGTTTCCTTCGGCCAGTTCCCGGCCGATGATCACGGCATACGGGGCCCCGCTGCGTCCGGCCTCCGAGAGGAGTTTCCCGACGTTTCGCGTACTTCGGTAACTGCGCCGCGCATGCACGCCGGCCATCCGAAGGGCTCCGAGGATCCGGTCGACCGGTCGGTCCGCCTCCTCGGCCGCCGCGATCACGAATACCGCCGGCTTGGGCGGCGCGATATCTTCGAGCAGGCCGCGATCCTTGAGTACGAGGCCCAGGACGACGTCTCCCATGCCGAATCCCACGGCGCTGGTGGGTGGCCCGCCCAGAAGCTCGACCAAACCGTCGTAGCGGCCACCACCGGCTATCGCACGTTCCGTTCCGCCGGTCTCGTGCACTTCGAAGACCGTGCCGGTGTAGTAGGCGAGCCCGCGGACGATTCCAAGATCCCATTCGCACCAGTCCGCGATCCCCGCATCCTCGAGCGCGTCTCGAAGATCCGCCATGGGTGCGAAGGCCTCCATCGGAACGCCAGTCTCCGACGCAAGTTCCCGGAGGTCGGCGGACAGTGGCCGGCGAATCCGGGCGAGTCGATCGAAGGCGGCCAGACCGTCGGCGTCGAGCCCGAGCGCGGACGCCCGCTCGCCGAAAACTTCGGGAGGTAGTTTGTCGCGACGATCGAGCAACTGGAATGCCGCAGCCATCGAATCCTCTTGCACTCCCAGGGAGGCCAACGCCCGGCCGACCGTATCACGGTGGCTGACTCGAACCGTCGCGACGTCGGGCCGGAGACCAAGCGTCTCAATCGCTGACAGACCAGTCGCCAGCACCTCGGCATCGGCCGATGGCTCGTCGAGCCCGAGCATGTCAACGTTCCATTGAACAAATTCCCGCAACCGTCCGCGTTGGGGACGCTCGGCACGGAAGTGCGAGGGAATGGCAAACCACTTCACGGGTCGCTGGAGACTTCCGCCTTTGGCCGCGACCATGCGAGCGAGGGTCGGCGTGAATTCCGGACGGAGCGCGTAGTCGTCGGTACCGCCAGCCCGCCGAAAGGAGAAGAGCTCATTGACAATGCCCTCTCCGCTCTTGACGGTGTAGAGATCGAGGCTTTCGAAGGTCGGCCCTTCGATCTCCTCGAATCCATGAAGCACCGAAGCGTCCCGCCACGCCGATTCGATCCGACGACGAACGGCCATGTCTTCGGGATAGAAGTCTCGAGTGCCCTTTGGGGCCTGGAAGGTTCGCGTGGTCATGCATCGCTCGGAGAGGCGGTGAACCGAAGCGCGGCCGCCGGGTGAAGAGGACGCGACGATCGTCGCCGGTCAGGGTTCCCGGGTCAACATCGGCCGATCGGGATCATCCTGAACAGGATCCGAATGCTGGCCGACGCGACCACACTCCGAACACCGAGCGCCGACGCCGGGATAGCCGCAGGCGGGACATCTCCCTCGGATCCGACGTTCGATCCGACGCGCAAGAAGCCAGCCGACGGGACCGATCGCCACGAGAAGTCCCATCACGATGGAGTCGAGCAACAATCCCATCGGGCGTGGCCGCCACGGAACGATCCGAGAGCCTGAGGCGGTCCTGAACTGAAACGCATTCATCTCGAGGATGATCGGCGAGCCCGGTGGACTGCTGGCGGGCATCAGATACCAAGAAGAACCGGTGAGACAGGAAAATGGCCAACCGGCATCGACACGAGTTGCGGTCGCGGTCTCCGGCTGACCAGTTTCCAAGGAATAGGCGCCCGCCTTGTATTCGACGATCTCAAGACCCGGAAAAGTCGTCTGCCGTCGCCGACCTCGAAGCCGCCAGTCGATTCGATCCCCCGTTGGGACCTGCGACTTCCACCAGTCCCGATCAGCCGCATCCGTCGACTGCAAGCGAACGACGAGGTTTGAGTCGGCCGCGAAGATCGCGATTCCCATGGCCAGAACCACGGCGCCCACTGCGGAACCGGCAAGGTACCAAAGCACCATGGCGGCCAGTCTCGCACGACCGCCGCGGAATCGTGGCGTGTTGGTCATCATGCCTGGTTCGTCGATGCTCAATCGATGGAGAAACGATGAACCATCACATGGCGGTAGTCGGTTCCCGGCCGCAGAACAACATCGGACCATCCCGCTTCACCACGATGATTGATCGAATCCGGGAACGCCTGCGTCTCCAGACACAAGCCGCCATTCTGTTCGTAGATGGCGCCCCCCTTGCCCATCATTCCGTTCAGGAAGTTCCCGGTGTAGAACTGAATTCCAGGTTGGTCGGTTGAAATCGTCATGACGATGCCCGTCTTCGAATCAGAGAGCCTCGCGACCTCGCGAACGGTTCCGACTTCGCCGTTCAGGCACAGGTTGTGATCAAAGCCACCGGGATCGTCCCCGTTCGCCGGAAATGCTCCAAAGTCCGAACCGATCGACTTCCCGGCTCGGAAATCCAGTGGCGTCCCGTCGACCAAGGCGAGCTCACCGGTCGGAAGCAGAGTCGCGTCGACGGGCGTGTATCGATCGGCGTCGATGATGAGCGTCTCGTCGAGAACGGTTCCCGATCCGTGTCCGCCGAGATTCCAGTACGTGTGGTGCACGATGTTGCAGGGCGTCCTGGCATCGGTCGTGGCGGACATCTCGATGACGAGTTCGTCGTTCTCGGTGAGAACGTAGACCGCCTCAGCCTCGAGCGTTCCGGGATACCCCTCTTCACCCGCCGGACTGGAGCGGCTGAAGCGAACCCCGGGCCCACGCGAGGTCAGGAGTTCGGTGGCGTTCCACACGTACTTATCGAAGCCTCGTTCCCCTCCATGCAGATGATTCGGGCCGTTGTTGATCGCCAGCGAGTAGGACTGACCGTCCAATTCGAAACTTCCTCCGGCAATCCGGTTCCCCACCCGGCCCACGGTGCATCCGAAGTACTGGCTCTTCTCGGGGTACTCCCCGATCGAATCGAACCCGAGCACGACATCGACCGATCCACCATTTCGATCGGGGACCCGCACGCTGGTGACCATCGCCCCGTAGTCGCACAGATCGACCTCCATGCCGTTGCCGTTGCGAAGTGTGAAGCGCTGGACTCGAACGCCGCTCAGGTCACCCCAGACTCCACCCCCGACGCCTTGAGAACTCATCGAGCCATCGCCCTTGCAACCGACGGATCCACCGGCGGCGAGGCAGAGAAGGACGAAAAGGATCGGGTGTCGCATGCGGAAGACTCCATTCGAACTTGTTCCAGATTGGTACGAGCGAGCGAGAAGATCAAGGCGACCTAAGCCGCCGACGAGAGACGATACGTCGAAACCCCTCGTCGGAGATGGCCCCGACGATGATCACTGCCCCGATCACCGCGTATTGGATGTTGTCGGGGATCCAGTCGATCAGGGTGATTGCATTCTGAAGAACCTGCATCAGCGCAGCACCGATGATCACGCCAACCACGGAACCCTCTCCACCCCGGAGACTGCAGCCTCCGAGGACCGCGGCGGCGATCGCGAACAACTCATAGAAGTTACCGAAGTCCGCGGGCTGGGCGCTTCCCACATCCAGGATGAAGAGCAACCCCCCGAATCCGGCAAGTCCCGCGGAGATCACATAGGCCAGCACGACGTATCGATCGGTCCGGATGCCTCCATGCCGCGCGGCCGACTCGTTCCGGCCGGTCGCAAGCAGATGACGCCCCCAGACCGTGAATCGGAGGAAGACGATCGCAAGAATCGAGACGACCAGAAGAATGACGAACGTCGAAGGGATGGCAAAGTTGTCGAATCCCGGCATTGGAAAGCGAGTCTTCACGAGACTCCGAAGCCCCTTGAACTCATTCTGGAAGCCGACGGTCTGATCACCGGTGATACCGCGAGCGAGCCCGCGATAGATGAGCAAGCCGCAGAGGGTGACGATGAACGGTTGCAATCGAATTCGCTGGACGAGCAACCCATGGCAGAGGCCGAGCACCAGACCGAGACCGAGCACCCCCGGCACCGCCATCCAGACCGAGACACCGTGCTCGACCAGAAGCCAAGGCAGCAGGCAGCCGACCAGTGCGACGACCGAGCCGATCGAAAGGTCGATTCCGCCCACGATGATGACGAATGCGGCACCGATCGAGATGACACCAAAGAGCGAGGTTCTTCGGAGCAGATTCTCGAGGTTGTACGCCGTGAGAAAATATGGGCTCAACCCCGAGGTCGCGACACAGGTGACCAGCAGCAAACTGAACACGCCCAAGATCTTCTTTGCACCGTTCATCGAGACGTTGCCCCTTCCCGGTCTCCGCCGGTCGCAAGCTGCATGATGGCAGCCTCGGACGCTTCGTGCCGAGCCAGATCACCGACGATTCGACCCTCATGCAGCACGACGACCCGGTCAGAGACTGCAAGGAGTTCCTCCATCTCGCTGCTGGCAGCCAGAATCGCCGCGCCGTCTTGAGCGAGCCGATCGAGCAGGAGATGGATCTCGGCCTTTGCGGCCACGTCCACTCCTCGAGTGGGCTCGTCCAGCAGGAAGACGCGAGGTCCGCAACCGACCCATCGACCCACCGCGACCTTCTGCTGATTGCCGCCGCTCAATCCGCCGGCCATGAGGTCAGACTCCGCCGGCCGGACATCCATTCGATGGATGAGTTCCTTCGCCACCGCTCGCTCCCGGCCACGATGGCGGAGTATCCCGCCCGTCGCATACGAAGAAAGACTCGGGAGCGTCATGTTCTCGCCGATCGGTTCCTCGAGCAGCAGGCCATCGGCCTTCCGATCTTCCGGAACGAAGGCGATCCCCGCTGCCGCGGCATCCGCCGGATGCCGGACTTGGACCTCTTCACCTTCGATGGAGATCGATCCGGCGACCGGCCGATCGATGCCAAAGATTGCTCGGAGGAGTTCGGTGCGCCCGGCACCGACCAGTCCGGCCATGGCCACGATCTCGCCGCGTCGGACGACCAGATCGATGGGGTATTCCGGATACCGCGTCGTTCGAAGTCCCCGAACTTCAAGCATTGGCGCCTGCGTTTCGATCTTGACTTCGCCACGAAGGCCCTTCGTCCGATCCAGCCCTCGACCCACCATTCGTTCCACGATGGCGTCCCTCGTGATCTCCGATCCGACCAGACTTCCGGCATGACTACCGTCTCGAAGCACTTCGACCCGATCAGCGAGTCGCTCGATCTCTCCGAGTCGATGCGAGATGTAGATGATCGCCGTGCCTTGGTCACGAAGCCTCTCAATCGTCTCGAAGAGCCGATCCGCTTCTACTGCGGTGAGGCTGGACGTCGGCTCATCCATGATGAGCACACGAGCCTGCGTCGACAGGGCCTTGGCGATCTCCACCAACTGTCGTGATCCCATCCCGAGTTCCGCGATGGAGACATCGGGATCGATGTCTAGGCCCGCCGCCCTCAAGGCCGCTTTCGCCTCGACCCGGGCCGCCTTTCGTCGCAGAAACGGGCCGGAGCGTGGCTCCCGTCCGAGCAGGATGTTCGCCCCGACGTCGAGGTTGTCGGCGAGGCTCAGTTCTTGGTGGATCAATGAGACGCCCGCAAGCATGGCATCTCGCGGCGAGCGAAGACGAAGCAGCGATCCATCAAGTAGGAGCTCGCCCTCGTCCTGGCGGAGGTCGCCCGCCAGAATCTTCATGAGCGTGCTCTTGCCGGCTCCGTTCTCGCCCACCACCGCCAGAATCTCACCAGCGGCGACATCGAGGTCGACCCCGGCAAGGGCGACCACGCCCGGAAATCGCTTGACGATGTTTCGAGCCTGAAGGATCAATGGCACTCCGACTCCGATTCGATCGCCGACCAGAGGTTCATTCCTTGCCGGTCTTCTTCTTGAGGTCGGCCCAGAATGCGATCACGTTATCCTTCCGGATCGTCCGCGCGGGAATGGCGATCATCCCGTCTTCCGGAATCCCCGCGTCCTCTCCACGGGCGATCTTGGAAAGAACTTCGATTGACTTGTAACCGTACATGTAGGGATTCTGAACCACAGTCCCCGCCACCGATCCATCGATGATCCCTTGAAGAGTCTCGTCATCTTCGTCAAAGGCGATCACCTGGATCTCGCCGATCTTTCCCGCCCCCTCGAGGGCTTCGAGAATGAGCGGCGGGTTGTAGGCGAAGAGCCCGACCAGACCGTCCACGCCAGGATGCCGGCTCAATACGTCCTCGACGTTCGCTTTCGCCTTCGCCCGATCAAATTGGTCCGTGAGCGTCCCGAGAACGGTGTACTTGTCGCCGACGATCACGACTCCCGGCGGATCAAATCGATCGGCGTCCGCGGATCGATCAAGCAGTTCGTCGATCACGCCCTGCCGACGCCGACGGGCATTGTCCTGCTCGATCCGGCCGACGAAAATGTAGATTTCGCCACCTTCCGGCAACGCTTCCTTGATCAACTTGCCGCACATGCGACCGGCGTCGTAATTGTCCATGCCGATGTAGCAGAGCCGCTTCGAGCCAGGAGCATCGGAATCGTGGGTGATCACCGGAGTCTGCGCCGCCGCGGCATCGATCACGTCGATCTGATTTCCCGGATCGATCGGGCTGATGGCGATTCCGTCGACCTGCCTGGTGATGAGGTCCTCGATCATCCGCTTCTGATCGGTGACCCCGCCGGTTGGCATCAGAACGTCGACAGACACGTCGAAGTCGCCACCTGCGGTATCGGCGCCGGCCTTCGCGATCGTCCAGAAGTCGGCGACCCCATTGGTGACATACGCGACCCTGAGATCGGCTTTCCCCGCGACGGCTGCTTCCTTCCCTGCATCGTCGCAGCCATTGAAGGCGAGCAGAGCGGCCAGCAGACTTGTACCGAGCAGAATGCGTTGAATCATCGGAGTCTCCATCGAAGTTTGGAAGGACGCCGGAGCGAGTTCCGACATCCTGATCGTCTCGTTCTTCCTTCACCGCTACCGCGATGATGTTCTTGAGTTTTCTGCCACCTCGCCATCAGGCGACGGCGAATCCACCATTCACCCGCAGATGCTGACCGGTGATCAAGCCTGCTGCATCGCTGACGTCGGCAGGGACGGCCCATCGGAACACCCGACCGATAGGCGTCTTTTTCCTCCTGCGGATCGGTCTCATGACGTTCCACCGCAATCCAACCGGGCGAGACCATGTTCACGGTGATGTTGAAAGGTGCCAGTTCGGTGGCCGTCAAGCGATTCCACCCGTTTTGACCACCCTTGGCCGCGACGTCGGCGTTGAAGTTCCCCTGGCCGAGCGTGACGGCTTCGCTATCGATGTGGATGATTCGTCCCCAGCGCTGCGCTGTCATGTGAGAAAGGACTGCACGCGCCAGCAGGAACGGGCTCTTGATGAAGACGTCGAGCGTGGACGGATAGAACGCCCATTCATCTTCCTTGATGGGCATGTGTGGCTGGTTGGGGGTGGCATTGACTACCAAGATGTCGATTCTGCCGAGTCGCCGCTCGACCTCAGTCACGATCATCTCGATCATCTCGATCATCACGATCATCTCGATCATCACGATGCGATTGATGCGATTGATGCGATTGATGCGATCGACGTCGGTCTCTTCCATCACCGACCCACCAACCAGATCGCCCTCATACCCCGCGGCGGCAGATTCGGCGAATGCCGTCTCCGCCCGAGTCTGATCGTTGGCATCGTTCAGAGCGACTCTCGCTCCTCCCGCCCCGAGGCTCATCGCCATCGCCTTGCCCAGCCCGGGAGAGGATTCGGTGGCCATCGCCGTCCGACCGGTTCGCGAGAACTGGTCGGTGACTGGAGGCCGCTCTTCACGTTCTTCGTGATTCCTCATGAACCCTGAGCTCCCTGAGGGCCCAAGGCTACCACACCGAGGCCGGGACGCCATGGCACGGTCTTGACCCGAACCAAGGTGTGGCATCGCCTCATCCCGGAAGTCGAACGAGGCCGATCCGGTATTCCGGATCGGCCTCGTTCGTCACGAAATCCAATGGTGTTCTCAGGCGGCGCCGCGGATCGAATCATCGGTACCGGTGTGAGCCTGTGACGGCCTGCTTCGCAGCTTTGCGGCCTTTCGTTCGGCGGTCGGTACTCGGACGTTGTGAACGAGGCCGAGTCGTTCCATCGTTCGAATGACCAGCCAACTCGAATCGAACTGCCACCACTCGAGGCCGTGTCGCGCGGAAGTCGGGAACGCGTGATGATTGTTGTGCCAGCCTTCGCCAAGTGCGAACACGCCGACAAAGACGTTGTTTCGACTCTCGTCACCACTTCGATAGGGCTGCGTTCCCCAGATGTGGCAGACCGAATTCACGGCCCAGGTGATGTGATGGACGACCATGATCCGTACCAGACCACCCCAGATGAATCCGAGGAAGGCACCGACCCAGAAGGCTTCGCCGATCAGAAGATTGGCCAATCCACCGAGGATCGCGGGGATTACGAAGCCAAGCCCGACCCAAAGGGGAAACAAACTGCTGATGGCACGAATTCGTCGGTCTCGAATCAGGTCGGGCACGTAACGATCAAGAGGCTCGCCGGGAGCATCGAAAATCCACCCGATGTGAGCGTGCCAGAAGCCGGACAGAATGCCTCGGATCCCGGGTCCATGATCGTGCAGGTGCGGTGAATGGGGATCGCCCGGCTGATCGCTGTGCTGGTGATGACTTCGGTGAGCCGCACACCATCGAAGGATCGATCCCTCCGTGGCCATTGAGCCCAGAATGCCGAGCGCCATCGTGACGATGGGACCGGCACTGAAGGACTTGTGCGTGAAGAGTCGGTGATAGCCGATCGTGATCCCGAAGCCGGTGATGATGTACATCACGGTCATCAGAGCCAATTGGATCCAATTGACGCCGGTACCCCAGAAATACACGATCCCCACGACCAGTCCGACGACCGGCGTGAGAATGGCAACCAGATTGGCGATACGACTGCCAAGGGGGAGACCGACGTAGCCGTTGATCTCGTGGGATGATTCCGAGGGCAAGGTGGACTTGGCCGGAGTGCTCAGGGTGCTCAAATGTTGTTCCACTCTGTGGTGAGTTGATGGGAGATCGAAAGCGGGCGACGCCGAAGCGCCGCCCGCATCTTCGATTTACATCATATCGCAGATGCGATATTCAGCGCCAGCCGCCGCGACCACCGCCGCCGCCGCCACCACCGCCGCCGCCACCACCACGGTAGCCGCCGCCGCCGCCGCCGCCACCGGTACGGGGGCGATCCTCACGGGGACGTGCTTCGTTGACGTTGATGGCACGACCGCCGAGATCGACGCCGTTGAGGGCCTCGATTGCTGCGTTGGCCTGGCCGGAGTCGGACATCTCAACGAAGGCAAAGCCTCGAGGACGGCCGGTTTCGCGGTCAGTGATGACCGCAACATCGGACACTTCGCCATGAGCCTCAAAGGCATCGCGAATGTCGTTTTCAGTAGCGCTGAACGGGAGGTTTCCAACAAAGAGCTTCATGAGCGTTTTCTCTGCCCTGCTAAGTGATTTCCGAAAGCGACCATCAGGGCGGATCTGCACTCGGATTTTTCGATGTATCCGGCCAACCGGACCAAGCATCGAATGGCGGATCTTACGCGAAATCCGCAACCCGCGGAAAATAATTCATGTCAAATGCACCTTTGGAAGTGGTCGGTGGCTGAGGGCCGTCAGAAGGAACCAAAACCGACGAATAGCGCTCAAGAGGGGTATTTTTCGCTCCTCTGGTCATCTTTTTTGCCCCATCGAGACATGGCCTAAAACAACATTGCGACGGTTTTACCACCTGTGCAGAAACTCGGGTTTTTCGATTCGGATCGCCGGCGGCGACCAAAAGTTTCCTCAAAATCGCTCCCGCGAGCGATGGAACCCCTCCAGAATCATGACCCGATTCTGAGTTCATCTGAACCCCGCGAACCCCGACTCCACCTAATTCGGGTTCACCATTCGGGGCCACCGGTATACCGACCGAAGATGTCTCCCAATGCCTGGACCATCTCTCCGAGCGTGCAACGAGCCAACGACGCTTCAACCAAGGAGTCCATCACGTTCTCGCCGGCTCGCGCCGCGGTCCGGATCGATTCGAGCGCCGTCTCGGCCGCCGACTCATCCCGATCGCGCCGATACGCGGCGAGCCGGTCGCACTGAACGGTCTCGACGGAATGCGGAATCTGGAGGATCTCGACCTGATGGCTCTCGTTTCCATCGGTATAGGCGTTGACCCCCACCACGATCCGATCTCCGGCCTCCATCTCCTGGCCGGTGCGGTAGCTTGCTTCAGCGATCGCACGACGAAAATACCCCTTGTGAATACCGGAGACGACGCCCCCCATGTCGTCAATGGTGGCGATGATCTCATTCGCATCGGCTTCCATCTGATCAGTGAGTGCTTCGACGAACCAGGAGCCGCCAAGCGGATCGACGGTGCGATGAACGCCGGTCTCATGGGCGAGGATCTGTTGGGTCCGAAGCGCGATTCGCACCGCGGTCTCCGTCGGGAGCCCAAGCGTCTCATCCATCGAATCCGTGTGAAGACTCTGGCAGCCGCCGAGAACACCGGCGAGAGCCTGGAACGCCACTCGAACGATGTTGTTCAACGGCTGCTGCTCGGTCAGCGAGCACCCGGCGGTCTGGACGTGGGTCCGCATCCACAGGGACCGTTCGTTCTTCGCACCGAATCGATCCTTCATGGTGGTCGCCCAGATTCTTCGAGCCGCCCGCAGTTTGCAGATCTCCTCGAAGAATTCATTGTGACTATTAAAGAAGAAGGAAAGTCGAGGGGCGAAGAGGTCAACATCAAGACCGCGTGCCATCGCGGCTTCGACGTATTCCATGCCGTCCCGCAGCGTAAACGCGAGTTCCTGCGTCGCCGTCGACCCGGATTCACGGATGTGATATCCCGAGATCGAGATCGAGTTCCACTTGGGAACATGGTTCATCGCGTACTCGATCGTGTCGACCACCAGTTTCACACTGGCTTCCGGCGGGTAGATGAACTCGTTCTGACTGTGAAACTCCTTGAGGATGTCGTTCTGGAGGGTCCCGCCAAGGTCCTTCCAGTCGATGCCACGCTCTCTGGCCATGCCGAGATACATCGCCCAGATCACACAGGCTGGCCCGTTGATCGTCTGGCTCACCGTCACCTGATCGACCGGAATATCCTTGTAGAGCCGGTGCATGTCGTCGATGGTGTCGATCGCGACACCGCATCGCCCGACCTCGCCGGACGACAACGGATCATCCGAATCCCTGCCCATGAGCGTCGGAAGATCAAACGCGGTGGAGAGCCCGGTGTTCGCCTTGGTCCCCTTCGAATTCTCCAGCAGATACTTGAACCGCGCATTGGTGTCGTCGGCAGAGCCGAAACCTGCAAACTGCCGCATGGTCCAGAGCCGCGACCGGTACATGGTTGGATGCACGCCGCGAGTGAAGGGGAACTCCCCCGGCTCGGCGATACGGGCATCCGATCTACCGACGTCCTTCGGATCGACCGTCGTGACTGATTGGGGTCCGTAGACGGCCTCGATCTCGTAGCCGGACAACGAAACCGTTTCGGGATCCGTACGTTCCGCCGCTGGTCGTTCGGGAGACTTGGAAGGTTGAATCGTGTTCATGCGAAGGGAATATCCAGAGTGAATTGAGACTCAGATCCATGATATCCGCGGCGACGACGGCGATCACGTTTCCGCAGATCGGAAGTGGGTATTCACCCCGAAGCATGACCATCTCCGAGCGGAACCCACCCGCCGTGAGTCGTGATCGTGATGTTCGATGATGTTTTCGGACGGCGACAGGTCGAGAAAGGGCTCATCTGGGCTGAGGATCCACCGCGATTCTGAAGGAGCCAAGCCATGACTCACCCTGTCCACGTCATCCGATCCACACGGTCCCGGACCATCCTGATGATGCTCGCATGCTTCGTGGCCTCGCCTGCGGCCGCAGGAGACATCTCACCAAGCCAGATCCTGACCGCCGCGACGCCGACCGCCGGTGCCACCTTCGGAAATCGGATCCACATCGACGGCGACTGGCTCGCCATCGGCGCCGACCAAGACGCGGAGGCATACGCACCTGGCACCGTGCACGTCTTCCGACGAAGCGATTCGGAATGGATTCTCCATCAGATCCTTGCCGCGCCAGACGGGATCCCGGGCGACCACTTCGGCCTGCCTGTGATCATCCGAGATGACACCATGATCATCGGATCACCCGGAGACGACGAACTTGGCTACTGGTCGGGTTCGGCCCACATCTATCGACTCATCGGCGATGCGTGGGAGCATGAGGCCAAGTTGGTCGTCCCGTTCGGCGAGAACCCCAATGCCTTGTTCGGACTCTCCGCCTGCTTCGGCCGGAACACGGACGAGGTCATGATTGGGGCGTTCTTAGAGTCGCTCGAGGACGAGGCCGAAGGCGGAGTCTGGGTCTTCCGACGCAATAGTCGTGACGAATGGACCGTCCACCAGAGACTCGGTCTGCCCGGCAACAATGTCTCCGCCTACTTCGGACGAAGTCTCGATGTCGAGAACGATGTCCTCGTGGCATCCGCCTCCGGACTCGTCGGCGAGATCGGCTTCAGACACGGCGGCGTCGCCATCCATCGATTCATCGATGACCTGTGGGTTCTGGACGCGATGCTGGTGCCCGTCGAGCCGGAGCAGTATCAGGTGTTCGGGGAGTGGATCGATCTGGAAGGCGACCGGCTCGCCGTCGGCGCACCCTTTGAGGATGCCTTCGGTATCGACGTCGGGGCCGTTCACACCTATCGAATGACTGGCGCGACGCCCACGTTCGAAGCGCACTTCGGCCCCACGGATCCGGACAACGTCAAGGGCTTCGGCTTCCCCTGTATCTTCGATCCTGATGGATCCAGACTGCTGGTCGGTGGCTACCGCTCGACGCTCGATGGCGAGTACGAAGCCGGTGCGGGGTGGATCCATCAACGAGCGGGCGGGCTCTGGAATGCCACGATCCGACTCAAACCACAAGACCCCAACGAGCGTGACTACTTCGGCATCTCAGGGAGTTTCGACGGCGAACAGGTTCTCATGACGGCACCGAGAATGGACCTCGCCGACGGCAATATCGACGCGGGCGGAGTTCTGGTGTTTCCGCTTGATGATTGCGATTCGAACGGCATGCTGGATGCCTGGGAGATCGCGGAAGGTCTGGTCGACGACTGGAATCTCGACGGCATTCCAGATTTCTGCGAGAACCCGACCCGCGATCTTGATGGCGACGGCCGCGTCGACGGACACGATCTCGGCCTTCTCATGGCGGTCTGGGGAACAGCCGGCCAATTCGGCGGAGACTTCGACGGCGACGGAACGGTCGATGGGAGTGACCTCGCCATGCTCTTGGCCGACTGGGCAGCGTGATCACCCGCTCGCCCTTCGGCATGAAGTTCGCCTGTGATCGTCGTGTGAAAACTGATCGATTCAGCGAGCGTGGTCGTAGACGCCATGTCCGGACTTGTCCCCGAGTCGTCCTGCGGTCACCAGTTGCCGGAGCATCGGACAGGGGAAGAACTTCTGGTCTCCGAGTTCGCGATAGAGGACCATCATGATGTCATGACAGACGTCGAGCCCGATAAAGTCGGCGAGGCGAAGCGGTCCCATAGGGAAGTTGCAGCCGAGTTTCATGATCTCGTCGATCGCCTCGGGCTCCGCGACGCCTTCCATCCAGACGTAGAATGCTTCGTTGATCAATGGCATGAGTACCCGATTCGAGACGAACCCGGCCCGATCGTTTGCGGGAATCGGCGTCTTGCCCATCCGCTCCGCGAGTGCCACCGTGCGTGCGACGGTCTCGGCGCTGGTCGCCAGACCTTTGATGACCTCGACCAGTTTCATCACGGGAACCGGGTTGAAGAAGTGCATTCCCACCACACGATCCGCGGCATCTCCGGTCGCCGTCGCGATCTGAGTGATGGAGATCGAACTGGTATTGGTCGCGAGCACCGCGTGGTCCGGGAAGGTCGCCCGCATGGCCGCGAACAGTTTCGCTTTGATCTCTGGATTCTCGGTTGCCGCCTCGACGGCCCAGTCGGCAGACTTCGCCGCGTCCATGCTTTCGACGTAGGTGATCCTCGCGAGCGCGGCGACCTTCTGGTCCTCGGTCATCCGCTCCTTTTCGACGTTTCGAGTGAGAACCTTGGCGTGGTATCCCTTCGCCCTCTCCAACTGCTCCGCGGAGACGTCGACTTGGAAGACGTCGATCCCACTGGTGGCGGCGACGAGGGAGATGCCGGAACCCATGGTGCCGGCGCCGATGACGGCAATGCTGTTGACTTCGTGAGACACGTGAGACATAAGAACCTCGGAGAAACAATTCTGTAATGGCGAAGACGGAGATCTTAGCGGGAGAGCGACGGGGCTTTTTAGGCTCTAGAAGCTCCTTCTGCCGATACAATCAAGGGAAATGAAAAATTCCGCTTGATGGCTTGATCCGATCAATGGCTAATTTGACCGCACCTGGTGGGAAAGATCCTCGGCGAGGTTACTACACGCGCCCACACGGCGCCCAAGCGGTTCCCAAGCATCCTACTATCCCTGCCTCTTCCCCCCTGCCTCTTCCCCCCTCTGCCTCTTCTGCTCGATCCCGACAAGTCTGCTCTAAAGATGTTTTTTAGACGCTCTGCTTAAAAACCCCCTTTCTCATTTTTTTTTGAGTTCTTGAGAAGCGGAATCGTCCCCTCAATCCACTTTCCGGAGTTCGAAAGACATGCGAAACTCGATCACCCTTCTCGCCGCCATAGGCACCTGTACCGGCGCCTTGGCCACCGCGCCACCCCTCGCGGATGGACAACACCCCGATGTGCCGCGGTTCGACCTGGCGCCGCCCATCGACGCCGATCTGGCCATGGTCGTCCCCGATGAACTGGTGATTGAGTTCCGAAAGGCGGGAACGGACGCCCTTCGTGACGCCCGGATGAATCAGACACCCCTGCGTGAAGCGTCACCCGAAACAAACGCCCTTCTCGATCTGATCGCGGCGGAGTCCATTCGCCCGCAGTTTCCCGGGGCGCCGATCGCACCGAAGGATGGCCGACCCGACCTCTCCAATCATCATGTGGTGCGAATCGATCCCGCGGCCGCGCCGGGTGGCCTTGAAGGCGCCCTCGCGCTGGCCCTCGCCCATCCGCTGGTTCGCAATGCCGAGTTGAATGGCGTGCACCCCGTCTTCGCCACGGTGAACGACCCATACTTCTCCAATTGCTGGCACCTGAATCAGTCGAACGACGCGGATGTCGATGCCCCCGAGGCATGGGACGTGCAGACCGGCGCCCCCTCGATCATCGTGGCTGTACTCGATACTGGAGTCCAGTGGTATCACGCGGACCTCGCCGGAAATGCGGCGACCGCCGGCAATCTCTTGTCAGCCGGTGGCAACATGTGGCAGAACACTGCGGAGGCCAACGGCACCCCTGGAGTCGATGATGACAACAACGGCTTCGTCGATGACATCGTCGGATACGACTTCATCACCAGTCCGCTCTATGGCTATTCGTGCTGGTCGGGAGAAGATTGCAACGGGGCCGACAACGACCCCCGTGACTTCAACGGACACGGGACCCATTGCGCCGGAATCGTCGGCGCTCTGAACAACAACGGAACCGGGGTCTCCAGCCCGGCGGGCGGATACGGCAATGGCTCGCCATCGACCACCGGAAACGGCGTTCGAGTCATGGCCTTGAGAATGGGGCATTCATCGAATTACAACGGTTCAGAAGCCGGATTCGTCGGCATGGCCGCCGCGGCGGAGTCTTTCTTCTACGCCGCTCAAAATGGCGCCAAGATCGCAAGTTGCAGTTGGGGCAGTTCTAACAGCGGCGGTCTCGCCGCAGCGATCGACTACTTCGTGGCCTCCGGCGGCTTGGTCTTCGTGGCGGCAGGGAACAGCAACAACACCAGCCAAGGCTACGTGAACACCCGAAGCGATTGCTACTCGGTGGGCGCTCTAGACACGGATGACACCAAGGCCTCATTCTCAAGTTACGGGAGTTGGGTCGACGTGAGCGCCCCCGGCGTCAGCATCCTCGCTACGTACCACGACAGTTCCTCACCGAACAACAATGGCTACGCGTATCTCAGTGGCACATCGATGGCGACCCCGCTGGTCGCCAGCGTGGCGGCACTCGCTTGGTCGCAAAACCCATCCGCAACCGCCAGTGAAGTCTGGGCCGCGGTTCGAGACAGCGCCGACCCCATCTCCTCGTATAGCGGGCAGATGGGCTCTGGACGTGCCAATGCCGCCAATGCAGTGGCGGCCATTTCTGGTGGCGG
>CALFOM010000240.1 GCA_937919685.1 uncultured Phycisphaera sp.
GCAGTTTCTCGAGGCGTACGGGTATACCGCACTCTGGCATCAACTCTTCCCCGACCTGATGCCCGGCCAGTGTGGATTGCCTCAGGCCGCGTCTTCTTCCGGCGCCGCCTTGGCACCGAACAGCCGCTCATGGGCCGTCTCGATGACGATGTAGAGCACCGGGACAATCACCAGACTGAGGAAGGTCGCAGCGATCATGCCGCCGATCACGGTGGTTCCGATTGAATGCCGGGCATTGGCGCCGGGGCCGTCGGCGAGGGCGAGCGGCATTACGCCGAAGACGAACGCGAACGCGGTCATCAGAATCGGGCGAAGCCGCAGTCGAGCGGCTTCCTTGGCCGCCTCGACGATGCCCTGTCCTTCGGATCGGAGCCGGTTGGCAAACTCGACAATCAGAATCGCATTCTTCGCGGCGAGGCCGAACAGCATCAACAGCCCGATCTGGCCATAGACGTCAAGCGCGATGCCCCGCCATTCCAGCGCGAGCACGGCGCCGAGAATCGCGATCGGTACGGAGAGAATGATGATGAGTGGAATCGTCCAGCTCTCGTACAACGCGGAAAGGACCAGAAAGATCACGATCAAGGAGAGCAAGAAGATGTACGGTTGGATGTCCCCGGCCTCGATCGCCTGATAGGCCGTGCCCGTCCAGTCGTACTTGAATCCATTCGGGATCAGGATGTCTTCCGCCACCTGCTCCATCGCCGACTGCGCCTGCCCACTGGAGAAGCCGGCCGCGGGCTTGCCGACCACCATCGCGGAGTGATTGATGTTGTAGTGGGGGATGTTGTTGGTCGAGACAATCTCATTCACCGTCGCGAACTGCGCGATCGGAACTGGATCGCCGTCGCGATTCATAATCCGAAGTCGACCGATGTCATCCGGGGTCATGCGATCGACCCCCTCCGCCTGAAGCACAACCTGATAGACCTGGTCGTACATGTTCCAGTTGTTGACGTAGAGCGAGCCCAGATAGACCTGGAGCGTCTGCCAGACGTCCTCCATCGCAAGGCCCAGCCGCTGAGCCTCGACGCGGTCGATGTCGAGGAAGAGCTGCGGAATGTCGTTGCGGAGATCAGTCGCGACCGAGGCGATTTCCGGCCGTCCGCGTGCGGCAGCCAAGAACTCGTCGGTGATCGCCGACAAGGCCACGGTGCCCTGGCTCCGGCTGTCGAGGATCTCGAATTGAAATCCGCCCACCGATCCGAGTCCCGGGATCGGCGGCGGGGTCAGCGGATGACACGCGACGCCGGGAACGGTCCTCGCCTCTGCGACGAGCGTGTCGACGATCCGCGGCATCTTCGATTCGGGCGTGGTGCGTTTCGACCATGGTTCGAGGGTAATGACCACGAAGCCTGCGGAAGTGTCCGAGTACTTCTCAAGGAAGTCCATCCCGGCGATGGCATTGGCGTAGCGGACGTTTGGGTTTTTCTTGACGATCGCGGCGATCTCAGAGCAGGCTTCATCAGTCCGTGAAAGCGCCGCTCCGCCGGGGAGTTGCACCGCGATGAAGAAGTACCCCTGGTCCTCGTCGGGAACAAATCCGATCGGAATCGTGGCGGTGCGCTGGTAGGTGAGCGCCAGCAAGACGCCGAAGATGAGGACGACCAGCCATGCCAGTCGCTGCCCCAGCGTCCCGACCAGTCGGCCGAATCCATTGCCGAGGCTGTCGAAGGCGCGGTTGAACCCTCGGAACGGCGCGATTCGGTCTTCTCGACGAGTGTGTCGGAGGAAGATCGACGCTAGGGCGGGCGAGAGCGAAAGCGAATTGAACGCAGAGATCAGCACCGAGAATGCGATGGTCAACGCAAATTGGTTGTAGAGCTGGCCGGTGATCCCGGGGCTGAAGGCGCTGGGGATGAAGACCGCCATCAGGACGGCGGTGGTGGCGATGATCGGCGACGTCACTTCTCGCATCGCCTTCAGGGTCGCTTCTTTCCGGGAGAGCCCCGACTCGAGTTGCCGCTCGACGTTCTCAACCACCACGATCGCGTCATCCACCACAAGGCCCACGGCGAGTACCAGGCCCAGAAGCGTGAGGGTGTTGATCGAGAAGCCAAACATCGCGAGGGCGGCGAAGGTGGCGATCAAAGAGACGGGAATCGCGATCACCGGGATCAGCGTCGTTCGCCAGCTCTGAAGGAAGATGAAGACCACGATCACCACCAGGACGATTGCCTCGAGCAGCGTGTACACAAGCTCGATCATGCTGGTGGTCACGAAAGTGTTGTTGTTGTGCGTGATCGTGAACTTGAGGCCGTCGGGCAGCGTCGGCGCTAACTCAGCGAGAAGTTCCTGGACGTCCTTCGAGAGCTGAAGCGCATTGGTTCCGGGTCGCTGGAAGACCATGATTGTCGCGGTGGCATCGCCATCAAGCTTGGTGGTCTTCTGGTAACTGACCGCGCCGAGTTCGGCTCGGCCGATGTCCTTGATCCGCACCATTTGGCCGTCTTCACCGACTCGGACGACGATTTCTTCGAAGAGCTCGACTTCCGGCAACTGGCCGAGTGCGTTCAGCTGGTACTGGAACGCCGCGTCGCCCAGGGTCGGGGGGGAGCCGATGATCCCGATCGCGCCGTCGTAATTCTGAAACTCGACCGCGTCGATCACTTCGGAGACGGCAATCCCCATCGATGCCAGTTTGGGCTCGTCCAACCAGATTCGCACCGAGTAGAGGAGCCCGCCGACGTTGTTGACCGACCCCACGCCTTCGATGCGATACAGGGCGTCGATCAGGTTGATCTGGGCCCAGTTGTCGAGGTATTTCCCGTCGTAGTGGCCAGTGGTGTCATGGAGATTGATCACCATGTTGATGTCTGGCGAGGCCTCCTGAATCGTGACCCCGATCTTCTGGGTCGTAGTCGGGAGTTGGGAGAGCGCCGTCTGTACGCGATTCAAGACGCCGACCGCGCCGATGTCGACCGGATATCCGATCTCGAAGGTGACGGTGATGCTGCTCGCGCCGTTGGTGCTCGAGTTGCTCGACATGTAGATCATGCCGTTGACGCCGTTGATCTGTTGCTCGAGCGGCGTGGTCACGGTGTCCGAAACGACTTCCGCACTGGCACCCGGGAAAGAACTGGTGACGGTCACCGTGCCGGGGACGATGTTGGGGTACTGGGAGATCGGCAGCGTGAGAAGCGCCACGAATCCCGCCACCACCATCAGCAGGGCGATCGAGCACGCGAAGATCGGGCGAGCGACGAAGAACCGGATCATCTTCGGTGGCTCCCTTCAGCATCGGGGTTTTTCACGGCGCGGCTCCGGCCTTGAGTTTGGTCGTCTTGCTGGCTTTCGCCTTCTCCCATCCGGCGAGGGTCTTGATCGACGCACGCACCGCCACACCTTCCTTCAGTTCCGTCGAATCGCCAGCGACCACGACTGCGATGCCTGACGCGATTCCCTCGACCACCCGGAGGTTGTTCCATAACACGCCGGCCGTCACATTGATCCGCTGCGCTTTGCCATCCTTGATCGCCCAAACGAAGTCGTATTGGGTGTCTCTGAAAATCGCTTCATCCGGAACGACCACGCGATTCTCAAGCGTCCCGAGTCGAACCTCGACGGGGGCGTACGTACCGGGCAAGACGTCATTTCCCAGGGTCGGGAATTGAGCTCGAACCAGAAACGTCGAGGTGGCCGGGTCTACGGTGTTGTCGACAAGGTCGACGGCGCCGTCGAGGACACTGGCCGAGCTTCCGGCGCGATCGATCGTCACGGTGATCGGAACCGACCCGCGCTGCCAGGCGTCTCGAAATGCGGCGCTCTCCGTGGCGGGCGGATCGAAAGTGATTCGCATGGGGTCGACAGTCACCAGTTCGGCAAGCCGTTCGGTCGATCCTGGTCCGACGAGATTGCCGACGTCGACGAACCGCTCGCCGATTCGGCCGGAGAACGGGGCCGTGACCGCGGTGTATGACAAGTTGATCTTCGCGACTTCAAGATCGCCGCCGGCTGCTTCGAGCAGGCCTTGAGCCTCGGCCGACGCCGCGACGATTCGATCCCACTCGGAGGCCGAGATGGCTCCGGATTCTCCGAGTGGCTGATTTCGTTCAAACTCGATCCGAGCGTACGCCGCTTGAGCCATGGCTTCCTCGAGTCGGCCCTGGGCACTGATCACCGCGGCTTCGAATGGAGCGGGTTCGATGGTGAAGAGAGCATCACCCTCGGCGACCATTGTTCCTTCTTTGAAGTGCCGCGCTTCGAGGTATCCGGTCACCCGGGCGACGATCATCACGCTTTGGACGGCCTGGGTCGTCCCCGGATACCGGTAGAGATCCGGGACGGATCGACGCTCGCTCGTGACAGCCTCGGCGACCATCGGTGGTCGTTCCTTTGGCTTTGCAGCGGCATCACCGCATCCGCTCAGTGCGATGGTCGCGAGCGTGAGGGTGAATGGAATGATCCAGGAATCGCGATGGGCAGAGGTCGATCTGGTTGGAACCGGTCGGCGAGGCATCAGGATTGCTCCCCATCGTGCGTGAGTCGTTCTTCGTCGCCGACGACTTGGGCGCCGGAGGTATTTTCGGTCATGACATTCCAGCCGCCGCCGAGCGCCTTGTAGAGCAGGACGGCACTCGCTGCGACCTGTCCGTCCGCCACGGCGAGGACCTGTCGAACGGCAAGCAGATCGCGTTCGGCGACCAGAAGTGTTCCCAGACTATCGACGCCTTGGCGGAATCGATCAGTGGCGAAGTCCATGACGCGGACGTATGCATCTTCGGTGCGCTTCAATGTGGCCCGTTCGATCTGCGATTCGAGGTGGGCGACGAGTGCGTTCTCCACGTCTTCGACCGCATCGACCATCGTCGACTGGAGGACGAGAAGGGCCTGGCGGGCCTGCTCGTTGCGAAGGTCGACGACCGCTTCCAGCCGGCCGGCGGTGAAGATCGGCCAACTGAAGTCGATGCCGACCATGCCACCGAGTTGCGAGCCATCGAAGAGCCCTGCGATCTGCTGCGAAGAGAATCCTCCGGCACCGTTGATCTGAAGTGCGGGATAGAGCGATGCCTCGGCGACGCCGATCAACGCGCTCGCGGCAGCGAGCCGTCGCTCGGCTTCACGGACGTCGGGGCGGCGACGAATCACGTCTGCGGGAATCCCGACGCCGATGCTGGCAGGCGGGCGAGGAACCTCGCGTGTCATGGCAAGTCGCGGCTCCAGTCCGCCGGGGTATTCGCCGATGAGCGAGCTCAGACGATTGACGGCTTTGGCCATCGCTTCCCGGAGAGGTGGAAGTTGAGCGATGAACTGCGAGAGCGTCGCCTCGGTCGCGGCGAGCTCGATTTCGTCGGCCTCGCCGCGGGCATGAATTTGTTCGACCAGCGTGAGGGTCTGCTGGTAGGAGACGATCGAGTCTTCCACCGCGTCAATCTGCATCTGATACGACCGGATCTCGATGTACGACGCGGCGACTTCGGCTCGGATGGTGATCAGGATGTCCCGCCACGCCTCGATCTCGGCTTCGAGATCCGCTTCCTGCGATTCGATCGATCGCTGCACGCGGCCCCAGAGATCGATCTCCCAGGCGAGGTCCATCGTCAACTGATACGCGGAATCAGATCCGTTGTTGTTCGCGTTGTTCAAGCCCACGCCGGGCTCCGCGTTGCCGTCGGAGAATCCCGCTTCTGGTTCAAGGGAGAGCTGCGGATAGAGATTGGCCGCCGCGATGCCGTACTCGGACCGGGCTTGCCGGATCGAACTGGCCGCGATTCGAAGGTCGAAGTTTCGTTGGTCAGCCAGGCCGATGAGTTCGACCAAAGTCGGATCGTGAAAAGCAGTCCACCAGTCGCCCGGAGCAGCAGTCTCGGTGGTGACACCCTCGACCACGGCGACGTGCCACGCGTCGGGTACTTGGATCTGGGGCCGCTGATAGTCGGGGCCGACGGTACAACTTCCCAGAGTGAAGGACCCCGTCGAAATCAGCAGGCAGAATCGTTGGGAGAGGCATCGGCGATGCCGGAGTTTGGTCATTGTCGCAGGGTATACGGGAATGGCTTTAGTAACCCGCGGTGAGTGCCTATCCTGAAGGCACGGAGATCACGAATGACGGAGAACCCCGCAATGCCCGATTCGAGTTTTCGCCTCAGCCGCCGACGTTCTGCCTGGGTCAGAGGGGTCGCATCGGTCATCCTCGCCATGACCGTGGTCACCACGCGGAACGCACTGGCACTCGATGATCCCGCGACGCCGCCCAACGCCGAGGTCGCCAGCGATCTCGAGTCTCGCATCGATGCGGCGCGGACGTTTGGTCCGTACGGGGTCGAGCGGATCCGTGAGCGGGACGGCCTTCGGAACGGGCCAAAGTACGCCGGGGCAACGATTTACTACCCGGTGATCAAAGCAGTCGATGACGAGATCGCAGGGGACCAGGTGAAGACGCCTGAACTCACCAATCTCTCAAGCGTGGTTCTGGTTCCGGGTTTCATGGGTCCGGAGCGAAGCATGTCGCGGTGGGGACCGTATCTGGCGTCGCATGGATTCGTGGTGATGACCATCGGGACCAACAACCTTACGGTGGAGCCGGATGCCCGAGGCGAGGCACTGGTCGACGGTCTGGTGACGATCCGCGCCGAAAACGAACGCGAAGGCTCACCCCTTTTTGGCCGGCTCGATCCCGAGCGCGTCGCGGTGGGCGGTTGGTCAATGGGTGGAGGCGGAGCGCAGATCGCGGCAACGCTCGACCCATCCATCAAGGCAGTGCTCGCGTTGTGCCCTTGGAAACCGGAGCCGTGCGGCGCGCATGATGTTCCGGTGTTCTTCTTGGGAGGCGAACGTGACGGGCCGGCCCCGGTCGAGAAACACGCGCTCAAGCACTACGAATCGCTTCCTGATCGCACGCCGAAACTTCTCTATGAGGTCCGGGGCGGTGGTCACAGCCTGCCGATGAACCCGAGATACGCCGGTGGCGACGTCGGTCGATTCTCGCTGGCGTGGTTGAAGGTCTACCTCGAAGGCGACGAATCCTGGCGACCACTCCTCGAAGCGAGGCCCGACAACGCCTCACGGTTCCTGATCGAACTTCCGGAGGCCGGCCCAGCCGATGCGGATGAAGACGATCGGGAATCAGTCAAGGTGAAGAAAGCCGCGTGA
>CALFOM010000241.1 GCA_937919685.1 uncultured Phycisphaera sp.
CGAGAAAATCGCGGAGTTCCAGAAGGGCTTCGACTCGATCCGCAAGGATTGACCGGACCCAACAGGGATGCGCCAGCGGCCCCTCAACCTACAGTTCCAAGGTCATTCTGAGAAGTCGCCATTTCCGCCGACGCCCGCCGATGCGGTTGATCAAGCGGATTCGCTCGACTTCGAGCAGCACGATCGGATCGACGTCAATCTGAAGCAGTTCCTCCGGAATCCGATCGATCGGAATCTCCAGGTCCTCCTTTGCGAGCCACTTCAGACGGTCGACCGGATCGAGCCGTGCGAATCTCGCCACCGCCAACTCCAATACGTCATCACGCTGTTGCTTGGCCTCCAATCGGGCCTCGTGGCTCGTCCGACGTTCCCACACTCGACGTCGGCGGCGAGTTCGACCCGCCCGTTCCGCCGTGGCCATTTCACGTTGATACCGATCTCGCCGTCGTGCCACCGCCGCTGCCCGATCCCGGATCGCCGCGAGAAGATCGCCGGCGATCGTGCCCTCGAGAAACGTCTCGAGGTCCGGCTGGAAGCCCCGAGCCTCCGCGAGCATGATCTCGACCCCGTGATCGCCGGCCTCCATTTGATCACCGGCCTGCAACTCCAGCAGGCCCAAGCGAAAACCACGCGAGATGGCTTTATTCCTCTCATCCCTCCTCTCATCCCCCGTCGCATCACCCGCCGCATCCCCCACCACATCATCGTGATCGCCGTTGCGGCCTTCAACTCGACCCTCGATCGCCGCACGATCCAGAAGGCGGCGCCGAAACTCCCCCGCACCGCACGTCGTGCAACCGGGCCACATGCACAATGCCCTTATCGCTCGGCATTCTTTGAGAAACGCTGGGATCCAGTTCATCGACCACCTCCGTTCGCTGGCGATGCGACGGCGCACACATCGGCCAACATCGACGACCAGAGGCAGTCCGCTTCGTTGTGCTGCAAGACCCGGGTCCACTTTCCCTTGGCTACTGGCGTGAGTCGGGAAAATTCGCCGCGAGTCGCAACCTGCGTCATGACATGCTTGAGCCGACTGGTGGTGCAACCGTTGCCATACGAACGACAATGCGGCGCCTCCAAGAGGCTGGCGAAATCAAACAACGTGTTGCCGTGACCGCGGACCCATCGGCCCGCACGCTTTCGCCGGGCTCGGGATGCTTTCACCTTGGCATCGACCTCGGGGTGCGTTTCCCGGCGCCACCGTCGGCCGAGCGAGAGAAGGTTGACGAACCGCGGCCGAAGCCGGTCCGACTCGACGCCGCGATCTTGAAAGACCTGAAACTCCCTCGTCGAGAATCCCGTGACCAAACGATCCTCGGCGACCGCCCGATCGATCGTCTCCCGAAGGAAGTCATCGAGGGCCGTCACCCGAATGTCCTTCGCTCGGGCCGGCGGCACCAGACCAGGTGCCACGTCGCCGAAGACGGTGGCCGTCCAGTGACCGTCGACCCGAACCCCCGCAAAGACCGGCGGCCCCTTCTGGAAGCCCTCGAAATCGAGGTGCAGGGCCCGAGCGGCTTCGATGATGGTGAGTTGTGAACGAAAACGATGGGTGCGATCGGCCATGTCGACCTCCGGTTTGGGGGAGGGAGAAGGCTGGCACCGTGCCGAGCCCCCTCCGCTCCCTTCCTTTCCCCTCTAAAGGGGGGAAGGGAGCGGAGGGGTCACGACGACCTCAGTATCAAGTCCTGACAAGAATTCTTGAAGCCCGCAGTCGCCGCCCCGCCAAATCGAACCTCTGGCGAGGCCGAAGCAGGATCGCTCCGCCGCTCATTTCTTGGTG
>CALFOM010000242.1 GCA_937919685.1 uncultured Phycisphaera sp.
GGTACCGTCACCACGATGGTCTCAGAGACCAGATCGCCTCGACGAGCCTGAAGGCGTATCGTCGCATCGCCCTCTTCTTCGAAGACCGTGGACGCGGACCAGTCGCTGGCATCAGTTACCCGCGCTCCGTCGCCACGGCTCCACTCAGGAGTCACGCCCGCGAGCGGCCGGAGATATCTCAGGCTGACCGGACGGCCGCGAAGCACGACTTGCGGCCGAACCATGACGGCGACCGCGTCGAGTTCGATCTTCTCCTCGGCCGCGACCTTGAACTGAATACTCGAGGGGCCCGCCAAAGGACGCAACGGATCGATAGTGGGATATGCGACTCGCAAGGTGCCGCGAAATCCGTCTTCGAGTCGTTCGCCATTCCCCTGTGGCCTGATGACGACCCTGGCCACGCCATCGACAAGCGGAAACGTGGAAGGTTCCACTTCGAGAGGAAAGCCCGCATCCGACGTTGCGGAGAGTCGGACCTCCGCTCCTCCAACGAGTTCAGGGCACTGAACGGTCACTTCGAGCATCGCTTGGGTCTCGCCACCTCGAACGGGAGGAAGTTCCGGCGACGTCAACTCCAGCGAGACCGATACTGGAATCGGTATCTTCTGGCCGACGCCACGTAGAAGTTCGATTCCTTTGAACCGGGAGCCTCTGTGCCCGCCGATGGCGATCTCCCTGCCCTCAAAGCGAACGCCCAGCTGGATTTCCATCTGCTGGATCCGTTCGAGCACCGCGTCGACATCCGCCTTCGTGACTTTCCCGCTTCCCTGTCGCTCGTTTCCCTCACGATCGAAACCCGGATTGTCCTCGCCGTCCGTGTAGATGAAGAGCCTGGCGAACCTCGTCGCAGGTTGTTCCCGCAGCCACGCTTCCTGTTCACGCAGGATCTTCTCGAGCGCGTAATAGAGGGGAGTCGGTCCACCACAGTCGAGACGATCGACCCAACGAAGCGCTTCCGTGCGATTCGAATCATCGAGTCTGTATCGCCGTGACTGCATCTCCGCGCGCGTGCTTCTGGTAGTCGGTCGCCCGTTGAACACGATGATCTGGAGCTCGGCGTCGTCCGGCAACGTGCTGATCTGGTCGCGAATCGCCTGCCGCATCGGATCCCACAGGCCATTCGCCGACATCGATCCGGACCCATCCACCACCATTACGAACCGCCAGGTCTCCTCGGACGGAATGTTCCCGCACGGGTCATCCGTTCCGCACGCGACATCCGGCGTGACCATGAGTAGCATCGCCACCGCCAGAGACCGAATGTTGACAAGAATCCCGCTCATGAGACCCGTTCCTTCCGCTGGCGAGTTGCAGATCTCACGAGGCTCATGACCAGCAAGAACACCGGCAGTCCCACCACGAGAAAGGCGACCGCTCGCGGGTCGGCGATCCCCCGGACCACCTGCGGCGAAAGTCCGTACTCGGCGCCCAGATCGGAACCGGGCCCGTCGAGATGCGGATAGATGAATCTCACAAGGAGGGCGGCCGCAGGGCCGTTGAGCAAGTAGGCCAGTCCCGCTGCCATCGCCGAAGAGAAGACCACCAGAACGAGGCCCCCGATCGAACCGAGCAGCGATCGCAACGCAAAGGCGAGAATCAGCGCGACGACGGCACCCACGCCGACCACCATCAAGGTCCCATTCCGAGCCCACCTCTGCGCGTAGGCCTCTGCCCGATCCACCGGATCACGTCGTTGAGCCACGAGGACCGTTCCGCCGGGTAGCTGCTCTTCACCGACCGAAGTGAGGTCGAATTCGAGCACTTCGCCTTGATCCGTGGATTCGATCCAGACACGAACCCCCTGACGAAGAACATACCGACCTAGATCCGGATCGGAGAATTCAACCGTCGCGACCCGGTTATCACTCCCCTCCGCGAATCCGACGACGTGGCCAACGATCATGCCTCCCGCGACGACATCCCCGGCGAGGTCATTCGAGACATCGGCCGGGATCGAAACACCAACGGATGGCCGACCACAAGAGACCAGCACAGCAACACTGCACCAGAGGAGCAGTCCGACGACCCGTCTGATGCTTCCTCTTGGGAGCTTTCCTGACCGGGCGGATAAGTAGCTTCGCATGAACTTGACGACCTTTCGTCCCGACTCTATTGCATCTGGTCTCTCGTCTCGTAGCCCATGAAGTGTAGCAAACCGGTCTCGATTTCCTCATATACGACCGATAACCGTAAGGGCCCCAGTGGAAGATCTAGGGATGCCGCAGGGCAAATCGATCCACAGATGGGCGTTTGACCTCTAAATCGAGCGGCATCGAGAACTCCGCGGCCTGGAGAGACGAGGCTCGGGCAAGCAGCTCCTCCAACCGTCGAATCTCAGTAGAACTCAGCGATGCACCACAGGCGATGTCGCTGCGCGGGGCGGGCTATCCGACCACTTTGACGGATGCCTGCTCGAGGTTGTGAATTCGAGTCTCCCGATCATTACATCGCGATTCACTTCCGGATTCCGAAGAGCCCCATCTGCCAGCGTGCGAAACGATCGCTCCGAGAGGCTCCGAATCCGAGCCCCACCACCACGGTGATCAGAAGCAAGATCACCCACCACATGATGTCAGCCCAATCATGCACGGGATTCTCGTCGGCTTCAAAGTGCTCGAGTACCGCTGAAGCCACTTCAAACAAACCAAGGAGGCCAAGCAGCACAAGAACCAGGTTCAGACGCCCGCTCGCCTCTCGTTCGAAACGATCATCAAAGTGCTGGAGCAGGCGATCGATTCGCTCGATCTGGACTTCAAGCCCGAGCCCGGCGATCACGCGCCGGCTCACTCCGGTCCGAGAATCCCCGGACGGACGCGACTCATGTCGAAACTCCGAAGTCGATCGAACGAAATCATCGATGAGCACCGAAACGT
>CALFOM010000243.1 GCA_937919685.1 uncultured Phycisphaera sp.
GTGCCAGTCCCTGCGACTTCTGGTGCTTTCGATGCCGCCGGCCCTTTCCCCTGATGGGCCTCTCGGTCCGGTCGCGTGGAGGAAGTTCGCTTGTCATCATGGTCACGCTCGCCACCGGCCTTCCGAGTGGCATCCAGAAACAAGGAACCCATCATGAGTGCCATCGAGAATCGTCTTGCCGATCTTGGGATCACCCTTCCAGAACCCCCTTGTCCCGTCGCGTCCTACCTGCCAGCGGTCCAGAGCGGCTCATTTCTGATGGTGAGCGGTCAGATTCCGTTTCAAGACGGGGTGCTTCTTGCCAACGGGGCTGTTCCGTCGCAGATCTCGATCGATCTCGCGACGGCCGCGGCTCGATGCTGCGCGATCAACGGGCTTGCGGTCGCGAAGGCAGCCCTTGGCGGTGACCTCGCTCGGATCCGTCGCGTGGTGCGACTGGGTGTCTTCGTCCAGTGTGATCCGGGGTTCGATGCCCAGCCTTCGGTGGCGAATGGCGCCAGCGACTTCATGGTGGAGGTCTTCGGAGATTCGGGTCGTCATGCGCGAGCCGCCGTCGGTGTCAACGCACTGCCGCTTGATGCTACGGTCGAGGTCGAGTTCATCTTCGAGGTCGATTGACGACGACGCCCAAGACGTGCAGATGCGGCCGAAGCCGGTCGGATCAGGTGCGGTTGGCAACCCAGGCAAGCAGGATGAGGTTGACGAGCACGCTCAGGATGAGCCCCGCGATCATCGCCAGGCTGAGCGCCCGGGTGTCATCCTTTTTGTCGCGTCGCGGTGAGTGCATGGAAGGGTCGGCGACGTCGGCTGACATCGATGTGACCACGGAAGCGATGTCCATGGCGCTGCGTGCGTGCCGAGGCAGGCGTCCGGCTTCCACTTCGTCGAGATCCTCAAGCAGTTCTTCGGCGTTGCGATATCGATCCCGGGGGTCCTTGGCCATCATCAATTCGATGATCTGTGCGAGGCCGCTCGAGATGCTCGGATTGACCTGATCGGGGGGGACGAGCTCGTCCTTCAAATGGCGATGCATCACTTCGGATGGGTTCTTTCCATGAAACGGAACCCGTCCCGTGACCATGTGGTAGAGCGTAGCACCAAGTCCATAGATGTCGGCCTGCGGTCCGATGTCGACCTTTCCTCGGATCTGTTCCGGCGAGATGTAGAAAGGCGTTCCGTAGGCTTTTCCGGCCTCCGCTTCGGCCGCTTCCTTGTCGCTGAGCGCTCGGGCCAGACCGAGGTCGGCGAGTTTTACGTCGCCGGTCTTGGTCATCATGATGTTCTTGGGCTTGATGTCGCGATGAATGAAGCCACGAGCGTGCGCGTGTTGGAGCGCGGAGGCGACCTGTCGAGTAACCGAGATCGCCTCGAGCTCCTCGAATCGTTTGTTGGCGCTGATCCGATCGAAGACGGTCTCGCCATCGACGAATTCCATCACAAAGAAATGGTGTTCGCCGGATTGGGCGACGTCATAAGCGGCAACGATGTTCGGATCGTTGAGCTTGGCCGCGGCCCGCCCTTCCTTGTAGAATCGCGCGATGAAGTCGGCATTGTCGTTGTACCGACGTGGAAGTACCTTGATCGCGACCAGTCTGTCGAGGGAGAGCTGCTTGGCGAGAAAGACTGTCGCCATCGCGCCCGCGCCCAGCTTCCGGATGATCTTGTAGCCCGGAATACGCTGGGAACTCTTCTCCGATTCGATTTCGGTTCGGAGTCGGTCCACCTGCGTGGTAGTCATGAATCCGGAGCGAAGTAGGGCATCCGCCAGGCTTCCTTCGGGATCGGCCTCGCGATCAATGCGGACATGTTCGAGTTCGTCGGAGCTGACCAGTCCCCGTTCGACGACCACTCGTCCGAGGAGCGTCTCGAATCCGGCACCGGCGCGGCTGCCACCATCCCCGCCACCACTCTGGGTGGCATCGCTGCCCGGTGGGTTCGGCGTGTCTGAAGATGAAGCGGGTTGGTCACTCACGTCGATGGGTCTCTTCGTCAGGTAGCAGTGTTCGGGGATTTTAGAGGCAAGAGCGGGTCGTCGAGCAAAGTCTTGCCCGTTCATCAAACCGAAGATCGAATCGGGGACTATTCTCCGAACCCCGCAACCTGTCAAGCGAATCGAGCCGGAACGTGATCGAGACCCAACGAATTCTGCTTATCCGTCCGAGTGCTCTGGGCGATGTGTTCCGCTCGATACCGGTTCTGAGCTCACTCTCCCGCGCTTTTCCGGGGGTTCCGATCGACTGGGTGGTTCAAGAGGGCTTCGAAGACGCGATTCGGGCACATCCCGCGGTCGCCCGTGCCATTCCCTTTCCACGACGCCGAATCCAGCATTGGTGGCGATCACCGGCCCAGGCGCATCAGGCCATCGACTTCTTCCGTGGACTTCGAGGAGGGTATCACCTCGTGGTCGACGCTCAGGGCCTGGCGCGAAGCGGGCTCATGGCCTTCGCCAGCGGGGGAGGAAGACGGATCGGATTCGCGGATGCACCGGAAGGAGCGTGGTTGGCTTATACGGACCGGATCGCCGTTCCAGAGGGACTTCATGCCGTCGATCGGATGCTTGCCCTGCTCGAGGGCGCCGGAATAGCGCCGATCACGGATTCGGGGCTTTTTGTTCCGGAGGACGTCGAAGTCGACTGGGCGTCCTGGCGGTCCTCGTCGATTGGGGACGGACCGTACATCGCGCTCGCCCCGACCAGTCGATGGGTCAGCAAGGAATGGCCAGCTGATCACTGGGCCGAACTGGCGAGGCGTCTTCTCGGCGACGGTCATACGAAACGAATCGTTCTTCTGGGGGGATCCGGGGAAGTTGAACGACTTATAGAGATCGCGGGTGGGAGAAGCGGCATCGAGATTCTCGCAGGCCAGGGCCCGCTGGCGTGGTCTATGGCGGCGGTGCGAGATGCGTCGCTGGTCGTGGCCAACGACTCGGCAATGCTCCATGCCGCCGCCGGATTCGACGTGCCATTGGTCGGTCTCTTCGGTCCGACGGACGCTTCTATCTCCGGCCCGTTCGGTCGGATCTCCGACTGCATCACGTCCCCGGATGCGGATTCGTCCCTCCATTATCGAGACCGGAAAATCGGTGACCGAGTGATGCGCGCCATCTCCGTTGATTCCGTGCATTCGGCGTGTGTCGCGAGGCTGTTCGCGCCGGCAGATTCTTTGTCGGAGGGAGCGTGATGAGTCGGTCGGTGCTTCTTGGCAGTGCGAGCCCTCGTCGCCGGATACTGCTGGAACAGGCGGGTTGGGGTGTCGAGCAGATCTCGCCAGGCATCGATGACGGCCTGATCCGTCTGGAGACGGATTCACCTCCGCACATCGTCGAGTCTCTGGCTTGGTTCAAGGCCGCGCAGATTGGCCCGCCGTCTCATCCGCACGTCGCATCCGTCGCAGCCGACACGGTGTGCGTCGTCGATGGCGAGGTCCTCGGCAAGCCGCGGGATCGGGAGCACGCCGCGCAGATGATCACCAGCATGGTCCGGCGCCGTCACCAGACGATCACCGGGGTCTGCGTTCGTGACCGAGCGGGCGGACGGCTTTTCTTCAGCGACATCGCCAGTGTCGAGATCGGCGATCTCTCCGCGGATGTGCTCGATCGGTATCTCGATTCGGGGGACTGGACCGGGAAGGCGGGTGGCTACAACTTGATCGATCGAGTCGCGGACGGGTGGCCGCTGGTCTGCGTCGACGATCCCACGACCGTCATGGGTCTTCCGATCCGCCGCCTGATTCCGATACTCGAGCAGATCGAGCGACGCGATCGAACCGAGGATCGTCGATGATCGCTCCGCCTGATGTTTTCGGATCGATCGTCGCGGTCGAGGATCTTCCGATCAGTCCTTTTCTGAGTCTGGCGCGAACGCACATTCCCGCCCCGGTGGCGGAGGTGATCGCGGCGCCTCTTCTGTTTGTGGGAATCTGGTACTGGCGTAGACTGGGCCGCGCATCCGTCCTTCCGATTCGACGTCGGATCCGACGGGTCAGCCTTCTGATGGCCAGTATCGCGATGATCGCGACCTTGGCGGCAACCGGTTGGATCGACGCCGATGTTCGGCCGATCTCTTACGTTTCCGTCTGGGCGATCGTGATGATCACTCTGTTCATCCTCATTTTGTCCGCGTTCGTCGATGCCTTTGTTTCGATCCGCCTTCATCAGAAAAGCGTCGATCGCCGTTTGGTTCGGAGCACGATCCGCCTTCGCGCGGCCATGGAACGGTCCGGCGAGGATGATGCCAGAAAGGAACCGCCGAATGCATGAGCCACCACGATGGGCTTCGATCCTGCTGAGACCGGCGAGTTTTTGCTTCGAGGCAGTCGTGCATTTGCGTCGCCGCCGATTCGACGCCGGGCGGGGCGTCGTTCATCTCGGCATGCCGGTGATCTCGGTGGGGAATCTCACCGCTGGAGGTACGGGAAAGACGCCGATGTGCCGATGGATCGCGGGACGAATCCAAGACGCGGGAAGACGACCGGCCATCGCGCTTCGTGGTTATCGCGCCGCGGCGACTGGTTTCTCCGACGAGGCCGCGGAATACGAGGAACGACTCGAGGGGGTTCCAATCGCCATCGGCGCAGACCGCGTCGCTTCCGTCGCGCAGATCGAGCCGCCGCCGGAACTCCTTGTGCTCGACGATGGATTTCAACATCGCCGTGTTCATCGCGACCTCGACGTGGTGCTGATCGACGCGTCGAGGTCCGGTCTCGACCGTCCGATGCTCCCGGCGGGACCCCGGCGAGAGCCGTGCAGTGCATTGCGGCGAGCGGACGTGGTGATCGTCACGCGGTCGACCGGCGTCGATCGGGCCTTGTCCGATCTGATCGAGCATCACCACGGTCGCCCACCACTGGCGTGGACCCGGCATCGCTGGACGAGTGTCTTGGAATATCGTGATGGGAAAAAGGCGGAGCTCGCGATCGAACAGTTGCGAGGCCGACGTCTGGCGACGTTGTTCGGAGTCGGAAACCCAGCTTCCATACGAGACGCCGTCGAGGCCGCAGGGAGCGAGATCGTTCACGACGAGCCCGCTCGAGATCACGCGGCGTATGACGCTGCGAGCGTATCGCGTCTGGTCGTCGCCGCACGGGCGGCGGGGGCGGATGCCGTCATCACGACCTTCAAGGACTGGGTCAAGCTCCGGCTGCATTCGAGGAGCCTTGACGGGCTTCCCGTCCTCGTACCGATGGTGGAAATCGAGTTTCTCGAGGGTGAGAAGGACTTCCGCGAACGCATCGACGAGGTGCTCGAGGCATCGCCTTCGGTTCCGGGGTGATATTCTTCCTAAGCCGTGACCGACCCCATCTACAACACCGCCACCGATCCTGGCGTCAAGTTCGTTGAGGCCGTCGCTCGTCTGAAAGGCGGGCGGCTTCTGCTGGTCGGTGATCTCATGCTTGACGAGATGATCCGGGGTGCCGCCGAGAGGCTGAGTCCGGATGCGCCGGTTCCTGTGCTCTCGATCGACGGCGAGTCGGCCATCGATCGCCGTCCCGGTGGAACGGGCAACGTTGCGACCTGCCTTCGAGGGCTCGAGGCTGAAGTCTCGGTCGTCGGTCTGGTTGGTGACGACGAGGCCGGGCGGCACCTTGTTGCCGCGCTCGATTCGGCGGGTTGCGAGACGGGGGGCATCGTGATCGACTCGAGTCGGCCGACCACCGTCAAGCGAAGTCTGGTCGGGCTGGCGCAACACCGGCATCCTCAGAAGATGTTCAGGCTCGACGTGGAGTCTCGGAAGCCGGCATCCGACGACATGATCGTTCGACTTCTGGAATCAATCGATGCCCGAATCGATGACGTCGATTGTGTCTGCCTTGAGGACTACGACAAGGGAGCCTGTCCGCCGGCGCTGTGCCTGGCGCTGGTGGAACGATGCCGCGCTCGCGGGATCCCGCTCTTGGTCGATCCTGCCGCGATCGGAGACTACTCGCGATACGCCGGTGCCAGCCTGATCACGCCGAATCGCAGTGAAGCCGAACTGGCGATGAATCGTCCGGGCGGTTTGACGACGGATCTTGCCGCGGCGGTCGGGATCGCCAACGGACTTCGTGAGAGGCATGGATTCGATGTCGTGGTCCTGACGTTGGATCGGGATGGCGCCATGCTGGCCACCGAGGAAGGATGCACGCATCTCCCGACCGAGGCGAAGTCGGTCTACGACGTCACGGGAGCAGGCGACATGGTTCTGGCAGCGTTGGCGGTCGCCTGGGCGCACGGCTTGTGTGGTGTCGAGGGTGTGCGTCTCGCGAATCTTGCGGCGGGAATCGAAGTCGGGTTGACCGGAGCGCAAGTGGTTCCGCTTGCCGACCTAAGAAGAGCGGCGTTGCTGGCGAGCGCCGCAGGACGCGGAAAAGTCCGAAAACTTGAGCATCTGCTGATCGAGTTGGAGGTCCTGCGCCGCGATGGGAGACGCATCGTGCTCACCAACGGCTGCTTCGATGTCATTCACGCGGGGCATGTCGCGTACCTCAAAGAAGCGCGTCAGCAAGGCGACGTGCTGGTGGTCGGAATCAACGCCGACGCTTCGGTGCGGGCGCTCAAGGGGCCGGAGAGACCGATCTTCAACGAAGCGGAACGGCTGGAGGTGCTCTCCGAATTTGAGTCGATCGACTATCTCGTGGTGTTCGAGGAATCGACCGCAGATCATCTGATCGAGTCCGTCGCGCCAAACGTGTACGTGAAGGGCGGCGACTACCACGCGACGGAGATCGCGGAGTTCGATCTGCTGAAGCGACTGGGAATCGAGATCGACATCCTGGCGCACCGGCCTGGTCTCGGCTCGACCGCCATCATCGATCGGCTCCGCTCCTCCTGAAAAGACGGAGGGGGAGGGGCGTTTCTTGGTCCGAGAACCGACGTCAAGGGGCAGATTCTTCCCTTGGGATGGAGGAATTTATTGGCCTAAGTTCTTTTATCGCAGATACTTGGCGCTCAGCCATGTTCTATCGCCATCTCCTCAATCTCGGACGGGTTTCACTCTTGAGTAGTGTCGTTTTGGGAGGCTGTCAGGCCCAGAAGACTGACACTCCCGCCACGGACGTCATGAGGGCCATCGATCCGACCTCGGCCGTCCTGGTGTTTCCGTCGGTCCAACAACGGATGCTTGCCGTCGAGACCGGAATCACGGGTCTGTGGGCCGGTTTCGGACGAAACAACAACCTTCTTGGTGGTGAACCGTGCTCCGGTTCAGGCCCTTCTGTGGCCATTCGGCAACTGGATGACCGGCAACGGGTCATCAATGGGCAGGTCCGATCGATTCTGACCATGCAGACTCGAACGCGGACCATTCGGTCGCAGTGAATCGCA
>CALFOM010000244.1 GCA_937919685.1 uncultured Phycisphaera sp.
ACGTCGTGGAAGTTGATCCCACCAGCGACCTTCAGGGAATCACCGCCGAGCTGGCGGTCGAGTTCGCGGGCATCGCGACCGGTGCATCAATCATGTCCGCTTGAGCCGGTAGACCTCAGACGTTAACGGGCGATTCCACCTTCGCCGATCGAACCAGCGCGGCGGTATCGACGTCATTTCCCCGCAGCCAGCGCCCGAGCGCCATCAAGGGAAACGTGTGTCGGTAAAGGTGATACCGAAGGTAAAAGACCTTCGGAAAACCTGTACCGGTGAATTCGGTTTCTCGCCAACTGCCCGCCGGGTCGCCGTCGGGATTCCGAAGTGGATCAGACGCGGCATCGGAATCCAATTGCGTGTCGCACAACCACTTGATCGCGCGGGCAAGATCAGGATCGTCGGCTCCACAAATCTCCTGCAGGGTCATCGCCGCCCACGCGGTCTGACTGGCGGTACTCGGTCCGCGGCCCATCCATGCTCGATCCTCATAACTTCTGGCGCTCTCCCCGAAAGAACCATCGGGTTGCTGAATCGACTTCAACCAAGTGGCGGCCGCTTGGATCCAGGGTTGGCGTGGGCTCTCGCCACACCGGATCGGACCGATGACGCTCTGCCAGGTTCCGTAGATGTAGTTGACCCCCCATCGGCCGAACCAGCACCCTTCAGGTTCCTGACATCGTCGCACGTAGTTGATGGCGCTTTGAACCGTCGGATCGGTATTGCGGAGTCCGTGCCATGAGAGCGATTCCAAAACCCTGCCGGTGATGTCCGGACAGGATGGGTCCTGCATGGCGTTGTGGTCGGCGAACGGAACGTACTCGAGAATCGGCCGATCCTTGGTCCGATCGAAGGCGGCCCATCCCCCGTCTTCGTTTTGCATCGCTCGCATCCACGCGATGCCCCGGGCGCCGGCGGCTCGATCCGACGCGCCACCACATCGCTGCAAGGCCATGGCCACCATCGCGGTGTCATCAACATCCGGATACCACGAGTTGTGATACTCGAAGTACCAGCCGCTGAATGGAACTTCCCCACGGACGTTCTTGATCCAGTCGCCCTGAAAACGACATTCTTTGCTCCGAAGCCATTTCGCCGCCGCAGCGCACACCTCGTCGGCGTGATCTAGACCGCAGTCTGCGAGGGCGTAGAGCGCGATCCCCGTATCCCAGACCGGACTGAAGCATGGTTGCAGCCGAATCGGCCCCGTCTCGTCGCCTGAATCCCCATCTTCGAGCATGAGGGCATCGAGTTCTCGTTCCGCTCGCACGACAAGATCGTGATCTCGCTCGTATCCCATCGCCTTCAAGACGATCTGCCAATAGACCATCGACGGGAAGATCGCGCCCACCCCGTCGGTCGCGGCGATCCCGTCCTGACCAGCTCGGTCCTCGATCCAGGAAAAGGCCCGATCGATCGATCGACGCCGCCAGGGCGAACCACCGATCCGATGAAGCATTTTTAGTCCCCGGTCGACGAACGCGAAGAACAGACGCCACCCTCGAGGCACGTCTTCCCGCATGAGTAATCGATGCCGATCACCTTCGGAACGGAAAAGTTCGTCGATTCCCCGTTCCGGATCGATCCGCCGAACCGGCCGAAGCGTCACCACCAGCGACAACGGGAGGATCATGGTGCGGGTCCACGCTGAGACCTTGTCGAGATGGAAGTACGACCATCGCGGAAGAAGCACGATCTCGGGTGGAATGGAAGGGACGGCGTTCCAGGAGACTTGGCCTAGGCACGCAAGAAAAAAGTTCGTAAACGTGTTCACCCGCTCCGCGCCGCCCAGACCCAGGATCAACTCGCGGGCCTGACGCATGTGCGGCGCTTCTGGATCATCTCCGTAGAGTTTGAGGACGAAGTACGCCTTCACGGTGGCACTGAGATCGGCTCCGGCTCCGGCTCCGGGGAACTGCCCCCAACCCCCGTCCGATTGCTGCTGTGCTCGCAGCGTCGCCAGAATCCGCTCGAGGGTTCCGGGATCGCGACCATCCACGAGCGGGCTCGTCTCTTGCTGGAGGATCCACTTCATGAGGAGGTACTCGCTCTGCAGAATCGAGTCGCCCTCAAGTTCACCGCACCAGTGTCCATCCTCCCGCTGCACGGAGGCGAGCCCATCGATCGCGAGCAACATGGCGTCTGATGCCGCGTCGCGGAGAATCGGGTCCGGACCGGCGGTCTTGCCGACGGTCTTGGCGAATTGTCTCGGACGCGGGGAACTCATGCCGGCATCACTCCCAGAATCGGATCACGAGCGAAGTTCCGACGAACCTACTCCTGCCGAAGGGCCACAGATGGGGAAGGCCCGATTCTAGCGGACCGATGCCGGCATTTCATTCGTCGGGGGGAGATGCACGTCGGGAGAACCGTGCCTACGCAACGACCTGCTTCCGGCGGATTCGAATCAGATCGGCTCGAATTCCGAGCACCACGCGGAAGAGCACGACCGCCTCCAGTCCAGTCATGCCGTCGTGTAGCGCCAAGCAGGTGCCCAAGCCCGGATGGGCTCCGGCGGCCCGCCCGAGGAGATCATCGCTCCCCAGCCGCTGGCCACTTCGCGCACAGAAAAGAAGGAGATCCATCCCGTAAATAATGCGGAATGCCCTGCAAACCGATTCCACCGAAGAGTCATGATTGACCTTCATCGATCACCGCCTTGTTTGGATTCCCCGGAGTCTCGATCCGCCGAAACACCCTCGGCCACGATGCGAGACAGAATCGTCAAACAATCATTGTCTTTCAGCCGTTGTCGAAAATCCCACCGGACGTGATCCCGATCAGGGTTTTCAGATCGTCGTGGCATCCGGCAAGAACGGCCTCGGGCCTGCCCAAGACGGCCCCGGCTCGACCCGAACTGCTGCGATACGGAGATCACACAAACTCAGAGATCGACGACCACCATGTCGCTCTCGATGGAGACCTTGGCCTCCGGGCGGATGATCTCATTCCTGAAACCGCTCAATCCGAAAAGCGTGGAGATCTCGGCTCGAGTCTGTTCGGGATCGAATTTTACGCTGGCTCGGCCCTCCCGGTTCGCCAGGAGATCAATCGCCATCTGCGACTCGCTCTTGCAGTAGTCGATGGGCGTGATGGCCCGCTCGAAAGCCTGCAATTGATCCGCGGCATTCTGGAATGAACCAGCTTTCTCCATCCAAGTCGCACTGGGAAGGAGAACCGCGGCGGCCTCCGTCAGACGACTGGGGAGCGTGTCGATAAGCACAAAGGGCTTCGACGCGATCGCCTCGGCCCATTCTGCAGTCACCCATTCGCTGGGATAATTGCCGGTGATCACGGTGGCGGCGAACTGGCCTGCCGACGACTGTGATCGGAATGCGTCCGCATCGAGAATCGCTCCCTCGTCACCACCACAGAGTCCGGCGAGTACCCGGCGTACGCCGCGTGCATTTGGCGCCTTCTCCGCTCGAACGATGAACCCGCTGTACACCCGGTCTTCGCCGTCGATGGGAACCGGACCGACACCGAAGACCACGCCCGGGTCGATCGACCGCACCCATTGAGCAAGCAGATAGGCGTCTTCGCAGGAGAGCATCGGACTCACGAGCACCCCGAGCCGACCCTGCCCCGCGGCGACTTCGAGCGTCTGGTTGGCGGTGGCGATCGAATCACGCCATGCATCGCCCGCTCGATTGTGATCGAACGCATCCAGACCTCGAACCGCAGGCATTCGCAGTCGCCCCTCATCGTGGACGAATTTCCATCCGTATCGAACCTCGTCGGTGATCCACCACTTGTTGACCTCGGGATTCTCCCGAGGTTTGATGCGATGGACGACGCCTTCGTTGTGCTCGACCCAGATGTTGTCGCCGCTCGAGGTGATTCCGTCGATCGACGCGGTCTTGGTGAGGAACCACACTCGCTGCTTGAAAAGGAAGTCCTTGTCCAGCAACGCGCCGACCGGGCAAATGTCGATGACATTGGACGCCAGTTCGTTGTCGAGCGCCATCCCCGGGAAGATGTTGATCTGCCCAGTCGAACCACGGCCATCCACCATCAACTCGCCGGTTCCGGTTACTTCGCGAGTGAAACGCACGCATCGAGTGCACATGATGCAGCGGTCGCTGTACAGAAGCACATTGGGACCGACGCTCTTCTTCGGTTGCTTGTTTTTGTCCTCGCGGAATCTGCTCTCACCACGGCCATACTGATAGGAGTAATCCTGCAGATGGCACTCACCCGCCTGATCGCAGACCGGACAGTCGACGGGATGATTGATCAGAAGCAATTCCATGACCTGCTTCTGGTTGGCCACCGACTTCGGACTGTCGGTATGCACCACCATGCCGTCGGACGCGGTCTGCTGACAGGTCGGCACGAGCTTCGGCCAGGGTTCGAGTTTGTGGTCGTTGCGGGGGTTCGGCGCCCAGATCTCTGCGAGACAGATCCGGCAGTTGGCCGCGATCGAGAGACCGGGGTGGTAGCAGTAATGGGGAATCTCGACTTCGTTCCGAAGCGAGATCTGCAGGATGGTCTCACCCGGCTCGAAGTCGAATGACTGGCCGTTGATGGAGATCGAGGGCATGGTGGATTCCGGGCGTGGCAGGACGGCCTAAAACGGCCCCGGATGGTATCAGGAGGACCGTTCGACGGCTCGTGTTGAACGCCTGAATCCTTAGGGGAAGGAACGCTCATCTCCGGATCAATGGCTCCGGATCAAGGGCTTCGACGGGTCAAACCGACGACCGATGTGCCGTCCTCGCATGGTCTCGGGCGATCGTCAGCCCATTCCTTCGCTCGGAAGTTCCACCACCAACCCCGCGTCCACCGCGACGATCGCCGCAGAGATGGAGGAGGAAGCAATGCCGTAGGACCGGGCGATCGCGCCGCGATAGCCTTCAAGTTGGAGGCGGTGCCGTTCGAGAAGGACCTCGGATGGGACCACCGAGCCGGATTCGACCCGATCGGTCTTGAAATCGATGATCCTCGCTCCCACCACGCGGCGTGAAGATTCCCCGCCAGCACCCGGTTGAGTCTCGAGGATCAACCGGTCGATCGACCCCTGTTGGACACCCTGCGGCCCGGAGATCACGAAACGTCGTTCTCGTCGAACCACTTGTCCGGGCTTCGGACCCGTCAGAACTTCGATTATCGACGGTAGTTCACAGGCGGCTCGAAATGCCCTGATGCGATCCGTCCGCCATTCCGCCGATCGGCCGGGGACCGCCCGGCGAATGCACTCATCAAGCACGGCGTCACCGACTCGACCGAGGTCTGCCGCCCATTCAATGGCTTCAAAGCAGACGTGAATCGCGGTCCCCCGGTCTGCCGCGCCGGCATCTCGCAACTCGAAGAGGCGACCCCGATCTTCCTTGCGGGAGGATGAGGGCGGACGCATCGAAACCGCTCGTCGTCGCAGCGCTCGATCCGCGACCTTGATCGACGGGCGTTCGACACGGCCTCGATCGACGCTCGCGGGCAGATCCTCGACCTCCGAAGTCGATGCACCCGCTCGCCAGACCTCCACCGCGGACATTTCCATCACATCGTCTTGGTCGCCCGGCCCTTCAATCTGCAAGGCTTCGCGGACGATGCCCGCCGCGGAACCAAGACTCGTCTTCGATTCCTCCCCGTCTTTCTTGATCGTGGCCGCAGGGACCTGCACCACCAGATCCCGAGCCGCCCTCGTCAGCGCGACGTACAAACCGCACACCGACTCCAGCACCGCCCGATCGGTGGTCTCCTGATGCACTTGCTCGACTTCCGCGGGACGAGCCTCTTCGGCATACCAACTCGACACCTGCGGCACCGGCAAGGTCGGCTTCGACGGCGTTCCGCTCGCGATGTCTGTTTGGTGGCAGAGTCTCCCGGCGAGATCCGTCACCACCAACCCCCGAAATTCCAGTCCCTTTGACTGATGGATATTCATCACCACGACGCCATCACCACCTGGGTCCTCTACCGCCAACGTTCGGACGATGCGAGCCAGTTCGCCCGGCCCCCGTGGCACCGATGGGTCGGCCTCCAGCGATTCGATCGACTCCACGAGTTGACGGAGGCGAACCGCCTCGCGGGCGGTCAACATCGGCTCGAGCCCTCGACGCCACTCGTCGATCACCGGCGCCACCCCGAACTCCGCAAACCGATGACGCAAGAGACTGGCCAGGCGACCTCGGGCCTCGGCATCGAGTCGACGGTGGGCCGCGGGAGGTGCGACGTTCAACAAAGCGCCCAGTGGCGATCGTGCGATGTCGTCGGCCGCCAATGAGTCTCTGGTATCGCCCGCCAGCCGCATCGCCTGGATCATGATCACCGATGCTTCGGCATCGAGCAGCGAACCCCCACCTCGACCGGTCGCGGGAATTCCGCAGGCCCGCAACGCCTCGACGATCGGACCGATTCGCTTGTTGCTCCGCACCAGGACTGCGACGGTCGGGCGACCATCGGGTTCCTCGAGGCCATGACGACCGACGAGCCGCGCCGCAGCCTCTGCCGCACAACGGGCGAGTATTGCATCCTTGGTCTCGTCGTCGTCGGGCAACGGAAGTCTTTCGACCACCGCGAATCCCGGCAGATCTTCGAGCGCGGTCTCGTGCGTCTTGAAGAGGCCACCGAACGATTTCGCAGCCTCACTCGAATCGGCATGAATCGCCGCGTTACCCGCCACATCTTCAAACACGGCGTTGACCAGTTCGATGACCGCCGGACTCGACCGGAATGAACGTTCGAGTGTTTCTTCGACGAATTCCATCGTCCCCTCACTGATGACCGACTCGAGTTGTTCAAGGATTCGTGGATCACCGCCTCGCCATCCGTAGATCGATTGCTTGACGTCTCCGACGACGAAGAGCGATCGACTCCCGTCGGCGACGCTGGCGATTTCGCCGGCGATCGGCCGCATCGCCCGCCACTGGGTCGCCGAGGTGTCCTGAAACTCATCCAGCAGAAGATGCTCGATCCGTGCATCGATCCGATACCAGAGTTCCTCGAGCGCTCCGGCCCCGACGCCACCCCGAAGCGGGTCGAGTGCTCTCGCAAAGTCATCGAACTCGGCCAGCCGCCGACGCCGCTTGATCGCTGCACGCCAAGGTCCGATCCGAACGAGCAGATCACGAATGCAGGCGGTGCGTTTCGAGAGGTTGCGAAGATTGCCATCCGCGGCGTGTCCGGCGAGTTGGGTCAGGATTTCCACGACCGGCGGCGGGAGTTCTTTTTTGTAGTAGCTCCCGCCGGTATCGGCGATCTTCACGAGCGAAGAGCCGCCGATCTCGATCCAACCCGCGCCATCGTGTTGAAGGACGGCATCGGTGCGATGCCCGAGCTTGCGAAGGACTCCAGACAATCGCTTTCCGAACGGGGTCAAGAAGGACTCATCCAGCAGACGATCGCGAATCGCGGCGATCGCGTCTTTGTCCCGCTCCGGGGCCGGCCATGTCCAGGCGCCGGCCGTCGACTCCTCGTGCAGCGTCAAGAGTTTGGCGACAGCCCGTTCCACGACCGGCACAATGGTGACCTTGGTCCCACGGCGGCCGAGGGTCTCCAGCGTCGCAAGCATCGTCTCCTCGTCGGATTCGTCGATCGCGTGATCGATCGCCCGGCGAAGCAACTCGGCCGATTCGTCGGCTTCCACCAGACGGGCGGCATGTGGAACACCCGAACCTGGACCGAGCCCTGCTGCGATCGAGGCGAACACGCTGTCCAGGGTGCGGATCTGAAGCGCCGGAAGATCGTCGATCAGGCGTTCGAGCAGTCGGGTCGCCTCCGCATCGGTCATCGAAGATCTGGCGAATCGACGGTCGCGAATTGCCTTGTCTCGATTGGACTTGTCCAAGACCAATCGAGCGGCATCGCAGAAGACCCGATCGCGAATCTCGCCTGCCGCGGCGCGGGTGAACGTGGTGGCGAGGATCGTCTTTGGATCGACCCCGCGATCGACGAGATCGAGAAACCGCCCGGCGAGTCGGAATGTCTTTCCGGTTCCCGCCGACGCCTTGATGCGGAGGTGGCGGAGGCCGATCACCGAATCGGGTGGCTTGGAATCGAATTCGGGATCAGGCACGAATACCAGTTCCCCGCTCGGGTCTTCCGTGGTCATTCGTCTTCCCCCCCTTCGTCGTCGACGCCGAGCGTCTGGGTTCGCTGGACTAACGCGACCGGATCGCCCTCCCATGGCGCATCGCCGAGATAATCGAAGTGACCCGCGCGAATGTCCCGAACCACTTCGACCGCAGCGTCCATCGCATCCTGTTGGAACTCGTCGATGCGCTTCGATGGCGTGAATCCGATCTTCGCGGGATCGGCTCCTACGAGGAAGTACCCGGTGGCGATGTCGGACGCCGCGGGCTTCTCGGGAAGCTGGTCCGCATGGAGCCCCCGATACAGGGGTAACTGCAGATCGATCCAACGGTCCTTGCTTCGGTGTGCTTTGTCCGGCGTCGTACCGGAATCCGAAGACTTGAAGTCGATCAGTCGCCATCCGAGGTCCGGATGATGATCGATGCGATCGATTCGCCCCGTGACCCGCATCGGCAGATCCCCGGGAATGTCGAGCATCGCGTCGAGCTTCTCCTCGACGGCATGAATTCGCCAGCCATCCGAGGCCAGCCGCGCCTGCTGCAAGGCGACATGCTCCAGCCTTGCTTCGAGGATCCGCTTCTGCAGGCGAAGCCCCGCACCGCGATTCGGCCCGCAGAGTCGATCGATTCCGGCAGACATCGCCGTGACCAGGCTGTCACGAATTTCCTCGGGGTCGGTGCGGTGCGGCTCACCGCGGCCCTGTCGTTGAATCTCCTCGAGTCCGAACACCTCCACGGCTTCGTGCAGTGCAATGCCGAAAAGCCGCGCGTCGAGTTCCGCGCCGACGGGGTCGGGGGCCTTGAGCCCGAGGATCGTCCGGAGCCAGAAGCGATATGGCGAGACGAGGTAGTTCTTAAACCCCGTGACCGAGAGACGATCGAGCGCTGCGGGCCCAGTCGCGCCGTCGATGGCCGCTGGACGGGGTCGACCGAAACGAGAGACGGCGTTGCCGCAGCGGGCCCGGACGCGGGGTGGCGCGAAGACCTGCACCACACGACGGGCGAGCGAGGTCCCGTGATCACCGAAGATCAACCGCGAGGGCACCCGGGGTTCGCCCCGTGAATCTCGACGGGGAACGATGAACCTTGCCTCCGGATCACGCCCGAGAATCGTCGACAACACCCAGAGATCCCGGGCGTGCCTTCGTTGTTCATCTTCGATGCCCGCCGCCGACCGCAACCGGTCGGGAAGGATCGGATCCACGAATCGGCCGGGCAGCACCGCATCGTGACAGCCGGTCACGATCACCCGGGAGGCTGGATCAAACGGCGCCTCGAGCCAACCGATCGTCTCGATTGCCCCCGCCTCGGGTGGATCGGGAACCCGGACCCGGGCGATCGCCTCGAGAAGCAGTCGGACCCCGTCGGCGGCGAGCACTTCGTGCTGGATTTCGGCCGGCGTCGATGCAAGTTCGCACGCCGCATCGTGCACCCGCGTGAGTATCTCCTCAGGCCAGAGATTGTTTTTCGCTTCTTCATCGAGTCGTCGAAGAAGGTCGAGAACGGCCGCGATGGCGACGTCGAGCGACATGACGGACGTCGAGTGCAGCGGTCCGAGCAGTTCGGTCACGATCGCGTCGGCGGCGATCAGAACGACGCGAGATTCCTCGTCCCGCTGGTGCGGGGTGTCCACGGGATCACCGGGATCACCGGGCCAGCCGACGACCAGCGATCGCGGCATGTTCCGCTCCGTCCAGGACGACCAGGCCGCTGCGACATTCGCACCATCGAGCCGTCGATCGACCGCGACTGCGAACGACGGATCACCGAGCAGACGACCGAACGCGTTGGAGTCTCGGCGTTCGAGAAAGTCCGCGAGCACGCCGAGCGTCCGGGCGATCGCCATTCGGCCGATGAGCCGTCCTCCGGCAAGGTGCGTCCGTACGCCCGCGGCTTCCAACTCGCGACGGAATGATTCCGCCGATGTCTCGTCCGCGACCACGATCGCCAGTGAATCCGGATCCAGCGCCGCGGATCCCGAGGCCCGTAAGGATGGCTCCGCCAGCATCTCGACCACTGCTTCCGCCTCGTCGATGGGCTTGTCCTCAACCTGCAATGACGCCAGCGGAATCACCGGCGGGTTCTTGATCCAAGCTTCCGGCACAAGTCTTCCGAACGCATCGAATCGACCTGCGGCCTGATCCGCGATCACCATGACTCGACACGTCACCCCGCCAAGCGCCGACTCGTCACGTTTCGAGAGATCGACCACGCCGAGCAGGACGACTTCGTCAATCGGTTTGATCGGGTTGCTGGGGTCGATCGGGTTGATGGGGTCGCCGGCCGATGCCGCGAGCACCGCACGTTTGGCCATCTCCTTGCTGCAACGTCCGATCTCCGCGAGCCGATTTTCCGTCAGTGCCAGGACGCCACCGATTCGGAGGTATCGCTCGGAATCGCCACCGATGTTCGCGGCGATCTCGGCCATCTCCGACCAGGAGACCCCCGCCGCGGAAATGGAACGATCCGCCGCCAGAATGGAATCGGCGACTGACAAGCGTTCGAGGATTTCGGCGCCCGCGGCGATAATGCCACCGACGACCTCCGGGGCTTCCGAATCGAGAATTGACGCCATCGCCGCCCGTAAGGCGACATCGTCGACCACCGGCGTGTCGGGGAGGCCTCGAACCGTGAAGACGAGTTCGCTCGGAGTCACCACCCGTGGTGGGACGAACCGTAAACCCAAGCTGGCCGACTCTTCTTCAAGCGAAAGCAGGAACTGCCGCCCCGCCCGGCCACCAGGGGTGACGACCACGATCTTCGAGAGATCGATCTCTCCGAGCTCGTCCGGCTCCCGATCAAGCAGCAACCGTGCGGCAACATTCAGCGGCTCGCTCGTTCCCAAGGGTATCGGCGAGGGCTGTTGGGTCATCGAAAAACCCTCAAAGAAGGAACTGGTCTTGAAAACGGCGGCGCACCAACGTCGAGGCCATCATCCCGGAACACCTCGAATCGCGTCGTCTGACCGCTTCGTTCGGGAAGATCGTTCGATTCGTCTATATGTCTCCGGAGCCCCTCGTCGTCAGCGGAGGGTCCGGAACCGGAGTCCCAACTCGCCCGAAGCGACCTCAAGATCCTCAATTCGCACTCGACGCCCGTCCGCAAGATCGAAAGTCCGAGGAACGGAAAGACCGTCCATCGAGACCTCGGGGCCGTGGCCATCGCTCGTTCCGAACTCCGGGACCATCGAAGCACCCATCGCCAGCGGCACCGGTATCCAGCCGATCGATATTCCGACCAGTTCGAAAATCACCGATTCAAGTTCGAGCCGAGGTCGGAGATCGATCACCACGACCGAATGCCACGGAGATCTGACGCCGATTTGAATTACGTCGGTTCCGAACCGGATCCGCGGATCGGTCCAGCCGTCCGGAAACTCCAGATCACCGTCATGCTCGAGCCAAGGAATCAGCCGGGTCGCTAGCCAGACGTTGGCGATGTCGTCCTCGATCACGAAGCCCCAAGGTTCCTCGGAGTCACGGACCTTGGTGAGGCGACTCACCACGCGCTGTTCGATGTCATTGCCCTGCTGCTTGAGGGATCCACCGTCGGGTGTGAGTCGCCACCAGAAGGGGCCGGCCAAAGAGAGGATGGTGATCACGACCAGCGCGGGAAGCACGAAAGAGGCGAGGCGGCGAAGCGGCCAGCGTCGACCATCGGGCCGGGTGCATTCCACCGCCGGTCAGTCCTCGAACCTGGAAATGACCAGCGTGTTGTTCTGACCGCCGAAACCGAAGTTGTTCGACAAGGCCACGTCCACCGTCGCCACTCGGGCGTCATTGGGAACGTAGTCGAGATCTAGGTCAGGATCCGGGTGGTGCAGATTCCGGGTGGGAGGAATCATGCCGTGTTGGATCGCCATGGCGCTGGTGATCAACTCCACGGCGCCCGCCGCGGCGATGAGGTGGCCCATCATGCTCTTGATCGAACTCATCGGAATCAACGGTGCCAACTCGCCGAAGACTCGCTTGATCGCTCGAGTCTCGATCGAGTCGTTCTCCTTGGTCCCGGTGCCGTGGGCGGAGATGTAGTGGACGGCCGGCCGACCGTCGGCGCCGGTGGCGTGAGGATCAATGCCGGCCTCCGCCAGTGCCTGGTGCATCGCGTCGGCGGCCCCGCGGCCGTCGGGTTGGATGTCGGTGATCCGATAGGCGTCGCAACTCGATCCGTAGCCCCGCACTTCGACCAACGGCGTGGCGCCGCGGGCCTTTGCATGCGTCAGCGTCTCGAGGATGACCATCCCGGACCCTTCGCCCATCACGAATCCGCCTCGGGTCCGATCGAACGGCCGCGACGCTTCCGTTGGATCGCCTTCATGTTCGGACAGCGCCGTGAGACGATTGAATCCGGTCACGCCGAGCGGATGGATCATGGTGTGGGTGCCACCCGAGAGCATCATGTCCGCATCGCCACGACGCAGAATGTCGGTCGCTTCGCCGATCGCCTGAGTGCTGGCGGCACAGGCGGTCAGGCAGTTGTACGCAGGGCCGCGGATTCCGAATTCACGGCCGAGGTGTGCGAGGGGCATGTTCGGTTCCTGCTCGATCTCGCGGAACGCCTGCATCTTCTCCAACGCTTCCGCGACCCAGCGATCACCGTCGACCCGTCGCGACTCCTCGTTCCAACCTGCGAGGTTGACCGCCACGTAGTTGTCGAAGTCTAGGACGCCCTCCCCGGCGCCCAGGTACATCCCGGCACGAAGCGGGTCGAAGGAACCAGCGGCGAGGCCGGCCTGCGTCCAGGCCTGACGGGCGGCGCCAAGCGCGAACTGTGTGTTCGGGCCGGCATGTTCATGCACGGACGGATCGTCCAAGAATTGATTGACGTCAAAGTCGCGGACCTCCGCGGCAAACTTGGTCGGAAACGTCGAGGCGTCGAAACGGGTGATCGGCGCCATTCCGCTTCCGGATGCCATCAACTGTTTCCAGACCGTGTCGAGATCATGCCCGAGCGGCGTCACCCAACCCATGCCGGTGATCACCACCCGCTCGTCGTCGGATCGCTGGTTCAAGAATCGTCCTCCCCAACTCGAGTGAGCACGACCGCCGCAGTCTGCCCTCCGAGGCTGGTGGTGAAGACGAGGACGGCATCGAGGTCGGCATCCCGGGACGGCGTTGCGGCCGCATCGAGTCCCTCGGTCACACCGTCGTTCACCCGGGCCGGCAGCCGTTGGGACTCGATCGCCTTCGCCGCCAAGGCGATGGCGATGGCCCCGGTGCCTGCACCGCAACAGCCAAAGAATGGAATCGGAAGCATCAGTGGAATCGTGGGGAGCCGGTCACCGAAGACGGTCTTCATCGCCCGCCGATCCGCGTCATCCATCACCCGGATGCCACTGCCGAATGGAACGATCGCATCAATGTCTTCCGGCGCGAGCCCCGCGTTGCGAATCGCACTTGCAATGGCATGCGCCACGCCTGGATCATCGTCCGCGAATCGGGCCCCGACGGTGTCGGGACAGGAGGACTGGGCCGCACCGAACCCCGAGATTTCGGCATAGATACGTCCGCCCCGTTTCCGGACGGAATCGAGCGCCTCGACCACCAGAATGCCGCCGCCTTCGCCGACGAGGGTTCCGTCCGCGTCTTCCGCATACGGTCGGATCGCCTTCAAGGCGGAGTCGTCATCGGTCGTTTTCGCAATCCGTCCGGCGAACTGCTGACGCAGCAAGGCCATTGGATTGACCTTTGAATCACAGCCGCCGGAGAGACAGGCGTCCGCACCGCCCCGTTGAATCGCCCGCATCGACTCACCGATCGAAAGCGTCGCACTTGATTCGGCACAGGTGATCGTGTTGCTGGGGCCCTGACAGTCATGGATGATCGTGACGTGGCAGGCGAGCATGTTGGGGAGGTATTTGAGCAACCAGAGCGGCGTCAGATGCCCCATCCCCTGCGTTCCCCAGAGCCCGTAATCGAACCGGCCCTCCGCATCGACCGACTTCGTGAGGGCGAGTGTCAATTCATCGACATCGGCGGCGATCAACCCGGCCCCGATGTGGCAGCCCATGCGATTTGACGGAATGGTCGGGCCGTCGACCGGCTCGTCGGGTTTCGTCAACAAGCCTGCATCGGCGATGGCGGCGGCGGCGGCGCCCACCGCCAACTCAATGTCGCGAGCCATCACCTTGGTCGCCTTGCGATACGACTTTGGGACCGAATCACGGACCTTGAAGGCGTCGGCGGGAAGTGTCCCGGCGTGGCGACTCCGGAAACCTGTCGCATCAAATCTTTCGATGCGAGAAATCGCGGAGGCGCCTTCACAGGCGGCCTGCCAGAGGCTCTCGATTCCGACACCTGCTGCGGTGATCGGACCGAGGCCGGAAAGTACGACACGTCGATCGCTGGTCGTCATGGGGGCGAGGAGTGTATCCGAAGCGGCGGGATCAACCGCTCCGAACCGTGGACGATCTCAAGCCTGTGTATCCCGCATCCGTTTGGCGATCCGCATCGCCATTTCGAGTGATTGCTCGTAATTGAGCCGTGGATCGACCTGTGAGCGGTATCCGTGGCCGAGATCGGTATCGGCGAGCCCTCGAGCCCCCCCAGTGCACTCGATCACATTCTCGCCGGTGAGTTCAAAATGAACGCCGCCGAGCCGGGACCCGCATTCCACATGGATCTCGAAGGCCAGTTCGAGTTCCTCGAGGATGTCGTCGAACGACCGCGTCTTGACCTTCTCGCCGGCCATCGGTCCAGACTCCGGTACCACGTTCCGGGTGTTGCCATGCATCGGATCACAGACCCAGAGCGGTTTTCGTCCCGTTTCCGCGACCGCGCGGAGTATCGGCGGAAGCCCGTGCGCGATGCCTTCGCGACCGAAACGGTGGATGAGGGTCAGTCGGCCCGGCGATCGATGTGGATCGAGCCGTTCCACGAGGGCCAGAACCTGATCGACCGACATGCCCGTCCCGACTTTCACGCCGATCGGGTTCTGAATCCCACTGAAATACGCCACATGGCCGCCATCCGGATCGGCGGTTCGCAAGCCGATCCAGGGAAAGTGCGTCGACAGATTCCACCAACCGGGGCGATGCGGTACCTGCCTCGTTAAGGCCTCCTCGTATTCCAGAAGGAGGCCCTCATGACTGGTGAAGAAATCAACCTGCGACATCTCGCCGAGTTGCTTCCCGGCAAGCGACTCCATGAATCGCAATGCTTCGCCGATGGCCTCCACCATCGCCTGATACTCACCCCCGCGAGGCGAATGACTGGCGAAGTCGAGATCCCAGTACTCGGGATGGTGCAGGTCGGCGAATCCACCGTCGATGAGCGACCTAATGAAGTTGAGCGTCAGGGCTGATCTAGAATGGCCCTCCACGAGCCGGGAGGGATCCGGCGCCCGCTCCGTCGCACCAAAGGACGACGCGTTGACGTTGTCGCCTCGGTAACTCGGGAGTTCAACACCGTTTCGCGTCTCGGTCGAAGTCGATCGTGGTTTGGCATATTGGCCGGCGAACCGACCGACTCGGATCACCCGCCGCCGACCGCCGTGGGCCAGGACGAGACTCATCTGGAGGAGAATCTTCAAACGAGCCGCGATCGGCTCGGAGGCGCATTCATCGAATCGCTCGGCGCAGTCCCCACCCTGAAGAAGGAACCGCTGTCCGTCCGCCGCCTCGGCCAACTGCTTCCTGAGACGGTCGATCTCCCAACTCGTCACCAATGGCGGAAGACTTCGAAGGCTCGCCACCGCCGCCGCGAGTGCGGTCGAATCCGCATATTCCGGTTGCTGGGTGGTCGGAATGGCCCGCCAGAGACCGGGATTCCAATCCTCGTTTGCGCCGGGTGGCGGGGTCGTCGAGGACGAATGAGGGTCAGGAGGGATGGACATGGGCCTGCCGGCTGTGAAGAGAGGAAGAAGATGAATGCGGGCGACAGGAATCGAACCTGCACGGGTTTTACCCCACGGGAACCTAAATCCCGCGCGTCTGCCAGTTCCGCCACGCCCGCGTGGGAACGTATCGTATTAGATCAAACAGGCCGATGTGCCTCTCTCAACCCGATGAAGTTGATTCAACCACCTTCCTCAACCTCTCCCCGGCTTCGGCCGGTTTTCCCCCCACCACCCGCGATGGAGTCCATCCATGGGATTCAGCCGAGTCGCCGCCCTTCACCTCGTCCCCCTGCTCACCAGAATCGTCCTCTGCGCCGTCTTTGTACCGGCGGGGTGGTCGAAGATCATGGATCAGGTCGAATTCAGCGGTCCGACCGCCGCCACCATCCGGTCCCTCACCGGCACCCCGGAAGCGACGGGAACGCCGGTGGCCTTCCGCCAGGAACTCACGCCGCCATCTGAGACGGCCCGACGCGCCGCGGAATCGCCTCTCGAGGCCAGACGCCTCTATGGACTCGCGGTGATGCTGCACGACGCGAATCTTCCCTATCCCGTGATCCAGGCATGGCTTGCCGCGACCACGGAATTGGTCGGAGGCTGCCTTGTTCTGCTGGGCCTGTTCAGCCGGATCTGGACGGTCGGGCTCGCGGTCGCGATGGGCTTCGCCTTCGTCCTCACGAGCCTGCCGGCGATCCAGGCCTCGGGCCCGTTCGCCCTGGACGTCACGGCGTTCACCAAGGCATCCGCCCAGCTTGCCCTCTTCATGCTCTCGTTGAGCATCGTTCTGGGCGGTCCCGGTGGCATCAGCCTCGACCATGCGATCTTCGGAGAAGGCACGCGCAAGGCCCGCAGCCCCCGCGCGAGCGATGTGGAGCCAGAGGACGACTGATCGATAACAGAGGCTCCACGATTCCCAACGCTGCCGAAGGACCATGTCCCTGCGTTTTGGCAACTCACACCTCGATCACCGGACGACCCGGCTAGATTCCATCTGCAATGACGACCGAGCCAGCCATCACGTCGCATCCGACGCCCTCTCGGGACCGCGCCCGCGGTTCGCGACACGCTGGCACACCGGTGGCCTGGGCAATCTCGGTGGTCGTCCACCTGCTCGTGCTTGCCATCGCGTTTCTCGTGACCTGGAGCGTCGTTGACTCGGCGGAAAACGAGGCGCCGGACCTCATTTCCGCCCCCTTGCCGCCGCCGATGTTCGAACCGGTCACGATGCTGGAGCGGTCGGTCGTGTCTTTGCCGAGCCGACCGGCGCCCGCCGCCTTAGAGGCGACCCCAAAAGTTGATTCCAACGACTTGGCGGATCTGCTTCTCGCTGCCGACGACCTACTTGCAGGTTCTTCGGCCCTCGACCTCGATCTATCGGGCGAGTCCGCATTGCCCACCATCTCTTTCGGAGGGGTCGCCGCACCAGCCGCTCGACGCATTGTGTTCGTCGTCGATGCAAGTGGCTCGATGATCGGCGCCTACCCCGCGGTCATCGATCAGATCGAGCAGTCGTTACGTCGACTCGATCCCCGCCAGACGTTCTCCCTCGTCCTCTTCAGGGGCGACGACGCCGACGAACTTCCGCCTCGCGGAAGACTCCGTCCAGCGACGCCCCCAGCGATCGACGACGCCGCGGCGTGGCTGGCGGGCCGGACGCCGGAAGGCCGAAGCGACCCGGCGGCGGCGCTCCGAATCGCCTTCTCGCTTGATCCCGAAGTCGTCTATCTCGTCAGTACTGACATCACTGGTGCGGGCGTCTACGAAATCGATCGGGACGCCTTGTTCTCGCTCCTCGACGAGATCAACCCCATCGACAAGACCGGTCGCAGACTCGCGACCATACGCTGCATCCAACTGCTCGACGAGGACCGACTCGGGACGCTCCGCGAGATCGCCCGCAAACACGGACCAGGTGACTCCGACGAGACCGGATTCGCTTTCATCGGACGAAACGAACTCGGTCTCGACTGACTCCCGACACGAAGCAGCTTGATCGCTTCGAATCACGCCCGAGGGGGGCTGAATGGAAACTCCCATGACTCGACCGCATCGAAAATCTCGCACGCCTCGCCACGACCTCATGCTGGCGTTCGTCTTCACGCTGCTCCTTACCACGACCGCCACGGCTCAGAACGCTGTCGAGTCGAGGAGTTTCGCGGAGGCCTTCTTCATCTCACATTCGGTGGATGCCAACGGCGCTCGAAGCGTCGAATGGCTCGGAAGCCTTGTCATCTGGTTCCTCATGGCGACCAGTGTCGCGAGCATCGGCCTGATCGGCCAACTCGCTTCGGCCAATCGGCGGGCCCGCATCGCGCCCGAGAAGGTCATGCACCGGGCCAGCGAGTACCTCGATGCCGGGCGATACCGCGAAACCATGACAATGCTCGCGGAACCTGCCGCGAAAAGTGACTTCGCCTCGGTTCTCCTGGGTGGTCTTGAGCGAGCGCCGTCCGGATTCCAATCGATGGAGGGAGGCTTGGAGCAGGCCGCAACCGAGGTCATCGCACGCCGTGTCCGCAAGGTCGAGATTCTCAACGTCATCGGCCAAGTCAGCCCGATGCTCGGACTCTTCGGCACGGTCTACGGCATGATCCTGGCCTTCCAGTCGATCGTGGCGAGCGGCGGCAACGCCGATCCAGTACTGCTCGCCGGCGGCATCGGCACCGCGCTGGTGACGACTTTCTGGGGATTGATTGTCGCGATCCCGGCGCTGGCTGGCTATGCCGCCCTCCGCGGCCGCCTCGATGCGACGCTCGCCGAGGCGATCTCTGAAGCCGAGACCCTGCTGGAGAAATTCCGGCCGGGGACCAAGGCCGAGACCAAAGCGATGAAGATCGATCGTGAGGACGCGGCCTCGTGAGTGCCGTCTCCCGACTTGATCCCGGACGTCCCGTCCAAACCGGCGCCAATCTGACGCCGATGATCGACATGACCTTCCTTCTGATCGTGTTCTTCGTGCTCGTCTCGCGAATCACTGCCGTCGAACAGGTTCCGATGGAACTTCCGGTACCCACCGATCCTGCATCGAGTCCAGCGGATGATGCGCCACGCATCGTTGTGAATCTCGCCGCCGGCGAATTCTCTGAGCCTCGAAGCGTGACGCTCGACCAGACGGCGTACCCGCTCGACCCCGACGGGCTCCGAAGTCTCGAGTTTGAGTTACGACGCCGCCTCGCGATTTCGCCAGAGGTCCAGGTCAACCTTCGAGCCGATCGCCGCTTGGATTACGCCCTCGTTGCGCCAGTCATCGACACGATCGCTCGATCCGGAAGGGGAACCGGACGGCCGGACGGGGTTCGAGTCAATCTGGTCGTGATGAACGAACAAGAGAACGGGGCAGCACCATGAGCAGCCGCAGTCGGGCCGGGCGACGACGGGGGAGAACGGATCCGCCCAAGGTCGAACTCAACCTCACCCCGATGATCGATGTGGTGTTCCAACTCCTCATCTACTTTCTTCTCGGCACGAGTTTCGCGGTGGGCGAACAGACCTTTCGGATGGATCTTCCCGATCGAGAAGGCCGGGGCGAGGTCGACCCATTCGAGCTCGACGACTCCCCGGTAGTGATTCAAGTGCTTGGCGGCGGTCGGGTTCATGTCGAAGGTCCCTGGACCGGGCCCGATCGAACCAGCAATCTTGCCGAGTTTCTCGAGCGACAACGGCTTGACCGAGGGGGCCTTCTTCCGTCCGACACACCCATCCACATCGATCCGAATTCTGGAGTCGACTGGGGTGAGGCGGTGGAGGCGTTCAATGCCGCGGTTCTGGCCGGCTATCACTCGGTGGGCTTCATGGACGACACACCTCAAGCGGGCTCAGATCGTTGATGGTGCCGAACCTCATCGTGCTGCCCTTGATCCTCGCCAGCGTGATCGCCCGAGGTGAGACGACTCGCTCGGACCCGCCCTCGGCCGCTGTCGAACGACGAGCGATCGAGGACGCCGCGATCGGGTCGGCTCAGGATCCGATCGACCGGGTCGACCAGCGGCTCGACGCTGCCGCGATCGCGTTCCGAGAAGATCTTCCCGCTCGCATTCGAACGCGTTTGTCGTGGACTCCGCTCGATCCGACGCTCATCATCAATACCGAAGCCGTTCTCACGCGAATCCAGACCCTGATTGATGATTCGCTCGCCGACCTCATCCTTTCGGACGGCCCCGGGCGAGACCGACGACTCGCCCGAGCCGCCGCGATCGAGGCCGCGGCCCAGATATTGAGCGTCCGACTCCGCCGGATGAGCGTCCTCGAATCGACTGCCGCGATCCAACGAATCCATCAAGAACTTGACGATGCGATCGAGCGAACCAGTGATCTGGACGGACCGACTCTCCTCGTACTTGCCATCGCGGCCGCCACGGCCAACGAGGAATCCCCGGCTCGTTCCGCATCGACGTTGCTGGTCCGAGCGGCGGCCGAGCCGAGTGGCATCGATGCCATTGAATTTGAATTGATGCAGCGTCTGAACGCCGCCGGCGGAGTCGATCCCGGCCACCGCACCGCAGTCGCCGGAGCGATGATCAAGGAACCACGACGGCCCGCAGATCGTCTGCTGATCGCGGGAATCCTCCTCGAATCACGCCTCCAATCCGGACGGTCGATCTCACAAGCCAATGATCTCACCCTGCGGGATGCCCTGGCGGCCCGCGATACCGACTCCGCAGATCGCCCGAGACTCACCCGCGGGCTGGCCATGCTCGCCGCGAATACCGTCGATCCGTCGGCGCCGATCGAGTCGATCCCCACGCTTGCGGCCCTCGGACTTTCGATTCGAGGCTCGACTACTGGGGATACCACGACGGCGTTGCGATTCGCGATGCGTGCCTGCGAGACTGGCATCGCCGACATCGTCGCGGAGGGTCGACTCGAACTCGCGAATTTGCTGCTTCGAGCTGGCGACTCTGCCGGCGCCATGGAAACGATGGTTCTTCTCTGTCGCGAGGCCCCCTCCCATCCGAGTGCAGAACGAGGAGCCGCCATCGCGGCACGGCTGGCGGCGTCGGGATCGAGCGATACCGACCATGCCATGGTCGTGGAACGGATCTTGGAGGTCATGCCAGATCATCCCGACCGTGACGTCTGGATGATCACCGTCGGTGATCGCGCGCTCCGGAACGGCGACGAAGACGCGGCGCGAAACGCCTGGTCCTCGATCGAAGACCGTTCAGAACTCGGCCAGAAGGCGCTCGTCCGACTGACCGGTCTCCGAGATCCGGGGATCGACGACGCGACGATGCTTCGCCGACTCGAAGCCTTCGACGAGAACATCTCCCCTGATCCTGCCAACCCGCTGCGGCTCGCCTCGGATCTTGCACGGGTTCGCCTCTTGCTTCGACTCGATCGCGTTACCTCCGCCGCGGAGATCGCCGCCCACTGGCTCGAATTCGAGCACATCCCGACCGAATCACGCCTCGACGTCGCCACCCTGTTCATCACCGTTCTTCAACGGGCGGGTCGTGAAGCCGAAACTGCGATCTTTCTCGCCAGATTGGAGCGGATCGATCCGTCGCTCGCCCTCCGGTTGGCGCAGAGGGAACGGAAGATAGCGGTCTCGAACGTCATCGCCGCAATTGATGGCGACGACCGCGCCACCGCAGCCCGCGTCGCTCGTGGGATGATCTCGATCACCCCTGGCGCCTCCGTCGGAAGCGACTGGATCGAGGCCGAAGATTCGACGGCGATGTTGGAGTGGTCATGGATCTTTGCCGCCGCGAATCGCCCCGAAGATGCATTGTCGCTCCTGAAGAAGATCCTCACTGATCGACCTGGGACTTCCGACGCCCTCATGCTCCAAGCATTTCTTCAAGGCGGTCGACTCTCGACGCCGGAAGGCTCGAAGCGAACCCCGAGTGCGTCCGACCTCGCGGAAGCCGCGATCCGCACCCTTTCCCGCATCACGGCGGGGACGAGTCGGGACGAGCTCATGTGGTGGCGCTGTGAGATCGAACGTCTGGAGATCCTCTACCTGCTGGAACGCAGCATCGATCGGATCGGATCCCGCATCGACCGATTGCGCGCGGAAAGACCGGATTTCGGCTCGGAGGCGCTTCGTCGTCGATTCGACCGACTGAGAACGCAAGTGAGCGGATCGACACGATGAACACGGTGAACACGGTGAACACGATGAACACGATGAACACGGTGAACACGATGAACACGATGAACCACCGAGAACCACCGAATCGAGCCCGCCGCAGAATCGCGGCTTGATCTTCAGAGTTGTCGAAGCTCGTCGCGAAGAATCGCCGCGAGTTCGTAATTTTCTGACGCGAGCGCCCCCAGTAGCCGCTGCTCCAGATCGTGCCGTTGGCTCATTGGAAGTTGAAGCCGGAGCACATCACGCATGCCCTCGAGCATCGGGATTTCCGGGGGTTCCGGGGCGCCGTCCGGATACGCCGCTCGGATGTCGTTGACGGCCGCATCGATGATGTCGCGGGCAACACTGGTCTGGCGATTACCGATCGCGATCAGCGAGGCGGCTCGGGCACGAGTCGCCAGAACCTGCGGACGGAACTGTTCCAGAACAGTTCGATCATCGGCATCGCACCCGCGATCTCGGCAGAGATCAAACATGCGAAGATTCCTAGAGGTGTCCTCGACGACGAGATCGAAGCACTCCAGCCCAAGCAACGCCACGTATCGCTGATGCACCTGCACCGCTTCGGATCGAAGTTCCGCGGCGAGGGGTCCATCGATCTTGAACTCTGGTTCCTTCAACACCATGGCCTCGACCGAACTCAGTCGATCCTTACCACCGTCCGGCCGCCCCCTCAGCTCCATTTGGAGGATCCCGAGTTCCACTCGGATCTGAAGCAATCGACGATCGCCTTCGAGTTCGATAATCCGAGCGACCAAACGATCCGGCTCGAAGGGCCACCTGTCCAAAGGTCCGGTCAAATCGTCGTTCACGGTCTCTCCATCGGGGTTCGATGCAAGTGCAAGGACGGTGAGGATCGTACCGGTCATCCACTCCGCGACGAGTCTTCCGCCTGGGAATAGCAGATCCAACGCGTTCCTCATCAAAAAAAATTGACCACGTCAAGAATGGTGATCGAACTGGCCGAAACCCTCATTAGGGAGAAGAAACACCGAACTTCGGCAACCTGAAGTCGGTACCAAAAGAGGAACTCACCACCGACTTGGCATCAACTCACGAAGTTAACCCTTGTTTCGAGATCCGTCACTCCTACAATCGGAGGTGCTGGTCTGGGAGGGCCGGCTGATTCAAGGGGTACTCCCCTCTTGGATTCGTGAGGAGGTAACGAGCATCGAAGTGAGCTCGGAAAAAGAGGTAAAGGGATCATGGCTCGAAAAGGTGTCCATACAGAGCTGCAGTTGTACCTGCGCGAAATCAACGGACTCCAACTCCTGACCGCACAACAGGAGAAGGATCTCGGGTGGTTAATCGTCAACGACAGCTGTCCTGAGGCCAAGGATCGGATGATCAAGTCCAATCTTCGTCTCGTCATCGCCATCAGCAAGAACTATGCGAACCGCGGTCTACCGCTGCTCGATCTCATCGAAGAAGGCAACATCGGCCTGATTCGTGCGGTCGAGGGCTTCGATCCCGCACAGGGCGCCAGGTTCAGCACGTATGCCTCCTGGTGGATCAAGCAATCCATCAAGCGGATGCTGGTGAATGCAACCCAACCAATCCATATCCCGGCCTATATGGTCGACCTCATCGGAAAGTGGCGATATGCCTCGGCCCGACTTGAGGAGGAAATGGGCCGACCGCCAAGCAACGCGGAGATGAGTGAAGCGTTGCAGATCCCGGACCGCAAGGTTCAGGCGATTCGGCGAGCCTTGAAGGCGGTCTCGACCGGGAATCAGGCTCCAACCGGAATCGACGGCGAAGCCGCTGATTTCGCGGAGATCTGCCCGGACTCGCGCAATGGCCAGCCCGAAACGGCGAGCGAACATCGCGAGGACTACGCGATGGTGCTCAAACTTCTCGATTCGATCGACGAACGGGATGCCCGGGTAATCCGGCTCCGATTCGGACTCGAGGGCCAGCCTCCACTCACCCTGAAGGAGATCGGCCAAGAAGTCGGGCTTACGCGAGAGCGGGTCCGTCAGATCGAGATGGAAGCACTGCGTCGTCTTCAGTCGCAGATGATGGACGACCGGCCCGGCCGCTTCGTTCAGAATCGGGACGAAACGGGCCTTCGACCTAGCACTCGGCGTCGTTGGACAAAGTCGACCGAGAAGCAGCCGGAACGATCTTGATTCGCAAGATCTCCGCCAGAATCACCGAGCGGTGAGAGGATAAACCAGAATCAACGCGGGCCCGGTCTTCGACCGGGCCCGCGTCGTTTTTCCATCTTGTGAAAGCAGGAGAACGCGCCTCGAACGATGAGCTGCGTCGGCTCGTCTTCCCGCGTCAGATTCGATCAGGGCCGCTTGTAGAGCGGTAATTTCACGATCTCGGCGTCAGTTCCGCCGCCAAGGTCGATTCGAACGGTGGTCCCGACCTCGGCCATCTCCGCGGGCACGTAGGCCATGCCGATCGGATGTCCGAGCGTCGGACTCGGGCAGCCACTGGTGACCGTTCCCACCACGCGATCGCCATCGAAGACCGACATTCCCTGGCGAGGACTTCGGCGACCATCCAGTTTCAGACCGACCAGTTTTCGCTCGGGTCCGTTCGCGGCGATCCGCTGCAACGCGTCCTGGCCGATAAACCGTCCTTCTTGTTCGTCCGACTCGCCCTTGTCCAATTTGACGGCGAATCCCAGTCCGGCGGAAATCGGATCGGTCTGCTCGTCGAGTTCATGACCATAGAGCGGCATCCCCGCCTCCATGCGGAGGCTGTCACGGGCACCCAGACCCGCCGGTCGGACGACGCCACCTTCAACCCCAATATCCTTGAGCAGCATTCCGAGCGCCTGACGAGCGAATTTGGCACCGAGAATCACTTCGACGCCGTCCTCGCCGGTGTATCCGGTCCTGCTGACGATGATCTTCATGACCAGGACGTTCTTCACCGTGAAGCGATAACGCTTGAGCGTCGGCACCTCCCGGGAGACCTTCCCGAGGAGCTCCATGACTTTGGGCCCCTGGATCGCACACATACAGGTTGATTCCGTCTCATCCACCATCTTGAAGACGAGGCTCTCGTCCGCCTTGACCCGGTTGAAGTGCGTGGTGATCTTCTCTCGATTCGCACCGTTGCAGACGACCATGTAATCGTCATCCGAAAAGCAGTAGACGAGGACGTCATCGAGGCAGCCGCCTGTCTCATTGCAGATCAGGCCGTAGCGACACTGCCCCTCCTGCATTCCCCGGACCAGCCGCGTACAGACGCGATCTAGGAACCTCCGGGCATGTCGGCCAGAAATGCGAAGTCGGCCCATGTGCGAGACATCGAAAATACTGCCGCTGGAACGCGTCCAGAGGTGCTCTTCTCCGATTGACCCGTAGTGAAGCGGGAGTTCCCAGCCCGCGTATTCGACGATCTTCGCCTTGTGCTCGACATGGAAGTTATGGAGCGGAGAACGCGTCAGAGTGGTGGTTTCTGGCATTGCCGCACGGTAGCGGTCCCCCGGGTCCTTCGCCACCACGGGTGCTCTCTTCCATCCCTTCCGATCATGCGGCCTGTGACGATCGCTCCATGCCTCGGAGCTGCAAATTTGACCCCCCAATCTTGCATCCCGTCAAATCGAATTGGACCTTCTCCGTGTGGGATGTGAATCTCAGAAAGTCCACCAATTCGAGGAGAAGGCCTGATGTCCAACAAGAGCACCACCACCGCACGTGGCGATCGAGATGTCCTGTTCCGCCTGGCCATGACCGCCGCGGGAATCGGACTCCTGCTCTCGGTTCTGATCTGAGCCATTTTCGAGCCGCCGATGCCCTCTTAATCGGGCGGGCGGCCGGATGAACGATTCGCCCCGACGGAACGTGCTTCCCACGATCCGGCGGGGCGTTCGCATGCCCTCCGAGGTAAACTCCGAGGTTCATGCCGACCGGCTCATTGATCTTCGACGATGGATCGCACCTCAAGTCCGAGCAGCTGCGCGCCAAGAGGTCCCGAACCGGATTCCACGATCACGACGGCCTCCGGGCCAGATATCGAAGATTTCCGGGGCGATTGACCCTTCTGGCGTGGCTGGGCGTCCTGAGGATCCTTCTCGGCTCACTGATCGTGGCCGGGGTGAACCCGACGTACGCGACGCCTGTCATTCCCGCTCAGGACATTGACGACGAGACCTTCGCGGATCGACCGATCTCCGAGGTCGAATTCAAGGGCCTTGAGCGAGTCGAGATGCGTCTCGTGCAGAACAATATTCGCACCGCCTCAGGCCAGCCGTTCGATGCGCAGTCGCTCCGAGACGATGTCGCCACCCTGTACCGGCTCGGCCAGTTCCAGACGGTGACCGCGGATGCCGTCCTGCAAGCCGACGGAAGCGTCAAGGTCGTCTACCGCGTCACCGAACAATCCATCATCCGAGATGTGCAGACCGTCGGGAACACGCTGGTCTCGGACCAGGAACTTCGAGCGCAGATCCCGCTCTACGCGGGCGGTCCACGCGACGACTTCCTCGTCGAACAATCTCTGCTCCGGATCAAGGACCTCTACCGCGGAAAAGGCCATTACCTCGCCGAGGTCCGAGTGGACGACTCCCGACTCACCGATGCGGGCATCCTCATCTTCGTGATCGTCGAGGGGCCCCGGGTCCGGATCAAGGAGATCGAATTCGTCGGGAACCGCAACATCCCCACGAACATCCTGGGCTCACAGATCTCGACCAAGCCGGCCATTCTCTTCTTCCGAAAGGGGGAGTTGGATCCGAATCGGTTGATCGATGATGCCGCGACGCTTGACCGGTTCTACAAGGATCGTGGGTGGATCGACGTCCGAGTGGACAGTCGAGTCCTGCTTGGGCCTGACTCCAAGGAAGCGAAGGTCGTATTCGTGATCGATGAGGGCCGGCAGTACCGACTCCGTCGAATCGACATCGCCTCCGTCGGTGGCAACGATTCCCCCCTCGACGTCTTCAGCAACGAGCAGCTTCTCGCGCTGGCCGCGTTTCGTCCGGGAGATCCCTACGAACGACCCAATGTGGACAAAACGGTCGAGAGGATTCGAGACGCGTATCGTCAGATGGGATTCGTCGATGCGAGAGTCACCGCTCGGAACCTCCGGGTCGGGGAGCAGCCCGAAGTCGACATGATCATTCAGATCGTGGAAGGACCGTCCTTCACCGCCGGTCTCATCATGATCCAAGGCAATTTTCTGACCAAGGACAAGGTCATCCGGCGCCTGGTCAAGGTCCGCCCGGGTCGCCCCCTTGACGGAACCCTCACGGAACGGGCGAAGGTCTCGATCGATCGATCGCAGCTCTTCAATGATGTGCGGGTCTCGATCCAGCAGCCCACCAACGACTCGCCACGAGTCCGTGACATCATCATTGAGGTGAAGGAACGAAACACGGGTTCCTTCAACTTCGGTGCTGGCCTCGCGTCCGACAGCGGAATCTTCGGCGAATTCTCTTTTCGCCAGACGAACTTCGACGTCGCAGATTTCCCGCTCAGCGTCGAGGAGCTGATCAGCGGCCGCGCATTCCGCGGCGCAGGCCAGAGTTTCAACATCACGATCGCCCCGGGTACCGAAGTCAGCATGTTTTCGCTGTCGATCACCGAACCGCATCTCTTCGAGAGCAATATCTCCGGGCAGTTCGACAGTTTCTACCGAAATCGCATCTACAACCAGTACACCGAGGAACGACTCTCCGCGGGTGGGAGCGTTGGCCGGCGACTGGGCGACGTCTGGGTTGGAAACATCTCTGCGAACGTAGAACGGGTGGAACTGACGGACTTCGATTCAACCACGCCAATCGAGGTGTATGACGACCGAGGGCCGGATGTTTTCGCACGGATCAGCGCCTCGCTTCGACGCACCACGGTCGACAATCCCTTCCGCCCGGGCAAGGGTTCGGCCATGAACATCGGCGTCGCGAAGGCAATGCCGATCAGTGGAAACGTGGATTACTGGAGCGTCAACGCCGAGCTGGCAAGTTTTCTCACCCTCTATGAGGACTTCCTCGGACGCAAGCATGTGCTCAAACTTCAGACCGAGGTTGGCTGGATCTTCCAGGGTGAAGCCCCCACCTTCGAGAAGTACTATCTCGGTGGCCGCACTTTCCGCGGATTCGGATTCCGTACGGTGAGCCCGAAATCCGACACCACCGTCGGGCAGCCGCAAGGAACCGGCGACTATGAACCCATCGGCGGCAGTTGGCTCTTCTTTGCGGGCGCCCAATATGAAGTCCCGCTCTTTGGCGAAGGTCTCGCCGGGGTGATGTTCGTCGACTCGGGAACGGTGACGAATACCCCGGGATTCGACGACTACCGGGTCTCGGTCGGCATTGGACTCCGCCTCTACCTTCCGATACTGGGCCCCGCTCCCCTCGCCTTCGACTTCGGGTTCCCGATGCTTAAGCAGGAGAACGATGAAACCCAGGTCTTCAGTTTCAGCGCCGAACTGCCCTTCTGAGAGGCTCGTCTCCTCCTGATCACCTGATCCCCCCTTCGGCGGCTCGTCTTCGTACAATTCCCAACATTCACCTCAAGGTCGCATCACCTCCATCAGGAGCCTCGTCGCATGTCCGTGGATCGCTCGCCCTCGACGCATCGTCTCTCTCGTCTGGCCGCCCCCACCGCCCTCGCGGTGAGCCTGGTCCTTCTCGTGCACACCATGTCGGTCAACGCATCGCGTCCCACGACCGTGCAGGCCGACCCGACCTCGGTCGCGGTGGTGGAAGTCTCTCGGGTTCTTGACCAGATCGACGAGAAATCGGAATGGGAGATTCGGATCGATGCGCTCAAGTCCGCCATCCAGCAGGAAGGCGTAAGCCGCCAGCAGGCGATGGAACGACGACTCGCAGAGAGCGAGAGCGCCACATCGCCTGAACAGCGACAGGATATTCGTGACGAGGTCGCCCTCATGCAACTTCGACTCGAACAATGGGCGAACATGAAGGCCGTCGAAGTAGATCGCGAGCAGTCGCTCATGTGGCGGAGCATCTACCGGAATCTTCGCCGGGAAGCCGAGCGAGTCGCCGAGGCCGAAGGCTACGCACTGGTCCTTGTCGATGACTCGGGGGGAGAAATCCGTACCCAGTCAGGGACTCAGGTTCCCTTGCAGACCCAGGTGCTCCAGCAGATCACCAGTCGCCGGATTCTCTTCGCCGCGAACATAACCGACATCTCGGATCAGATCATCGTCCGCATGAACAACGCCGTCGTGGCGCCCTGATCGCCTCCCGACCGCCCGTCCCTTGGAAGATCTTCACTCATGAACCGCTCGACCATCCGACTCACTCTCGCCGGAATCGTCACCTTCATGGTGCTCGCCGGCGCCTCGCGACTGATGTTCGCACCACCGACCGCGCCCCCACTGGTCGCGACCATCGATCTTGAAAAACTCTTCAACGGCCTCGATGTACAGAAGACCGAGGGCGCCCGAGTTGACGCGTTCGCTGTCAAGTACGACAAGCAACTCGATGTGCTCCGTGGCCGAATTGAAAATCTTCAGGCCGAGTTGGAGAACTTCGAGCAGGGAGGCGAAGCGTGGCTCAAGACGAGCCGGGACGCCGAGGCCGCCATCAGCGAGTACCAAGCAATCGAGCAATTCGCACGACTCAAGGTCGAAGCGGAACGGGCGAAATCGATGCGGAACGTCTACGAACGCATCAAGTCAGAGATCGAGGACTTTGCCAAGGCACAGACACCGCCCCTCGACCTCGTCCTCATCGACGACACCATTCCGGTACTGGAACCTTCGACCGCGGAAGCGATGCAGAAGCAGATTTCGGCGCGTCGACTGATCTACGCCTCCAGCGCCTTTGACATCACGGACATCCTGCTTGCACGCATGAACGCCACGGGTGGAAACGGCGGGTGAGCGAATTCGGGCTCGGAGTCGACACCATCCGCACTGCGGACGGAATCGCCCTTCTGGTCGATGGAGAGGTCGAGGGTGACGGCGGCGTCGTCGCCCGAGGTATCGAAGCGATCGATCACGCTGGCGAAGGTGATCTCACCTTCATCGGTGATGCTCGGCACGCCAAGCACTGGGCGACCTCCAGCGCGAGCATCGCAATGGCGACACGAGGCATCGATCTCGGCGACTGGTCGACCAACGGGCGTGCGGTGATCCGTGTCGCCAATGCCGACCAGGCGATGATTCTGGTGCTCGAATTCGTGGAAGCTGCGACCGCGGACCTCCTGGAGCGTCCGACCGCCGGGATCAACGCGGGGGCGTGTGTCGATCCGACCGCCACCATCGAAGAAGACGCCGTGATTGGACCATTCGCGGTGATCGGCGCAAGATGCCGGATCGGATCGGGGACCATCGTGGAATCGGGCGTCCGGATCTATTCGGACGCGATCATTGGAGACAACGTTCATCTGCATTCCGGAGTCATCATCCGGGAACGATGCGTGGTCGGTGATCGATCCATCCTTCACGCCGGAGTGGTGATCGGCAGCGACGGCTTCGGATACCGGCCCGATCCCGGAGGCGTCGGCCTCCGAAAGATCCCCCACATCGGGCACGTGAAGATCGGCGCAGACGTCGAGATCGGGGCGAACTCCTGCATCGATCGAGGCAAGTTTGGAGCGACGATCATCGGCCAGGGCTCGAAGATCGACAATCTGTGCCAGATCGGGCACAACGTCAAGATCGGAAAATACGTCGTGATCAGCGGGTTGACGGGAATTGCCGGGAGTACAACCGTCGGAGACGGTACGCTCATCGGTGGCGGCGTCGGACTCAGCGACCATATTCGAATCGGTGTCGGCTGCCAGATCGCGGGACGATCTGGTGTGATGAACGACATCCCCGATGGTGAGGCATGGGCGGGGATGCCCGCCAAGGACGCCCGCGACGCCATGAAGGAATGGGCCGTCATCCGTAGACTGCCCGAGTGGTCCAAACGACTCCGAGGACTGCTCGAACCTCGCTGAACCTCATCAATCGCCATGTCGGCGATTCAAGTTCGATCCGAGTCCCTCAATCGAATCCACAGACCGATGCTCAGACCCGAGACCGATACCGAACCGAACACCGAGACCGGAAGCGATGAATATTCGCCGCCAGCAGCCTCGATGCGCCAACACACGCTTCGCGGTCCGATCAAAGTCGAAGGGCTCGGGCTCCTGCTCGGTGATCCCGTCCACGTCACGATCGAACCCGCAGGCATCGATCATGGCATCGTCTTTGAGCGCATCGATCTGGATCCACCCGTTCGGATCCCCGCACTGGTAGAGAACGTGGTTCCGAGGGGACGGCGGACGACGCTCAAGTCTGGTGAAACCACGATCGAGACCGTCGAGCATTGCATGTCCGCACTGGCGGGCCTCGGCATCGACAATGCTCTGATCCGAATCCACGGCCCGGAACTCCCCGGAGGGGACGGTTCGGCGCGACCCTTCGTGGACCCACTGCTCGAGGTCGGCGTCACGGAACAAGATGCGGCACGTCGAACTTTCGAACTGCAAGAGGCGATCGTGATCGACGAAGGAGATGCGATGATCGCCGCCATCCCTCACAAGACGCCCGGAATGCGAGTCATCTTCGATCTCGACTACAACGCCTTGGGCGGTCGCATTAAGCGACAGGTCCTGAACTGGGACACGTCCGTACAGGACTACATCGGAGACCTATCCTCCGCCCGCACCTTCAGCCTCGAGGAAGAGGCGCAGGCGATGTGGGAACGCGGCATTGGGCGCCATCTGACTCCCAAGGACGTGCTGGTCATCGGAGACGAAGGCCCGATCGACAATGCATATCGCTTTGAAGACGAGCCGGTCCGGCACAAGATCCTCGACATGCTCGGCGACCTCTACCTGGTGGGATGCCCGGTTCGGTGCAGGGTGGTGGCGTATCGATCGGGCCACAGCTTGAATCGCCGGCTCGGGATGGCGATTCGTGAACAGATGGCGGCCGTGGATCGGCGCTTCAGCATCGAGAACGGACGGGTGATGGACATTCGCGCCATCCAGCGCACGCTCCCGCACCGCTACCCGATGCTTCTGGTGGACCGCGTGATCGAAATGGATGGCGAACACCGGGCGGTCGGCATCAAGAACGTCACGATGAACGAACATTTCTTCCAGGGCCACTACCCCGGAACGCCGATCATGCCAGGCGTGTTGATCATCGAAGCAATGGCACAACTCGGAGGGCTCCTCCTCAGTCAGCGGCTTGAACACACCGGCAAGATCGCGGTGCTCCTGAGCCTCGACAAGGTGAAACTTCGGAAGCCGGTGGGACCGGGCGATCAACTCGTGCTCGAGGCCCTGAGCCTGAGAGTCAGCGCTCGACTCGGCCACATCCGCTGCAAGGCCACCGTCGACGACAAGATCGCCGCGGAAGCGGACATCAAGTTCATGCTGGTCGATGCCGAACAAGAGTAGGCGGTTCCAGATCCCAAGAATCGCGAAGTCCGCCGAATCGAGGGGCGGAATCGAGAGAATGTTCCGCCTCTGCATTTTTCGGGTCGATACCCCGCTCGTTCACCTCCCGATGAAACCCCTGATCCTTAAGGTCATTTAAGGTCATTTCCTCGGATTGAGGGCGGGATTCCCTGAACCTCGCTCCTGCCATGGTCGATGACCATGAGACGTTACCGCTCCTTCCCCCTCTTTCGGAACAAACCACATGCGCGTCCTGCTCGATGAAACCCCCTGTGACATCCAGGCGAAATCCATCGGCGAAGCCATCGCCGCGGCCGCTGACGAAGCGGAACGCACGGGCAGACTCGTGGTGGAAGTGCGAGTGGATGGAACGATGCTCTCGGAAGATGACCTTCAGGCCGATGCCAAGCTTGCCGAGATGGCCGACGAGGTCCAGATGCTCACCACCACACTCGATCAACTCCTTCGAGAAACCTTCCTCCAGGCCGCGGAAGCGATCGCCGAGGTTGATACCGTCCAGCGGACCGCCGCCGAGGCCTTGCAGCAAGGGAAAGCCGCGGACGGAATGCGATCGTTGATGGGTGCGTTGGAAACTTGGGCGAGCATCAAGGATGCCGTCGTGCAAGGCCTCTTGCTTGCGGAGATCTCGCCCGACGAGGTCGGCTTCGATGGTGTCCAACTCTCCGAAGCCATCGTCATTCTGCAGGATCGCCTCGGCAAGTTGAAGGATGCGATGGTCGCCGAGGACACATCGGCGATCTGCGACTGCCTACTCTACGAACTCCCCGAAGCGACCAGAGACTGGCGGATCATTCTTGCCGGACTCGCTGGTCGTTTCGATACCGCGTGCAAGTCGAATTCCTGAACAACTCGATCCGGCCCAACCCCACATGACCACCCAAGCCGACATCCGACGAATCGATGCCCTGCTCGAGAAGACCGAGGAAGCCATGAAACAGGCGTCCTGGTATGCCGCCGAACGGCATGCGGTCACCGCTCTGGACGCCGCACTCGAAGCGGGTGACCACGAGCTCGCCGCACGAGCTTGCCTCCCGCTTCAGGAAGCCCGTCGCCAGCGAGCCCTGGATGCGATCGATGCCGCCAACGGCACGGTCGTGATGCTCGATCATGTGCCGGCGGAGATCGAATCCGCCGAACCGGGCGTGTTTCTTCTCCATCCGAATGCCGTCGGCGCTGACGCGCGACGTCTGCGAATCGCCGCCCTTCAGTTCGAGGTCCCGGTCTTCGCGGTCTGCCGCGAACCGGATACTCGACTCGGCATGGTCCCCATCGTCGCACTCGGCGGAAGAACGATCCGCACGAGGATCGACCCTCCCGCGGATCCCGACAACCCGACCCTCGACTGGGTGATCAACGCCATGGAACAGTTGGGGGACGCGGCCATCGACGGCCTGGACCCGGGCCTGAGCGGACCACAGCGAATTGACGCGCTTCGTACCGCACTCGACTCCGTTCCTGATCACGAGCGACTTCATCAGGCACTCGCTGAAGCGCTTCGTGACGCGGCGGGCTGAGCCGTTGAAGAATCAACGCCAGTCGAGACCTTCGGGCAGCGTATTCACATTCACGCAACCGTCGGCGGTGACGATGACCAGATCTTCAAGACGGATTCCTCCCACCCGAACGTCATAGAGCCCTGGCTCGATGGTGAGCGCATCGCCGACCATCAGTTCAGGCCCCTTGAAGTCGAGTAGCGGCGACTCATGCACGTCAAGCCCGAGCCCGTGGCCAGTTCCATGAACCATTCCGCAGTAGTCGCCTCCACCCGCCGGTGGAAGGCCAACCCCGAACCCATGCGCTCGAATCTCGGCCAATCCCGCTTCGTGCACCGCCTGACCCGTCACTCCAGCGCGAGTCGCGGCCTCTGACGCCGCCTTCGCCGCCGAAACCGCGGCGTGCATCGCCGCCAGTCGTGGCGAGATGTCTCCATGCACGACCGTCCGAGTGCAATCACCGTTGTACCGCGTCTTCTTGTCCTGCGGAAAGATGTCCACGATCACCGGTTCCCCGGTCCGCAGTGGCCCGGATCCCAACTCGTGACAGTCCGCGCCCATTGGGCCGCAAGCAACGATCGCGGGACGAGGCGAGAAACCCAGTTCGATGAGATGGAGGTCGATCATCGAGCGGACCATTTCACTGGTGAGGATCCGCCCTTCATGAAGCAGGGTGCCGGCCGCGTCCACGTCTGCCCTCGCGATGGTCTCGCAGGCGAGTCTCATCGCCGACTCCGTCGCCAACTGCGCGGCACGAAGATGCTGGATCTCCTCTTCGTCTTTAGACCGCCGATCGACAATTCCAAGGTCGCGGTCACAGACCACGTCGATTCCTCGTTCGCGGAAACACTCTGCAAAGAGCACCGGGAGATCCCGATGGACGATCGCCCGGCCGATGCTGTGTCGAACTAGAAACTCCGCCGTGGCCTGGGCCGTTGCGATGCCTCGATCGCCCGAGAGACCTCCGGGCGGCTCAAATTCGGAGGGGCATGTGACTTCATCCGCCCGGGCAGTCCGACGAGCACGGTCCATTTCGATATCTCTGACCATCAAGGCGGAGCGCTGCTCGCCGTCCTCCTCCCAGCTGATCCACGCGGAAGGATCGCCAACTAGGAAACGGATGCGGTGATAGAGCGACATGTCGACGGCGGGAATTCCCGCGATCACGATGCCAGTACGGGGTTCTGAATTCACAGGGCGTTCTCCGGCGACGGGACGTTCCCCGACGGCGTCCCGATGGTATCGAACCTCGCCGGATTCCATCGCCACAACGCACCGATCAGTCTCTCCCCTCGCCGTTGGACGGATTGAAGCGACCGATGACTTGTGAACATTCGCCGAAGAGGGCATGATCACCCTCAGGCCGACCCGATCGGCCGGTTCCTCTCTGATTCACCACTTACCGGAATTCAACATGCGACATGTTCTCCCATCCACCATCCTCATCGGAATCGCCACGCTGGCAGGATGCAACGCGACGTCCAACACCGTCGTCGGAACCTGGGAGGGACGAGCGACCGCCGACGAGGCGCCGTTCTCCTTTGGGGCGGTGACCTTCGCGCCCGACGGCACCTTCACCGCTGAAGCGAGATACGGCGAGACCACGCGAGCCGTCAACGGCCGCTACACCCGGGAAGGCGATCAGATCATCCTCGACGGTCAGGGCATGCCTCCCCGTACCTACACCGTGGCGACCGGCGACGGCACCGCGATCTTCACCGATCCGGTGAGCGGAAAGTCCATGACCCTCGACCGTTTCAAGTGATTCCCTCGTTGGCTACGGGAGTCGCCCGCGGTTCAAGCCAGGAACGAAAGACGCCGGTCCTCCCTCAAAGGGGGGACCGGCGTCTTTACTCCTGCGGTATCCGGATTCAATCCCGGACCAGTCGCCGGTACTTGATCCGGCTTGGATTCGTCGCGTCCTCGCCAAGGCGTTGACGGCGATCCGCTTCGTAACTCGACCAGTCACCTTCCCACCACCGGACCTGCGAGTCACCCTCAAACGCGAGAATGTGCGTGGTGATGCGATCGAGGAACCACCGATCATGGCTAATCACGACCGCGCAACCGGCGAAGGACTCAATGGCCTCCTCGAGTGCCCGCAGCGTATGGACATCGAGATCGTTGGTCGGCTCGTCGAGAAGCAGGACGTTGGATTCGCTCCGGAGCATCCGCGCGAGATGCACGCGGTTCCGTTCGCCTCCCGAAAGATCGTCGACGCACTTCTGCTGATCGGTTCCCGTGAAGCCGAATCGGCTGACATAGGCGCGACTGTTGACGGTGGCGTTGCCAAGTTTCAGTTCCTCGTCGCCGTCGGTGATCGCCTCCCAGATCGACTTGCCTTCGGGAAGTGAGTCCCGCCCCTGCTCGACGTAGCCGAGCTTGACGGTCTCACCCACCTCGAAGCTGCCGGAATCCACTTGGACATCTCCGGTGATCATCTTGAACATGGTGGTCTTGCCCGCGCCATTCGGCCCGACCACGCCGATCACGCCGCCCGGCGGCAGTGCGAAGGTGAGATCGTCGAAGAGCAATTTCTCGCCGAAGGCTTTGGAGACGGACTTCGCCGTGATCACCCGATCGCCGAGGCGAGGGCCAGGCGGAATCCAGATCTCGATTTCTGCGAGTTTCTCCCGCCCCTGTTCGCCGAGCATCCGCTCGTATGACGCGATTCGAGACTTATTCTTCGACTGTCTCCCCTGAGGATTCTGCTGAATCCACTTCAACTCCCGTTGAAGTGACTTTCGACGTTTGTCCTCGCCGCGAGACTCGACCGCGAGCCGTTTGTCTTTCTGCTCGAGCCAGGACGAATAATTCCCCTTCCAGGGAATTCCCTCGCCTCGGTCAAGCTCGAGAATCCAACCTGCGACGTTGTCGAGGAAGTAGCGATCATGGGTGACCGCAATGACGGTGCCTGCGTATCGCTGCAGATGCTGTTCGAGCCAAGCGATGCTCTCGGCATCGAGATGGTTCGTCGGCTCGTCGAGCAGCAGGATGTCCGGCTTGGTCAGGAGAAGTCGACACAGCGCGACTCTGCGTTTCTCACCGCCCGACAACGTGTTGCACGACTGATCCTCGGGTGGACAACGCAATGCATCCATCGCCTGCTTGAGCCTGCTGTCGAGTTCCCAGGCATCGAGTGCGTCCAATCTCTCCTGAACTTCCCCCTGCTTCTCGAGAAGCTTTTCCATCTCCTCCGGCGTCATCTCCTCCGCGAATCGTTCATTGATCTGCTCGAACTCCTTGAGCAGGGCCACCGTCTCTCCGGCTCCCTCCTCGACCATCTCCCGAACCGTCCGGGTCTCATCGATCAGCGGTTCCTGCTCGAGGTAGCCGATGGTGAAGCCACGCTTCATGTGGGTATGTCCGTCGAAGTCGACGTCGGCTCCCGCGAGGATCCGAAGCAAGGTCGACTTTCCCGAGCCGTTGAGCCCGAGCACACCGATCTTCGCGCCGTGGAAGTAGCTCAGGGAGACATCCTTGAGGATGTCCTTCTTGCCCACCCGTTTGGTGACCCCTGCCATGGTGTAGATGATGTTTTCCGAGTTGACCGCCGCCATGCCGATGCTCCTCTGGTGGGTTTCGCCGCCCGCTGAACAATCGGCGGGGTCCGAGATGCTACCGTCCACAAGCCCTCCTGCGGAGCCCTCGATGACCACTCGCCCGGAACTTCCGACCAGACCCGCCGCAGTCATCATGACCTGGGCGAACATCGCCTTCGCCCATTGGCCGGTCCCGGTCGACGTGATGCGACCGCTCATTCCTCGTGAACTTGAGGTCGATCTCCACGGCGGGGTCGCCTGGGTCGGACTGATCCCCTTCGAGATGCGTGACTGCCATTTTCGAGGCGTTCCCCCCCTGCCCGGGCTCGGTCGCTTTCTTGAGTGCAACGTCCGGACCTACGTCCACCACCGGGGAATACCCGGGGTCTGGTTCTTTTCGCTCGATGCGGCGTCGCGGATCGCCGTGATCGGCGGCCGAGTCGCCTGGGGATTGAACTACCGGCTCGCGCGATTCGAGCATGAGCAGTCCGAGACCTCGACGCGGTATTCGCTCTCCAGGAACCGAGGCGACGGATCGGGGCGACTCGATTGGACGCCGGGCGAGGCGATGCCGAGCCCCCCACCCGACTCGCTCGAGCACTTTCTGGTGGAGCGATATCACCTCTATTCGAAGCGACGAGGCAAGTTGCTCCGCGGCCGGGTCGCCCATCCGCCCTGGGAGCTGCGAGCCGCTCGGATCGATTCGATCGATACCGGGCTCGTCACCGCGACAGGGATCGAGGTCAACGGGGATCCGATCGCTTTCTGCTCGGCAGGCGTCCGGGTCTCTGGATTCTCTCCCGTCGACGCCGATCGCCCGGAGGATTGACCGAAGACCCCGTATCATTCGAAAGTGCCCGATTCTCCGTCCATCCCAGAGGGTGCGACCGCGGTCGTCTTCTATGACGGCGAGTGCGGACTCTGCGAACGATGCGTCGATTGGTGCTTGACGAGGGATCGTCATCGACATCTTCGGTTCGCACCTCTCCAAGGGACGACCTTCGCGTCGATCGACGCACCCATGAAACCGACCGACCTCTCGACGATGGTCGTCTGGGATTCGGGTGGGTTGCATCAGGAGAGCGACGCTACGCTGGCCCTGCTGGAGGGCATCGGCGGACACTGGCGGCGATGTGCATCGATCGGCCGGATGGTCCCCCGATCACTTCGAAACATCGTCTATCGATTCATCGCCAAACGCCGGTATGGCTGGTTCGGCACCGCTGATGCGTGCCGCCTTCCCTCGGAAGACGACAAGGCACGCTTCCTCCCCTAAAACCCTCGCGGCCCGATTACCCGTCGACGGCGTGAGCCTGAAGCCGCTCAAGGGGAACGATTTCCAGCGTCCTGCGATGGGTTGCGGCAAGCACCACCTGGGGTGCCTGCCCGGCAAGATCCGCCTCCATCCAACGAGCGGCACAGAGGCACCATCGGTCTCCGGGATTCACCCCTTCGAATCCCCACTCCGGTCGCGGCGTCGACAGGTCGTTCCCTGAGGCCTTGCTGAACGCCAGAAACTCCGTGGTCAGAAGACAGCAGACGCTGTGAACGCCCAGATCATCCGCGCCGGATCGGCAGCAGCCGTCGCGGTAAAAGCCCGTGATCGGATCGAGACTACACATCTCTAACTTCCCTCCCAGCACATTTCGGTCGAGGGAGTCGGTTCGAGCATCGTTGGCGGCACGGATCATTCGTTTCTCTCCTGTTCGGTCTCGGCAGTTGATGGGTGATATATCGCCCGAGTGGCACTCGACCCGGCGGGATCGGAATCCCCGCGTTCCTTTGACACCACCGGGAAGACGCCTTTGGCGAGCGTCACTTCGAGGATTTCTTCCCGGTCGAGGTCGGTCACTGCGTTGGGTCCGCGCTCGTCAACGGCGGGGTATCGAGCCTCTCGTCGAGCACTTCCTCGACCTGATCGACGATCTTGGGAACGATGCTTGTCACGCCACTTCCCAACGACTGCTGAAAACCGGTGAGCATCATGTCAGACGCGATCGCGACGAGAATCAGGCCCATGGAACCGCAGGATGATCTGCTGGGCGCCGTCAGTGAGGAACCGCCCAATAAAGCCACTCATGGCAAAACAGCCCCCCATGATCAAGGTGAGCGCGGCGGTTCCTGCAGCGACACTCACGCTCCCCTCAAACGTCGGATACGCCGCCGCCACCGTAATGACGGCGGCGATCGAGCCGGGCCCGCCGAGGATCGGCATGGAAAGCGGGACGATGAGCGTTGCGTTGACCGATTCTTCTTCCTGCTCGAGGTTCGAGAGTTGATCATCCCCAGCAGCTGTCCGATGGGTCGAGTTCTCCCCACCGTGCAGCATCTTGAATCCGATCCCCAGGACGATGAGTCCGCCGGCGAGTTGGAACGCCGGAAGGGAGATTCCAAATGCGTTCAGAATGGCGGTACCTCCGAACACGGCCCCGATCAGGATGATCAAGACGGTGATCGTCACCTTCAACGCGGCCTTCGCTTTGAACGCTTGCGAAAGATCTCCAGTCATCGAAATGAAGATCCCCGTATTGCCGATGGGGTTCATCATTGCGAAGAGCGCGAGAAACGCTTTGAGGAAGGCTGCATAGTCCATGCCTGCATGATCTCTCATTAGGGAATGACTCACAACCCCAACCGACTCGTTCTCGTCCGTCTGGCGGTTGGGTTCTGCGCTACCAAAACGACCTCGGCCCGTCTGCGATGACGGGCCGAGGTGGCATTGTCTACGTTTTGTCTGAAAGGATCGAAACCCGGTCGA
>CALFOM010000245.1 GCA_937919685.1 uncultured Phycisphaera sp.
ACTTGAAGATCAACGACGAACTCCGTTGCATCCAGCAATCGCCAACCGCTCAAGACTCATCGTCACCCCAGTCTCCTGCAAGCCGATCGACCAACGCAGAACGCCGTACCGATGATCGGTACGGCGTTCTGCGATTTCTGGGATTCGTCAATCCCGAAGTGCGACCAGCCTCACTTCACGAAGCTTCATCAACGGGCCTTCGGGCTTCCCGCTGGTCATCGAGACGAGATACTCGCCGGCCGGGAGCGTGATCGTCCCGAGCGCATGCGGTTCGTGCTGGTCCCAGGACGCCGTGCTTTCAACCAGCGCCGCCAGCGCTCCATGCTCCCCGTCAATCCCGACGTACTTCAGAGCGTACGAAGCCCCTGCTTCACTCTCGGGACAGGCGTACGTCACGACTGCATCAAAGGAGGTCTCGACGGGAACCCGGATCTTCCACTCCGCCGCATCGGTCGAAGTACGCCAATACCCCAGCGAATCCCGCTCGGGCTCATAGCGGAGTTGCGTGCCACGAATCCGCGCCGATCGCCCGGTCAACTGAAAATCTCCGCTCGGATCGGCCTCGACCGGTCGCCCCGCTCCAAGAGACATCAGCGATTTTAGTTCCTCAAGATGGCGGCTATAAATCTCCCGCGGGTCGCAGTCGTTCTGCTTGCACAGCGCGGCGGCCATCCCAACGATTTCTCCCATCGCCCCGGTGGTCTTCATCACACGCACCGCACCGAGGGCTTCGTGCGTGACACTGATATCGCGTCCAGCCATGAAGAGGTTCCGGATGTTTCGACTGTAGAGGCAGCGATACGGAACCCAATACGGCCCGGCATATTCGTAGCCTTCGCCACGGGTGAAGTCCGCAATGAACTCGTCGCCTTCATGGCCCTCGCTGTAACTCGTGTTCGGATGGTGGGTGTCAATCCCCCAAGTGCACGGGACACAACCGTCGACGAATCGAACCCCGTCGCGGAGGTCCTCGCCGGTCAACACCACATCACCCAAGAGCCGCCGCGATTCTCGCTTGCCTGCGATGTAGGCAACCCAGTTCAATCGATGCGCTGGATATCGCCCTTCGACGTTTTTGATGGCATCCCACGCCCCGTACATCGCCCGGAAATTCTGATCGCGAATCCGCTCCATGTCGAGGATTGGATCACGATCGAAACCTGATTCCCAGTACCACTGCCCAAGGCTGATCGGCGCCGTACCGGGCTCTGGCGACGTCGCGCCTTGAGTCCGACCGGGAAACGGCTTGTCCACCAGATCAACCGCCCATGGACAGTTCGGAAACGTTGCCTCCTCGCAAGCCGCTTCGAGTTCGGAAGACAAAGGATCCTCGTCTTCGCAGAGGCATTTGATGTTCCAAAGGTTGCTCGCGCCCATGTGACCGGTCTCGGTCTGCTCGAAGTCCGCGCGGGCGAGGAAGCCCAGCGAAGCGTCGCCGGTACTGTCGAGAAACCATCGGCCTTGTATCAGACCCCGCCGGCCAGTCCGGACGTCCTGACAAACGACGGCCTTGACAACCCCGCCCTCGACGATGGCTTCGTTCATCCGCTGCCCGAGAAAGAGCGTCAGGTTTGGTTCGCCGCGAGCGACGCTCAACTTCCGATCATCATCGAACACGTCGGCAGATTGCGCGTTGTGGGAATCCGACCGCCGTTCGGGGACCAGCTCCATCACCACGTCTCCGACTCGGGGCCACGGCGCCTGATTCACATGCCCTTGGGGCCAAACCCTCACCTCCGAACTTGAGTTGCCACCGAGCACCGGGCGGTCCTGAACCAACGCCACCGACAGCCCGAGTCGTGCCCCGGTCACCGCCGCACTGGTGCCGGCCATACCACCGCCGATCACCACGAAATCGAAGGATCCGAAGACCTCTGGTTCTTCTGAAAATCCGAGCAGTTCGCGTCGAAAACGACGCAGCGCTTCGGGTGAGTTTGGAGGAACGCCCCCGCCCTCCGGTACGAGGAGCACGGCATCGCAGCGACCCTCGAATCCGGTCAAGTCGTGGAGCTCGACAACGACCCGATCTCCCAGCGTCACATGACCACCATCCTGCCAGTGCCACGGGTCTCCGTCCGTCCCAAAGGTGGTGGCCAACGGCTCGCCGTCGATCAAAATCTGAAAACGCCCCGGGGCGCCGGACGCCTTCCAAGGCGCCACCCAGTCGCGAGTGCGCACCCATACTCGGTGACGACCTGGCGAGGAAATCTCCGCCACGGTCCGCGCGTCCGCGACCGGACGCCCCATCCCATGCGCTAAGAGAAACGGCGACCCCATCAGATCCATGAATTGCTGATCGAGTACCCAACCGCCGTGGTCGTCGAAGTCTTCCGCCTCGAGTAGAAGTGGCTGGTCGTCGGCCCGACTTTGGGATGAGAGAAAAACGCCCAGCAGTGTCGCGATCAGCAGTGCCGCGAACCTTGGTATGCCGGAGGCATGGAGTTTCATGCGATGCTCCTGATGTGGAATCGATGCGACCCCGGCCACCACGTCGGCGAGCGGCCTCGGATCAGTCTCCCCGCTTCCAACCACTCCGAGTCGTGGAAGTTCCGGGCAGACCCGGCCGATCCTTCCAATCCGGATTGCGGAACCGATACAACACGATCGGCAACGTCACCACCGTGACGAAGACCGCCAGCAAGGACAACGTAAAGGTGGACCCATCCATCGCCATGTCCTTCGTGGCCGGCGGCCAGAACATGATGACGATCCCCGCGACCGCGGTGATTCCGCCGCCGCCGGCCACCAACAGAAGGCCAGGCATGCCGCCCGGGATCACGAATGCCCGAGGGACATCCGGCTGCCTGATTCGCAACACGATGACCGATACAAACATCAAGACGTACATGACCAGGTAAACCTGGGCCGAGGCGATCGTCAGGAAGTAGAAGATGCGATTCAGGTCGAAGAAGAGCATCAGCAGACACAGCACCGACACCACGCCCGCCTGGAGGAGCATGACGTTCCGCGGCGCACCGCCGGCCGTCGTCCGTTGAAACAGCGGCGGAATGAGACCGTCCTCCGCGGCGACCCGAAGGGATTCGGTCGGCCCGATCACCCACACCATGATGTGGCCAATCATGCCCGCAAGGGCGAGTCCGGCGAGAATGGACACCATCCATCCCCAGCCGAGCGGACCGAGCACCTTGGAAAAGACCTGGAGCGTCCCGGCGGCAAGGTCGACCTCCTCGACCGGAACGAGCACCGCGACGCTCAACGCCCCGAGCACGGAGATCGCCAGCACCAGTACGCCGGAGAAGAGCAGGGAACGCGGGATCGATCGCTGCGGATCCCGCACGTGCCGGAAGTGGACCGAATTCACCTCGAGCCCGGAAAGGAACGAGAACATGGCAACCACGCCGACGACCTCGCCGATCGAGTCGATCCGAGGTACGAAGCCTGACCACTCCAGCGGGATGGCCGATTCGCGGCCCGATCCCAGCCACCAGGCGGCGAGCCCGATCGCGAGAAAGACCGGAAGCAGGGTGCCCAGGTAGAGCAACGCCGTGGTCAACCATCCACTGATGCTCAAGCCCTTGAAGTTGATCAGCGTCGCCGCCCAGAAGATCCCGAGACTCACCACGACCTTGAACCAGCCGACGTCATGCATCTCCGGGTCGATCGCGTAGGACAGCGAGACCGCACAGACTGCGAGCACCGTGGGATACCAGACGAGAATCTGAATCCACTGGCACCAGATCCCCATAAACGCCCAACGCTCCCCGAGTGCCTCGCGAATCCAGCGATAAACACCACCGTCATGAGGCCAACCGACGCCCAGCTCCGCCGCGACGAGGCCCACCGGCAGGAAGAAGCAAAGGGTGAAGAAGGCGTAGTAGACGACGAGCGGCAGGCCGAAGGAACCAGCCAGCGGAAGCCCTTCGAGCCCCACCACCACCGCGGCGCTCATCATCGCGAGAACGAAGAGGGAGATTGGGCGACGGGGAGTTGACGATTCAGCGGCCATGAACCATGACCGTATCCGATCAGGGACGCACCCGACAGGGACTGAGCCGCACCACGGCACGATCACTTCAAGAGCTCGTCGATTCCCGCCCCGGTTCTACCCCGAGAAATCAACTCACTTGCAGTCGCCCCATTGAGCGACGAGCGCCCCGATGTCGGAACCGCCGACCACGCCGTCGCCGTCGAGATCGTACACCGGGTCGGTGGATCCCCACGCCCCGAGCAGCAGCCCGAGGTCCGCCGATCCCACTCCGCCGTAGCAGTTGAAGTCGGCCCGGCATCCACCGCAATAGGGATCGATGAGGTTCTCACCCTCGTCGATGAAGCTGCCGGGCGGCACCACGTCACAGCAGCCGTCGACCTCGCATCCGACCAAGGATGGCGTGGCATCGACCTGGTTGTACATGCCCCGGCCGTAGAGACCGACCGAGTTCCCACTCCAGAAGCAGTCGCGATAGATCGGCGACGCGTTGGTGCCGTTGAGGCAGCCGCCGCCGACGAGGTCCGCGCGGTTGTTGATGAAGTCACAACGCTCGAACCGGGGATCGCTGGCCGAGCCGAAGATGCAGACGCCGCCGCCGAAGACTGACGCGGTGTTTCCGATGAACCGGACGCCCAGGAGAGACGGACTGGAGTCGACGATCAACAAGCCCGCGCCGAGGTCGATGTCTCCGTCGAGAACATCAAGCGTCTCGATGCTGGTCGCATGCGATTCGCCCGACCGACAGCTCAGAATTCCGGTGCCGCCCGTGCCCGCGAGTCGGGCGACGTTCCGACCGTTCCGATCCGTCGCGCCTCGAAGCGTGATGGAACGGCCTCGGAGATCGATCACCGACTCGACGACGTGGTCACCCGCCTCGAGCAGGATCACGTCTCCATCCGACACCACATCGTCGATCAATGCCTGGATGCGATCGGCAGGTCCGGGTTCAAGCGTGAAGGTCTCGGCCGCAGCGGTCGCGCAGAAGAACCCCGCGAAACCCGATGCGACCAGGGACCAGGCCGGCTGCGGACGACATCTTCGATTGATCATGGAGGGACCCCAGGCGTTTGAAAAATCGGTCTTGATGGTCTTCGGTCACTTCCTGCCGACGGATGCCGACGGATGCCGACGGATGCCGACTTTCGAGGATCTGGAACCGGACCACCCCCAGGAGATGCAGAACGCAAGAAAACAGTCGCCGCGGCCCGGAATCCGCGGCGGCTCGAGGCGAATCGGTGAAGACCGACCGGCTCGCCTCTTCCCTGTGACTGCGGGAGATCGCATCGTGTCTCGAGATCGAGTGAATCGATTCCGACCGAACTCCCGCGAGAACCGCACCAGCCGGATTCCCGCGCTCCGACGGTCCGCCCTATAGGGGTGATCCGCGAAGACCACCACTTCCCGCCCGTCTTCGCCGATCGCGGCGCCCAGGTTCGTCGATGCGAGTTGGGAATCCACCTCGAAACCTTCTTCCCCGAGATGACGACAACGGCCGGCTCCCCGAGGGAACCGGCCGTCGATGAGTGATTTTAAAACGTCAACTAGGCGTGAACCGTCCGGACTCAGCCGTCGCAGCCCCAGTCGCCCAGGAGAAGCCCGAGGTCGGCACCGTCGACCGCCCCGTCGTCGTTGAGATCACCGAAGCACCCGGGGCCCTTCTTGCCACACGGACCCCAAGCACCGAGCATGAGTCCGAGATCCGCACCGTTGACCATGCAGTCGCCGTTGAGGTCGCCGATACACGGGCACGAAGGCAGGATCGGCTGGAAGGTCGCGATGAATCCCGCACGGTTGATGTTCCGGGGATTGTCCGGGTTGTCGGGCTGATCGACGAAGAGGTCATACCCCCAGGCGAAGACGAATCCCTCTTCCCTCAGGAACGGTCCCGTGGTCTCTCCGAACTCGACGTTCATGCTGCCGTCGAGACGCTCGAACCAGTACTCCACGTTCACGAAGACGTTGCCGGGCAGGCTACCGACATCGACGCCGTCCACCGGGACGCCGGGGATCTCGTACCCGTTGCCGAGGTCGATCACGAATTCGTTCGCAATCTCCGGCCCATCGGCGGTCTGCACGACCAGCGGCGTGAAATCATTGATGAATGGATCTCCGTTTGGGGTGAAGAACTCCAGCGAGACGCTGTAGCTTCCGTCGGACTCGTTGAAAGTCGAGGTGACCTCCATCGCGTAATTGACGACGCTACCAGATCCCGAGGGGTCATAGAGCGGAACGGGGAAACCGTTCACGACCGGGAGGTAGGGATTGCCCGGGAATTCATAATTCACACCGAGCACGTTCGCACCGCCGAGCACGAATTCCACGGGCAGGTAGGCGACGGCCGCTCCGCCGGAATAGGTGTCTTCACCACCGGCATGAGACGCGGTGGTGGTGGCGCCGAAGGCGGCCATTCCGGCAAACAGGGTGTAGGCAAAAAACTTGTGACGAATCATGGGGGCTTCTCTCCGGTAGGGGTAGGGTCGCAGGGCAGGGAATACCCTGTTTCTGAAAAATCTAGAATAGAGGCTAGGGTCGAATTCCCGAATGATAAAATCCTAAGATTCGTCAGGAACGTACGTTTACCTAGGCCGCCAGTATCCGGCGAAGCGGGATTTCCACGAAGAGAACCACCAACGGCAGCACGGCTCCCACCAGCCCGTGAATCGAGCCGCTGCTCGAGACCGCCATCCCGCCCCGGGGCTGTGGATGAAGTCCCTCTTTATGATGACCGCCGATAAACCAGAACGAGCGTGCTGGCCCCCTCGATCAATCCCATGATGAACGCACCCCTTTTTAGGGAATCGTGGGTCTTCAATTGATGGATCCGGACTCGGTCGCTGGCGGCTCCTTAACACGTCGTTCGAGCCGACTGCTGAATCGGGGTTGTGCCGGACCTCGGCCTCTCGGGTCGTCTTGCCCCGCCGATGCATCAGGGCGCCGTCTCTCATACTCGGCCCCCCGATACAGAGGGTGCCTTCATGGTCACCCTCCAACGAACCCTCCCGCTGGCCATCCCCGTCTCACTGGCGGCCTACTGCGAGGATCCATCCGAGTCTCGTCACGTCGTTACCCCGGTCGCGGACGTACCGAAGGCTTCATCTTCGCGTGGGGATACGACATCAACGATGCGCGGACTTTTCGCCGCGTCGGATTCGTCGCGACCTTCGCCACCGTGTCCTGCGAGCGCGACGGGTGCTTCGGTGGATTTTTTGATCGCGATGCGTCACCCCATCCTTGGCAATTCCGTGACTCGCTCCGCTTCTGCTAGCCTGCGACCATGGCCAAACCAAAACGAAAGAAGAAGAAACCCGGTTCCGGACGACCAAACATCGAATTCGATCTCGATGCGGCCTTGATCGAGATCGACGCCGTCCGCCAGACGCTCTCGACGGAGAAGGTCGGCCCCGAATGGGGTGCCGTGCAGCGACTTCTGGTGAAAGCGAAGTCTGATCCATCCACGATCGCTCGTGCCGTGGCGGGGCGGGATCTCGAATTGCTCGACCAGTTGATCGCGCAACTTCGCAATCCGGAGCTCGAGATCACCAACTCCGAACCCGAGATCGAAGCCGGCCCCGAGATCCCCGTGGAGATCCGCCGAGAGGCCATGCGGGCGTACCGAAAGCGACTGAAATTGACTCGGCTTGATCTCGAATCGAAAATCGGTCGAAGCCCACTCACCAGCGGCAAGGATGCAGATTTCGATGCGATCATTCCACCGAACAAATTCCCCCCAGAAGTCTGGCGGGCCTTGGCGGCCAATGGTGATCTCGAATCAACCGGCGAAGGCTTCTATAAGATCCCGACGCAACGACGTGACTTTTGACCGGGCGGTGAGTCTCGCGATCACGCTCGCCGACCCGCTCAGCCCGACTTTTTGATCGAACCTTCACGCAGAAGTCTGACCAACCAGACGTCGACGATGAAGGGAACGAATGGAAGCACGGCGCCGGCGAGTCCCGCGAGGAACACGCGGTTGGAAAGCGGCACGGCTCGTCGGCCCACGAGAAACATCAGAACCAAAACGACGAAGAGAAACCCATGAATAGGCCCAACCACGGAGACCCACTCGGGTCGCCCGGCCATGTACTTCATGGGCATCGCCACGAAGAACAGCACCAGTGTGGAGACGCCCTCGATCAAACAGATCGCGATCAGCCACTTCAGCAGTGCTCGATTCATCTTCGGCATTTCCAAAGTCGATTCAATCCACGGGATCGATGGGTGCAGACTGATCCGTCGCCGCGACGGCGCGCTCCGCATGTCGCTGATGACGCGGACGCCTGACGTCCGTCGCGAGTCCCAACCATTCTAGGATTCGGATCTGGTAGTACGTGATGTCCAACTCCCACCACTTGTGCTGATTGGATGCACTTGCCTGATCGTGATGATGGTTGTTGTGCCACCCCTCACCGACCGTGAGAATCGCCACGAACCAGTTGTTCCGGCTGTGGTCGGAGGTTTCGTAGGTCTGGTACCCGAAGAGGTGCGTCAGCGAGTTCACCGACCAGGTGATGTGCCACACCGCGATGGTTCGTACAAACACGCCCCAGACCAATAGGCTCGCGCCGAATTGCCATCCAGCCGCCGTCGTCCCGTCGATGGCGAGACCGAGACCGAACCCCACGGCGAAGAACAACGCGGCGTGAATGATGTAGATCCACACCCAGGCGTAGGACTTCTCCAACTTCATGTAGAAGGGATCCTTCAGGATGTCCGGGGCGAACTTCCGATACGAGGCCAGACTGTGCGTCTCGCGGTTCTTGACCACCAACCAACCCAGATGCCCCCAAAGGAACGCGACCAACGGACTATGCGGATCATCTTCGTGATCAGAATGCTTGTGATGGATCCGGTGCATGGCGACCCACTTCGCCGGAGTGTCTTCCATGCAGCACAACGCCATCACCACGAATCCGTGCTCAAGCCACCTCGGCACCTTCAACGCCCGATGCGTGAGGAGCCGGTGATAACAGAGATTGATCGCCTGACCGAACACGTGGATCCCCACGATCATCACGATCAACCCGGTCCAACTGAAGAACCAAGGGACAAACGCAAGCAGCGCGACGAGATGCAACCCTACGATCGGAAGTGCGTATTCCCATCGAATTCGATTGGGGACCGTGGCTTCAGGCGGGGCGAGCCTGACCGACTTTTCTTCAACGACGGCTTGAGCGGGCATTTGAGTTCCGAAGACGTTCGAGGCCCCTTGGATCACGGGACGGCCGATTGGGTGGCGAATGCGACCGTCGGGCTCAACTCGAACGGGTGCGATGCCATCTTCGACAACGACCGTGCCTATCACCCTCTTGATGACGTGGGTCACGCCCGGAACCGACTGGCTCCGCTCCTATTCACCCACGGACACCGTCATGGTGTCGGAACCGGTGATATGGGAGATCGAGATGGGATGATACGGCGCAATCTCTCGGATATCGAGTGATCGAGGCCAAATACGGGTCCAGTATCACGCTTCCCGCCTTCGGCCGCGACCAGACCGACGCCGAGACCCCGATCAGCGTTATACACTGCCGCGTACCACCTCCACCGAGACCCCAGAGCGCATCCCCTTATGTCCAGCGACCCCGCCTGCAATCCGACGAAGTCGACTGTCGTCACCATGCTGCTTCTCATCGCGGCCTTCCTCTTGGCGACCTCGGGATGTGATGATCCATCCTCGCCCTCCCGATCCAGGCCTGCGGCCGAGACAGCCGACCCTTCCAAACCCCGATTGACGATCGAGAACCCGATCCTCGACCTGGGCGACGTGGCCGACTACGAGACCCGAACCGCCGAAGTCCGATTCAAGAACACCGGCGGTGACACGCTGACCGTCGAACGAGTGATCCCCACCTGCGGCTGCACGACTATTGGCTTCGAGAGCAACCGGACTTTCGCGCCCGGCGAGGGAGGCTCCTTCACTCTGGACTTCACACCGAAGTCGAGTGGACAACAGCAGAAGTACATCCAGGTCGTCTCCTCCGACCCACTGGTCCCCGTCACCGCGGTGACCCTCAACGCCAACGTCATTCCCACCCTCGAAGCCGAACCGAGGTACCTCGCTCTAGGACGTGTGGCCTACGGTGAACCTCACACCGGTTCCATCGATTTGACAGCGCTCGCCGACGACTGCACGTTGACCGACGTCTCCTTCACCGGAGACATCACCGATCAGGCGACCGCCTCGATCACCGACACCACGCCGGAAGGCACTCGCCGAAGCTCCTGGCGAGTCGACGTCGATTTTCCGGCGAAGACCTCATGGGGATGGCACAACGGAGGAATGCTGGTCTCGGGGATCATCGAAACCACCGCAGGCCCGCGCCCGATCAGCATGCGTTTCGTGGTCAATGGATCCTTCGAGGGCGCGATCACCGCGAAGGAAACGCTTCTCGCATTACTCAGCCTCCGTCCCGGCCAGAAGATCCTGAAGACGACGACGCTTCGACGAACTGACGGAACCCCCTTCGAGTGCACGTCCGCCACCATCGTCAAGAGTCCGGAGGGCCTCACGGCCACGGTCGAACCAACCGATTCGAACCGCACGGAGTGGCTGCTCACCTTGGCGGGCAACGCTCCTTCGAAGCCTGGAACCTTGAAGGGGGTCATCGCCATCACCACCAATGTCCCCGACGAAGAGATCATCGAGATCCAGTTCGCCGGTGCCGTCATGGCCGGGAACTGAACAATCCACTTCCGTGCACGAGAATCCCGCCTCTACCGTTACCGGCTTCTACGGAGCGCCACGGCATCCGGCGCCGGATAAATCGGTTTTCCATGGCTTTCGAGCGATTCATCGGGAATACTGGAGTTCCTACGAAACTTTTGCTCCAATCAGACCACGGACATTATTCATGCGCCCCATCTCTTCAGTGATGACCTCGAGCATCTCGAGCATCTCGAGCACCGTGATCATGTCGATCATGTCGATGATGTCGATCAACTTCGCCACCCCTGCGATCGCGGAAACCCACCTCATCACACAAGAGGGTTTCTCCTTCGTGCCCTCCAGCCTCACGGTCGCTCCGGGCGATACGATCATCTGGCAACGAACGAACGGAAGCCACACCGTGACTTCCGGAACCGCCTGCACGCCTGGCGCCTACGACGGTTTGTCGTTGAATGCCAACCTGAATTCGGTGACCCCCACCTTTGAAGTGGTCCTTCCTTCAGATCTCGCCGAAGGGAACCTCGGCTACTTCTGCAACATCGCAAGCCACTGCGCCTCTTTCGGCATGCAGGCAAGCCTCACGATCGTCGCGACGGCACCCTGCATCGGCGACCTCAACGACGACGGCATCGTCAGTGGCGCAGACCTCGGCTTGATGCTTGGTGCCTGGGGCGCCTGCGGGAAGGGGCCGTGCATCGCGGACCTCAACGACGACGGCCTCGTGAACGGCGCCGACCTCGGACTCCTGCTCGGCGCGTGGGGCGTATGCCCCTGATCGTTCCAGTTCAGACGGATCACTCCGCCGTTTCGCCAATGACCCTTTGCCCTGTCCCGGAGGTGGTGATACGGTGAGACCGGTGATACGCAGCCCACTCAGTCTTCTCACGATTCTGCTCGCGGGAAATGCCGCGGCGCAGACGGGACCCGTCGACTTCACTCGTGAAGTCCGCCCCCTCCTTTCGAGGCACTGCTTCGCCTGTCACGGGCCCGACGCGGAGGCCCGCGAGGCGGACCTGAGCCTTGTCGACTTTGAATCCGCGACCCGCGAACTGGCTCCCGACATCTTCGCGATCGTCCCGGGGGATCCCGACTCAAGCGAACTCTGGCGACGGATCACGGATGCCGGCGATCCGATGCCTCCGACATCGGCTCACGACGAACTCGAGGATTCGGAACGCCGCATCCTCAGGCGATGGATCGAGGAAGGCGCCAGTTTCGATCCTCACTGGGCCTACGTTCCACCGATCCGAACGACCGAGCCTCCGAGCCGGGAGTCGATCGACTCGCTGAATCTAAGATCTCTCGCTTCCGCGGGCCTCGAACCGGCCCCGCCCGCGGATTCCACGACGCTTCTTCGCCGAGTGAGTCTCGACCTCGGAGGTCTTCCTCCGACGATCCCGGAAATCGACGCTTTTATTGCTGGCTCGAGCGAAGAGGCCTACGAAGCCGTGGTCGACCGACTTCTCGCAAGCGATCACTTCGGCGAACGATTCGCCACGAAGTGGCTGGATCTCGTCCGCTACGCCGACACCGTCGGCTACCACGGCGATCAGGAACATCATGCGTGGCCGTACCGAGACTGGGTGATCCGCGCCTTGAACGAAAACATGCCCTTCGATCGATTCACCATCGAACAACTGGCGGGAGATCTCCTCCTCGATGCCGGCCAGGATCAGTTGATCGCCTCCGGATACAACCGACTCCTGCAAACCACCCATGAAGGAGGCCTGCAACTCAAGGAGTATCGCGCGATCTACATGGCTGATCGCGTCCGCAACGCCTCGGAGGTCTGGATGGGCGCGACGCTTGGATGCGCCCAATGCCACGATCACAAATACGATCCGTTCACCGCCCGGGATTTTCATGCCTTCGGCGCCTTCTTCGCCGACATCGACGACGAAGAACATCTTCGAAAGCCGTACGACGGCCTCAATACGACACCGACCCGTCGAACACCCGAAATGCAGGTCATCGACGACGACGATCGCCGTCACCGCGCCGTCCTCGAAGCTGCCGTCGAAGCCGCCGAACGGAACCTCGACTCCGAGACTGCCCAACTCGAGAATCAACAGGTCGCTTGGGAACGTGACCTCAGCGCCCGGCTCGCGAGCCGAACGCCAGTCGAGAAAATTTGGGTCGACGACGTTCTCGATACCGGCGGCCGGTCGCAAGGCGACTGGTCATTCCGTCGGTCCCCGGGCCTCGAACCGATCCGCGGTGACTCCTACCGTCGCCAGTCCAGCGGCGGGCTCACCCAGCATTACACGGTGGACACGACCAAGACCATTGCGGTCCAACCCGACGACCAGATCATGGCGTGGGTCCATCTTGATCCGATGAATCCTCCCAAAGCCGTGATGCTTCAGGCCAACGTCGAGGGCAACTGGGAACACCGGGCGGTGTGGGGCGGTGATCAGATCACGTACGGCCGCCAAGCCGAAGACCACGCGGGCTATCGCCGAATGGGCGACCTCCCGAATCTCGGCGAATGGGTCCGACTCGAAGTCTCCGCAGGCCTTCTCGGCATCGCTCCCGACGAAAAAATCAGCGGCATCGCATTCACGCAATTCGGAGGGATCGTGCACTGGGATGCCTGCAGCATTCTGGCCGACACCGTGGCTCCTGCAGCACTCGTGGAGGCGCTCTCGACCCCGACGAGCTCACGAACTGAAACGACACGGGAGATTCTCAGAGCGCGGCATGCCAGTGAGGCACCATCGGTGCTGGAAGCGACCGCCCGCCTCCAGGCCACACTCGCGGAGTCTGCGGCGTTTGATGCGATGCTCCCTCGCACCCTCTTCACACGGGCGATCGAGACCCCACGAGAAGTTCGGATCCTCCGACGAGGTGACTGGATGGATGAAACAGGCGAGATCGTCCAGCCCGCCGTCCCGGCCTTTATGGGCAACCTTGATCACGATGGTCGCCCCGGCAGGCTCGACCTCGCCCGGTGGCTCGTCACTCCGGCGGCAGAGGGCGGCATCGGCGAACTGACCGCACGAGTCTTTGTCAATCGAATTTGGGCGATGCTCCTCGGCGAAGGCCTCTGCCCCTCGGTCGAAGATTTCGGAGGCCAGGGGCGTCCGCCGGGAAATCTGGAACTCCTTGATCATCTCTCGCTCCGGTTCATCGAATCGGATTGGAACATCAAGTCGCTGGTTCGCGAAATCGTGATCTCCGACACCTACCAAAGAAGTTCGATTCCGACCTCGGCCCAGATCGAAGTCGATCCGGAAAACCTGTTCTTCGCCCGCCAGAGCCGTCATCGGTTGTCTGCAGAAGCGATCCGAGACACGGCGCTGTCGGTCGGCGGAATCCTTGTCGATCGCACCGGCGGGCCCAGCATCAAACCCCCTCAACCCGACGGCTACTATCGACACCTCAACTTTCCAGAACGGAGATACCAGGCGACCAACGACGATGGTCAATGGCGACGCGGCGTCTATGTTCACTGGCAGCGCCAATTCCTGCATCCGATGCTGAGAGCCTTCGATGCACCCACCCGCGAGGCTTGCACGGCTCGGCGAGAGACTTCCAACACGCCGCTTGCGGCCCTGGTCCTCATGAACGATCCGGTCTTCCTGGAGGCGGCGCGAGGGCTCGCCCAGCGAATACTCTCCGCCAAAGACATTCAAGATGCCCAGCGACTGGATCTCGCAATGCGGCTTGCGACCGCGCGACACGCCGATAAAGAAGAACTTCGCATCCTCAAAGACGTCCTCGAGCAGGCCCGTCGCGAGGTCGCGATGAATCCCGCGGCCGCGACGAAACTCATCGGAATCGGCGCTTCGCCCATCCCAACCAATCTCGACCCGCTCGAACTCGCGGCCTGGATGCAGGTGAGCCGGACGATCCTGAATCTGCACGAGACTTTCAACCGTGAATGAACTCCCCCGCCACATCCTGCAGGAAATAGAACGGGTCAACCGAAGGCAGTTCCTCGGGTCGCTTTCGATGGGCGTTGGCGCGGCCGCTCTTTCCCAGTGGTTGCCGGGGTTTGGCGCTCCGGACGCGACCGCCGATGGCTTGCTCGTCCCCGGTCGCGTCCCGAAAGCCAAACGGGTGATCTTCCTCTGTATGGCTGGCGGGCCGAGCCATCTGGAAACCTTCGACCCTAAGCCTCGTCTCACCGAACTGGACGGTTCCCCGATGCCCGGGTCGTTCACCGAAGGCATGCCGATCGCCCAATTGCAGGGCGCCGATCTCCGATGCCTCGGATCCCGCGCCACGTTCTCGAAGCACGGCGAGAGCGGCCAGACGATCAGTAACTACCTGCCGCACATCGCCACCTGTGCCGACGACATTGCCATCGTGAATTCGATGGTGACCGAACAGATCAACCACGACCCCGCCCACACGTTTATGAACACCGGAACAATCGTCCCGGATCGCCCCAGCATGGGGAGTTGGGTGAATTACGGACTCGGTTCGATCAACGAGGATCTTCCCGGATTCGTGGTGCTCACCAGCGTCGGCGGCCGGAACCCCCAGCCCATCGCAGCTCGGCAATGGTCGAGCGGATTTCTTCCCAGTCGGCTTTCTGGGGTCGAGTTCCACGGGCAAGGCGATCCCGTCCATTATGTGGGCAACCCCCCCGGGATCACCTCCGACTGCCAATCACATCTGGTCGACGCGGTTCGGGATCTCAATCGCCTTCGCGCCGAGACCACCCACGATCCGGAGATCGATTCCCGAATCGCCCAGCATGAATTGGCGTTTCGAATGCAGACGTCGATCCCCGACCTCATGGATATCAAAGATGAATCCAAGAAGACCCTGGAGATGTACGGCGCGGTCCCGGGCGACGGATCTTTCGCGAGCAACTGCCTGCTTGCCCGCCGACTTGCCGAGCGGGGCGTTCGCTTTATTCAGCTCTATCATCGTGGCTGGGACCACCACGGCGGCCTGAAGCAGTACATGGATATCTGCTGCCGAAACTGTGACCAGCCGACCGCGGCCTTGATCCAGGATCTCAAGCAACGCGGCATGCTCGAAGACACCCTCATCGTTTGGGGCGGCGAATTTGGTCGTACTCCAATGTCTCAAGGTGGCGGCGCAGATCCAGGCCGCGATCACCACATCAAGGGCTTTTCGATGTTCCTCGCCGGAGGCGGCGTCAAAGGCGGCGTCACGCATGGCGCCACCGACGAACTCGGCTACAACGCGGTGGAAGACGTTGTCCACGTCCGCGACCTTCATGCCACCATGCTGAATCTCCTCGGACTCGACCACCAACGATTGAGCGTTCCATATCAGGGCCTCGACGTCCGCCTCACCGGCGTCGAATCGGCCCGAATCGTCCGCGAGATTCTCACATGACCGCTTCGGCAGATGCCACCACGCACGCGAAGTCGCCCCCGACCGCACCGCCTCCCCCGCCTCCTCCGCCTTCGACGCGAACCCCCGAGCCGGCGGATCGCCTCTCGACCCGCGCGACGCTCCGACGTTGCATCCTCTGGGTGGTGATCGCGTCCGTCGCGGGAACCACGAGTTTCATCCTTGGATTGACCGCGAACCAAGCCTCGCCGACCGCGATGCTGCTCGGCATCCTGCTCTACGGCTGCTTCATCGGCCTGGTCAGCAGCAGTGGCGGATTCAGGCGACGCCTGCAACAACCGTTCGTCGCGCGATCATTCAAGATCGGGTACGGGATCCGCCTTACTGCCTGCATCGTCCCCGGCGCCGCGATGGCCGTCGACATGTTCCCGGGAATGCTCGCGGTGATGGCCGGTGAGACGCTCGAACGTGAAGTTGGATTCGGCAAATTCGCGTCCACGCTGGTGTCGACGCTCGTCCAGGGGACGCTGATCAACATCCTCATCCTCCTCGCGGTCACGTTCGTCTGGCTCCTGCAGAAGATGTTCATGGAATGGAAGCCTCCGGTACGCGACGTCAGGGCCTGCGCGGGCTGCGGTTACCACCTCGAGACGCTCGAGGCGGATACCTCCGCGATCTGCCCCGAATGCGGGCGGACCAACGAGGGGCTGAACGATCGGCGAGCCTGGATCGATCGAGCATCCTGGCCGAAGTTCCTCCTCGTGGTGATCGCCTCGGGAATCGGCGGGATTCTGGTCCAGGCTGGTACGTTCCTCGTGTTCGGTTGAAATTGCCGATACGGCACGAAGGCCCTCTCACAACCCCCGAGACCGGGAGGCGAGGTCGATGACACCATGCTGAACCTGCTCGGACTCGACCACCCGCGATTGAGCGTTCCATATCAGGGCCTCGACCTCCGCCTCACCGGGGTCGAGCCAGCGGGGGTCGTCAAGGAAATCATTCGATGAACCTCAACTCCGCCCAAACACCATCGACGGCCGACGACTGGAAGCAACTCATCGCAAAGACGAGTCAACCCCAAATGATCTTCCGCCGACTGCTTGTTTGGATCGCCGTCGCGATGGTCTCCGCCGTCCCCAGTTTCCTTCTGGCGATCGTTTCAGGCCACCAGAATTGGCCCGCGTATGTCGCGATGCTGCTCGGGATCCTTCTCTTCGCGTTCATGCTCGCCACCATCTCGGCGAGCAGCAGGTTCCGAGATCGTCTGGAACGGCCTTTCGTTCGACGCTCTATGCAGATCGGCTTTGGCCTTCGCATCCTCGCCTCACTGGTGGTCCCGATTGGATTCTCTTTGGACATGTTTCCCGGCATGCTCACGACCATGGCTGGAAGGCTGGTCGCGGCGGGAATCGGACTCGACCTGGACGGATTCCTCATCACGTTCCTGCAAACGTTGATCCAAGGATCGTTGCTCAACATCGAGATCCTGCTGGTCGTCGCCGGAGCTCGAGTTTTTCAGATCGCTTTTCTGACCTGGCGCCCTCGATCAGAGGATGCGTGCCTGAAATGCGGTTACCACCTGGAGCACGCCAACCCGCACGCTGGAGCGGCCTGCCCCGAATGCGGATCAACTGCGGGCCCAATCGGCCAAAACCAAGATTGGGTAGACCGAGTTAGTCTCACACGGCTTTCACTTTCGCTGATCGCGGGGTTACTTGTCGCCTTCTCGATTCAAGGGGCGATCGGAATGGTCACCGCGCTCGTAAGCGAGAACTTCGGATGACGCGAAGAGGCAACCTCCTTCCGACGACGACGGTCTAGACAAATGCCTTCCAATCGAACCGAGTTACCACCAGCAGATTTCGAGATGATGGCCCGGCAGGCGATTCTCTGGCTTTCAATCTGCGGAGTCGCCGCCGTCCCGAGCTTTCTCTGGGGCGATGTAGGTTTCTCGATACCGGCAATGCTGCTTGGCGTCGCATCTTCGCGGCGATGTTCACGGTCATCTCGGTCAGCACGCCGTTCCGAGGCTTTCTTCGCCGCCCGTTCATGAGGCGGACGTTCTGCGCGGCGTTCGTGCTTCGTCTGATCACTTCGGTGACCCTTCCAATCGGCATCGCCGTAGATGTCTGGCCAGGGTTGTTGGCCACCCAGGCGGTGCAGTATGGCTATGCCTCGCTGGGGTTAGAAACCCAGCGCCCGGACTTTTTCGCCACGCTCCTGATCACGCTTCTTCAAGGCATTTTCCTGAACGTGCTGGTCGTGCTTCTGATCGCCGCACTCTGGGCACCGCAACGGTGCTTCCTCGTGTGGCGTCCTCGCGACCGGAACGACTGCTTCCGGTGTGGCTACCCGCTTTCAGAAAATCATCACGAGTCCGGATCCCGCTGCCCGGAATGCGGATCGGACGCAGGCCCGATCGGAGACGACCCAGCCTTTATCGACCGTCTGCCTCGAAAGTGGTTTGCGATACTCACGATCTCTGCACTCGCGGCGGCTGCCACCATTCAATTCACGGCCTTGAAATGGATGGACGCGTATCCGCTTTAGAGTGGCTCCCGAACCGTGGATCAGTTTGCGCACTCGCCCCATGCACCGATCATCAAGCCGAGGTCTGCGCCGTCGACCAAACCATCCCCAGTCAAGTCGCCAATGCCATTGCCGGCATTGCCCCAGTCACCGATGAGCAATCCAAGATCCGCGCCGTTGACTCGGCCATCTGAATTCAAGTCGCCAAGACAGGTGCCTTCGGGTTCGAAATCAAAAGAGACAATGCTGATTTCCTGGTCCTGCCCGTCGAGCGGCGCGTTGCCGTTCACCAGCCAGAGATTCAAGTGAACTCGGGCGAGGCCTGGTCGCGGCTGATGCGGCCCGAAGTAATCCCATTCGTGGACCATTCGCTTCGGGGTTGGTTCATCGGCGTGACCGATCCAAGACCTGCAGTAGACGCCGTCAGCAGCCCATCTGAACTCATGGGTCATGTCCTCCGGCGCCGGATTCGGCAACGCGAATCGGCTGGTGTTTCCTCCCCACCAGTACGGCTGGGCCACGAATTGCCCGACGTCATTTCCTGGTTGGCCCCAACGACTGAATTCGATATCGAATTCGTTGGGCGGATTCCACCACATCACTTCGTCCGCATAGCATTCCACATACTCCCAGAGGAAGAGCCCGAAGACGACATTCGGATCGAGTAGATCAAGCCGACCTCTGGTCTTGAATCGATAGGTGCCGTAGCCCAGCACATCTTCAACCACCACTTCAGAGCAGCGCCATTGGCCGCCGGTCTGGGTGATTGCCAACCGCAGAGACCCGTCGGCTCTCACCGTGGCGTTATTCGATGATGCGGAAAACGAATTCGGCCCTGGCCCGGTATAGGCGGACTTGACCCGCCAGGTTCGATCAGCGAAGTCCAGCGAAGTCGAACCAAAGTCTCCCCATTGGTAGACGGAGGGATTGACTCGCGCCATGCGGAACGCATCAACGTACGCCCGCCCGGTCTCTTGCGCCGTGGTCTGAATGAACGAAAACTCGAGCCGCATGCTCGTTGTACCGCTCGGGGCGGGATTGAAGAGTTCGTTGATCTCGATCATCTCGTTGACCGGCGAGTCGGCGTTCAGAAGAATCACTGAATCTGCGCCGAGCGATGATCCGGAGGTATCGAGCCAAGTCACGGTGAATGCCGTTCGGGCCGCACCGATGAGCGCATCAGCACCCCGATGCCCGGCCGATACCTCGAGACGATGCTGCCAGCCGGCGGTGCATTCGACCGTGATATGAAGCCGCGAAATCCCCGCATTGCCGTCGAATGGACCGTAGAGCCAGGCCGCCCAACTCCCGTGCGCCGTCAATCCGTTCCCACGCCCCACGTTTCCGCTGTTCGCCCAGCCTGCGATGGGCTCGCCATTCTCCCCCGGCCCGATCTCGAAGCTCGGGTTGTGGGCAGAACAGGGACCATCCCCCCCTCCGACAGCCACGACCGTCGCAGCGAATGCTGCGACGGTCGTGAACTGAAGAAGACGAAGGGAATGTCGAATGCAGTCGGTCTGAATGGTCATTCCGATCTTCCCTTGGAACAAGTCAAAGAATCAGCCTTCGCAGCCGTTGCACACCTCGTTGGCGATCGCTGCACACACTGAATCCCAACCAAACTGGCAACAGATCGGGTCTAAATTGCAGACTGCCTCGGTGCAGGCCGCATCCGTGCAACTGGTGTTTCCGTTGGCTTCACAGCAATCACACTCCGGACAATCACCTTCATCGCCGCCGCCACCGCCACCGTCTCCAGGACAGTCGCCCCAGACGGCGAGGAAGGCACCGACATCGACACCGTTCACAAAGTTGTCTTCGTTGAGGTCGGCATCACATCCGGGGCAGGCACCCCACTGGGAGAACAGGACACCGAAGTCCGCGCCGTTGACCGTATCATTGCCGTCGAAGTCGCCGAGGCACGAGGTCGGACCACCGCCACCGCTCTCGACGGACAGATCTATGTTGTCGATACGGATGGAACCGGCCCCGCAGTCGGGCTGCACGATCTGAGCCACGATCCGGATGGAGGTCGTTCCCACTGGGGCCGTCCCTGAGATCTCGGCCGAATACCAGGTGTCATTGTTGAAGGCGCCAGCACCGTCAAGTACCACGCCCGCGACGTAATCCAACGGACTGCTGAGATCCGAACCAAGGAACTCGATCTTCTGGAGGACATAGTTGTCCGTTCCGACGATGGAGTCGAATCCCGGCGTCCAGGAGGACATCGAGATGGTGACGAGATCACCTTCGAAGACCCCGGGGATGAGCTGGTTCAAGCCGGAGACACCACCTGGGTCACACTGGCCGTCGCCGTCGTAGTCCGGGAAGGTTCCGAATAATCCTGCCGAATGAGGCGGCGTCAGATAGTTGAAGTCATCGAAGAAGATGTTTCCGTACTGCTCGTCCCAGGCATTGAAGATTACCGACGTCTGGTAGCTGTAATCCACACCATTGTCGAAGGAGGCGTTGATCAACGGCGCCGCGGGGTCCCGCTTGTCCGCCGAGAAGCTCATATCGTCGGTCCACGTCGCACCAGGCTCGTCCATGCCGGCCTGAAGCATCACGGGGACGACGACCAGATTGGTGGCGCCCGCGGGGGCGACCGTGAGAAAACTGGCTTCCTGCCAGGCGCCGGTCACCATGTCGGGATCGTTGCCGACAAGGATCCGCTGCTCGGCGATACTCACGACCGAGCCGCCGGCGTTCTTGAACTCGACCTTGATGCCCGACCAGTTGTTCGTGCCGGCAAGACTGTCGAAGTCCGGCGTGAAGGCGAAGGCTCCCACCCGATAGACCTCGCCGGCCGAGACCGGAATGCTATAGAGAGAGACGGCACCATTGCCGTTGTAGTCCGCGCAGAAACACCCGAAGGTCTTCAGTGCGAAGCCGGAGCCGGCATGGGTGATCTCGCTGCTTCGCTCGGAGTTGCCGAAGGTCGCGTAGGTGCCGCGCAGTTGATTTTCGAATCCCGGGTTCTGAAGGACGTTCGGCCCTCCGTCATCGGCCACACTGGTTCCAATCGGAACAAGTGCAGCAGCAATAAGCCCGAGGGTCATGGATCGAATGGTCACAGGTCTTCTCCTGGTGTGAGGGGGGGGAGTTTACGAACCGGATCTTTCACCACATCAGACCCTCGGAGGAGCGATCTCATGCGCCTGAACAACAACCATGGTGTTGACGAAGACGATGCGAGACCGTCAAAATCGCCGTCACACGCCACTCAGGTGCTCCAATGCTACGCCTAAAACCAGATTGATCCAATCTTTCCAAGCTGTTTTTCGATTTCAGTTTGATTTTTTCATATCACTGACATCGATGTCTGTAGCCTCCGCGAAAATACGGGGATCCGGAGCTCTATCTCCGCGCTTCGACCTTCAAGCCGAATCGATTCCCGGACTCCTCACTCTTGATTATCCAAATGCCGTTTCAGCGTTTGTCTCCAGTGAATCTACTGCGTATTCTCGAGGAACACTCTCTGGCTTCCGCCAATGGAATGCCTCAAGCGACACTCCGGAAAAGACAAGACATGACGCGCCGTTCCCTCATCGCTCTCGGGCTATTCCTGACCATGCTGATCGCCACGCCGGCCGAGGCATTTGCCGGTGACGGCACTGAAGGCCCGAGCATCGTGGAAATGAAACAGACCCGCGATGGCTGGCAGCTCTATCGAAACGGGGAACCGTTTTTCATCAAGGGTGGTTGCATCGTTCGAAGTGCCAGCAGCCCTGAGTTGAACGATCTTCTGGCAGAGCTCAAAGCCGCCGGAGGCAACTGCATCCGTCTCTGGGCGACCGGTCCCGGAACTCTGGGAATTCTGAATGCCGCTCACGAACACGGACTCTCCGTATTCCTCGGGCTCTGGATGGAGCATCCGACCGGTCATGTCGACAGCAGTGGCGCATTCTTTGACTACACCAATATTGCCGCAGTGAACAACCAGATCGCGAACCTCGCCATTCAGGTCGACCTTTACAAGGATCATCCTGCCCTGCTCGCCTGGGGTGTGGGCAATGAACTCTGCCATCTCACGGCCGAGGCGGATGCCGAGACCCAGGTCGTTCAACTCATCTGGCGAGCCATCAACAACACCGCCGCAATGGTGAAGGAACGCGATCCGAATCACCCCACCGTCTCCGTGACTGCAGAGACTGGAGACTGGCACCAGATCGACAACGGAACCCAATTGAGCAACTGGTGCCCCAACATCGACATCTGGGGAATCAATGCATACGAGACCATGCCGCAGATCCGGGCGAAGGTCGAAGCTTCTCCGTGGGATCGACCCTATTTCATTCCCGAATACGGCCCCCAGGGCTGGTGGAGTTCGCCCCAGACTTCTTGGAACGCTCGACTCGAGCACACCAACGCCGTCAAGTCGAACTGGTATCAGAGCGGATGGATTGACGCGATCGTCGCCGAAGCGGATCGCTGTCTCGGCGGATTCGCCTTTGCCTGGGACACCCTGGACTCACCGATCGACACCTGGTGGACGATGTTCGATCATGAAGGCCGACCGACCCAGTGCATCGATGTCCTCTGGGAAGCGTGGAACGGAACACCACCTCCCAACCTTTCGCCCATCGTCACCGGCATCAACGGCATCGAAGCCCAGACGATTCAACCGGGCCAGATCGTCAACGTCGAACTCCTTGCCGTCGATCCAGAGGGAGAAGAGCTCCTCGTCGACTGGTTGGTCGGCCGCGACGTGTTCGATGCCAACGGAAACTACCTCTGGGAGACGACGGGTTCTTGCGACTTCCTCGCGCAGGACGCCGGCCTCGTCTACGAACTGGAAGCCCCTCTGATTCCTGGCGCCTACCGTCTCGTCGCGTGGGCCCGAGACAGTGGCGGTCGAACCGGCGTCGCCTCCGTCCCCTTCTTCGTGGACGGCGACATTCCGGACGGCGTCGTCGCGATGCCCTTCCCCCTCGATGACTACTACGGTCCAAGCGGATTCATGGGCGCCTCCTGGACGATCAGCGGATCGGACCTGGATTCGCCGAACGGTGCTTGCGGCGGCGCAGGTCACAAGTTTGTAATCAACTCCCCGCCCATCGCATTGTGGTGCGGTGTTGCCTGGCAGTATCCCAGCAACAACTGGGGAACCGCCCCAGGTCTCCAGATCATGCCCGGCGGAACCTCCGTCGACTTCCTCGCCTGGACCGATATTCCGGGAACGACCCTCGACTTCTTCGTCGGCACCGACGGCTCGGATGGTTTTCAGGTCGAGTTGTCCGGCGTTGAACTGCCGCTCGAACCCACCATGATCTCGATTCCGCTGGACGGAATCGAATACGACGATGTGGTGATCGGATTCGGCTGGGTCTACTCGCAAGGTGCCGGTGCCTCCGAACCCACCCGAGAGATTTACATCTCCGACCTCATCTGGGACGGCCCGCCCCCACCGCCGCCCTGCCCGATCGACATCACCGGCGACCGCCTGATCGACGGACAGGATCTGAGTCTTGTACTGATCAACTACTACTCGACCACCGCGGGTGATATCGACGTGAATGAAGACGGGTTCATCGACCTCCAGGACATTGCCGTGATTATCGCGAACTGGGGCCCCTGCCCCGAGTGAGAATTCAGGCCCGTCAATCCTGACCCGACCACCCGGCCCATCAACTGACCTGCTCACGTGGCCTCCGATTCACTTCGGAGGCCGCGTGTTCATTTGGTCCCTGAGGAAGATCTCCGGAATCTGGAAGGATGATCAAGGTTGATCAAGGTTGATCAAGGTTGATCAAGGATGATCAAGGTTGATCAAGGGTTCATCAAAAAGCCGTGGGCCGCCGGGCGAGACGAGGAGCTATCCTCGACGCCATGCCCGATCATCAAGCCCCGTCCACTCCTGACCAATCGACCAACGTCGCGACAACGCCCGCCGGAGATTCCATCTGCACCGTCACGTTCGATGCAGGTGCGATCATCCGTTATCACTACTACTGCCTGATCCCGCTGTGCCTGCCCATCGTCACGATTCCACTCGCCGTGATTCTCGCGATCGGCTATCGCATCATTCTGAGCCGGATCGTGGCCAGTTGGTCGGCCACCCTCACATCAAAGAGCCTGTTGGTGAAGAAAGGCATCTTCAACAAGGTCGAGAAGACCATCCCCTTGGAGAAGATCACCGACCTCTCCAGTATCGAGGGTCCGATCATGCGGCTCGCCGGCATCAAGCGACTGGGCATCGAGACTGCAGGCCAGTCTGGAGCCGCTGGAGGGGCTCTGGTGAGCCTGCTCGGGGTCGTGGACTCCGACAGTTTTCGTGCCCTGGTGCTCGCCCAGCGGGACGGTGGCGCGGCCTCAGCCTCCGTCGTGGATGCGATGGCTCATCCGATGGCTCATAAGAATCCCGATCCCGCCGGAAAATCCGATGGGGCGGTACTGGTGCAGATCAAGGACACACTCGGCGAAATCGCCCATGACCTTCGTCGCGTCGTCGATCGCCTCGAGGACTCCAACTGAAGGCCCAACGTGATGAAATCGTCCCCGCGACGCCCTCACCAGCCGTGGTGGCAAACGAACTTCGGAGACGGGCCCCTCGGCCGTACCAAGCCTGGCGACCTCCTCAAGCCAGGGTCCTCCGTGTCTGTCTGCATGACAACACAAAAGATGGCGGTACTGCCAAGCAGCACCGCCATCTTGATTTGACTTGAGACGCAGAACGGCGACTCGATCAGTTTCGTCGACGACGACCGGCAAGGCCGGCGAGGCCGAGGAGCGCCATGGCGCCCGGAGCTGGAACGATGCCACCGTAGAAGTTGGTGCCCCAAGCGGCACCGCTCTCGCCACCTGGCCCAGGAATGTCGGTTTGGACATACGTGAAGTCCAAGCTGATTCGGGTCGCGGAAGCAGCGCCAGCGTCAAGGAGATACTCCATGTCGAAGCTGTACACAACGCCCGTCGCCGAGTTGGTATTCAGCGTTCCGGCCACGATTGAGAATCCGTAGTCGTAACCACCGCCGTACCAGAAGTTCAGCTGAACGTTGGCGTTGTTGTTTGCGAAAAGATCCTTGCCGTTTTCGATGTACATCTCGCCACCGAAGTTGATGGTGTCGCCTTCAGCGAATTCACCGGCCCAGGCGAGGGTCTGGGTGTAGCCGCTGTAGTTGGGCGTGCCGCCGAACGTACCGTACGCCACGACCGCGGCGCTGCCACCGAAGAAATCAACACCGTAAGGACCTTCGGAACCTCCGAACTGATCCCAGCCGACGCTTCCGTCGCTGAAGTCGCCGTTGGTAATGTCAGCACTTGCGACGGCCGAAGCCATCGCGGCGACCACGGTCGCCAGAATCACATTCTTCATCTCTTCAAATCTCCTGTGAGGCAACCATGGAAATTGGTCACCGGGGAAAGGGGAACATACTTTTTCAATTGTGCCGGTTACGCCCTCTGAAACAAGCGTGGAATGCACATTAGTGAAGATAATTTTTGTGTACTGGGCCAATAACGGTGTTTTTCTCAGACCGACACCCACAACACCCAACGCCTATTTCCTGAGATTTATCTCGTTGTTTCACGTCACGACTGGCCTGCCGTCTCGTCAGTCACCGACGCATCAATTCCTTGGAGAGCCGGCTTCCGGTCGAGGCGAGATCCGCGTCCAAGTCGGGATCAACAGAGGCCACCTGCGCGATGACGTTCAAGATCCCCGTCCGTCGTCCGCGACGAACCTGCGCCGCAGGATCGTCAGGATTGCGTGGGTTCGCGGACGAGTTGTCGAGATGGAACGACGCGACCAACCTTGTGCCCGCAGGCAGTCGAATCGGCCGCACCGGAACATAGGACTCTCGTTGATGATGATCCCAATCCGGAATCGTCAAGAGGTTCCGTCGAACACCCGACGGAAGCACCGCATCAACCTGCAGACTCGTACAGATCTCGATCGCCCGAGGCGAGAGACCGACCAAATCGACCGCACCTTCTAGGACGACGCCGGCCGACTCGTACGTGCGTACTTCCTCAGCATCGATCTCCACTCGGCCCACGGCCAGTGGAATCCATCGGACCGCGCGGGAATCTTCATTCTCTAGGGCGAACTCCAACTCGACTCGCTCCTGCAACCGCTCCACTTTTCCCGTCGGTTGATACTGAAACTGCACCAGCAGATCGCTTCCAGCCTCGACTGGAAGATGAAAACCAGGGGGCAATCGGAAGTCACCCGATCCCGTCAAAATCAACCCATCCGCCCCCACCGGCCGTAATCCGGCATCACCTCCCATCAGAAATCCGACACGCGGATCGCGTTCATCGAGATATCGACCCGCCCCGGTGACATCGAACGCGAAGGCCGCAACCCGCATCGACTGCGGGGCCGCAGCGACATGCCGAATCGCCCGGACTCTCAGAGGCACGGTGTTTCCGAGCGGAAGATTGACCCCGTGAACATCAATCTCGCCGGAGTGCCACGCCGGATCGGACTCTTCCGGAATCGAATACGGCTCGGGCATCTCCAGCACCAGATCCGAACGAAACGATTCGATCGGAGGTGGTGCGAGAATCTCCGGAGGCCCATCGCCGATCGGCGAACCACCGCTGGACCATGCTTGGATTGCCGCGATCTCCGCCTCGGGAACCGTTCGTTGGTACCGGTACTCGCCGCCCTCCGGCAGCCAGGGCGGCATCCGACCGGCCTTGATGACCTCGACCAAGAAGGTGGCACGATTTCGCACCTCATCCACGGTCGCGAGGGAGAAGGGACCGCTTCGTCCAGACGAGTGACATGTGACGCAACGTGCCTGAATGATCGGACCGATCCGATCGTTCCAGGTCGGCACATCGACCGCCGCGGTGTCGGATTTCAACGGTCCTACCTGAACCAGCGCTCCGGCGGTGACAATCGTGCCGACGACCACGAGGGCGATCAAGGTGTTTCCTTTCCGTTCTCTTCGATCAGGCATCCGACCGCCGGACGACTGGTGACCGAGACGGGACGCCCGGAAACGATCTGTGAGACCACGTCTCTCGCATAAGCCTTCGTCGCATTCCGCCGCCGCCGCCCGATCTCCGCGTAGAGATTGTCGAGCGGGCCACGGTAACGAAGGGTCCAGACGTCACTCGCGCGGGTCAGAATGAAGACTTCGGGTACCACCGTCCCCTTGAATTCCCGAACCAGACGCTGGTCCGGATCAAGGAGAATTGGCATCTCCAGACGTCGTTCTTTCGCGTGCGCAGAAGCTGATTCGGCGGTCGTCCCCAACATCGGGTGGACCGCAAAGAACCGTCCCCCGACGCCCTTGACCGCCTCATGGAGTCGTCGAATCTCCGGAACGCTCGCGTTGGCGATCGGGCACGCGGTACTGACGAAGGCCACCACGACGAGCCCGGGGCCAGCCAAATCGAAAGGGACTCGTCTCGCCCCCGTCACATCGGTCAAGGCCAACTCTGAGAGGCGATCTTGAGCGAACGTGGGAAGCGTCGATCTCTCGGAAGACTGCAGCGTCTCGGCACTCGGCTGGTCGGATCGAATCTGCACGGCGGATGCGGATGGAGCCGTGACGATCAGGACGGCGGACAGAAGCAGCGTGGTGATGCCCATGAGAAAACTCCTTGCCAACTCCTCGGCCCGAGACCGCCATCGAGGTGAAAACGACGGATGCGGCGGGACGGTCTTACCGTCCCGCCGCATCCGTTCCGGTGACCTGAGATTCAACCGCCGCAGAATTGGACCGCGGCGTTCTGACAGGCCGCATCCCACTGGTCGCAGCAGTACTCGAATCCGGGCAGGTTGTGAACGCAATTGCAGACTGGAGGGGGAATCATGCTGGCCGCACAACCGGGACAGCCACCACCGCCACCACCACCGCCGCCGCCACCGCCGCCGCCGCCGCCACCGCCGCCGCCGCCGCCACCGCCGGCAAAGTTAGACGTTTCGGGTTCCGCGGCAAAGCAACCGATGTTCCAGGGAAAACCGTCATTCGGAAGGTTGTGCTCGAGTGCCAATTGATAGGAAATGGCGTGGTAGTGGTAACCACGAGCTTCGTCATAGTGCCCGTTGCAGGCGTCGAGCGTTCGCTTTCCGTCCATCTCCGCGGCCAGGATTCCATCCTCTTCCCAAGGGCCGTAGACCGGAATGCCGTCGAAGGCATACCCGATGAGCGTGGAGTGCCCTCCGGAGTAGGGCTCAATACATGGTGAATACTGGTGATAGTGATACCGGGCGTCGGGCGACGGGTGCGCGTTGCAGGCGTCCATGCAGATCGTGTCCGGCGCCGTGACACCGCCACCGTCGTAGGGGTTGTAGAAGGCGACCCCGTTGACCATGATTCCGATGGGTCCCGGCTGAACCAAGGCGTCAACGGCGGGATTCCCCGTCATCTCGGGCTCGAGCGGAATCATCCACGTGTCATTCTGATTACCGACGGAGTTTGGGTTTCCGCATTCGCCTGGAAAGTCGCCGTAGGCGTGGTCCGGAAGCCCCGTGCCGGTGACGACAAGAAAGTCGCCATCAACCGCGATGTTCGTGTTTGAATGAAAATTGTGACAAGCCGTGCCCCACTGGCTCATCATGAACCCGATCTCATAACCATTGGTGGTGCCATCATTGTTGAAATCGATCGTTCCAGTGCCCCACTCGGCGATCAACAACCCCAGATCGGCAGCCGTGACTTCGAGGTCACGGTTCAGGTCAGAGAGGCAGAAGATCCCTCCCGGCTGAGTATCGACCGGTGTCCCTGGCCGGCCGCCACCTGCTGAAGCGACGGACGCAACGACCGCCACCGCTGCAACGGCGACGAGATTCGAGAACTTCAAGGACATGGGAGACTCCAAATGGTTGGCTCAGTTCTTCTCGCCCGAAAGAGGGCGGGATCAATGATCTATTGTGCGTCCACTTTGCGGCTGGGGACATCAAGCTCTTGAAAATCCAGTTGTTTTCTGAGTCTCTCGATGTTTCCGATGCGGTAGATGCGGCGGATGCGGCGGATGCGGCGGATGCGGCAGATGTTTCAAGCCATGAGCTCGACCACCCCAAAGGTCCGATCACGAGGCCGGATCGAAATTCGTGGCCTTGA
>CALFOM010000246.1 GCA_937919685.1 uncultured Phycisphaera sp.
TCCAATCTCATCGAATGTCATCCAATGTCATCCAATGTCATCCAATGTCATCCAACGTCATGTCACGTTCTGTGACGCCGATTCTTCGGGAGAAACGACTCGATCGCGGGCAGATTGCCGTTCAGCCACTTCCCTGAACGGTCTTTCTATCTCGAATCTCTTCCAACTGCTCGACTTCGTGCTGAAGCCTGATCCTAGATCTCGGATCGAGATCTGACCGTTGGAGCGCCTTGGTCGCGCGGTTGAATGCCATGGTCGCATCCGACGGGCTCATCGCCATGATTTCGTCATCGGAAAGCGAGGGGGGGAGCGCCTTCGGATCGGCGTATTCGGGAGGTGCGTCGACGGTGGGTGGTTCGATGACCGGGATCTTTGACGTCGGTTCTTTTTCGGTGCGATCATCCGCTCCGGTCGCCGTCTCTTGGTCCGTGTCGCCTCGCATTGCGATCTTCGTACTGCTGGCGAAGATCTTCTGCGTGACGGAGGGAGGGGGTGCTGGTCTATCGAAGAACTTTGTGTCTCGTTCGATGATGTCGACCTCGTATTCGCCGCCCTTGTGGGCAAGGCGCACTCGCCAGATGTCGACGATGGCGAGAACCTTCACACCGTCTTTCTCGGTACCCAGAGCGATGACATTATCTGCGGAGCCGAAGAGAACCAAGGTTCCGAGAATGCCTGTCGGCTTGGGGCCACTGTAGATGGGCGGTGGTGCTGGCGGGCCCTTCGGTACCTCGGGGGCCGAGGTAGTCTCGCGGGGGCGGGTCACAGGGGCCTTCGGCCGGCTCTTCGGTCTCGACGGAACCACGAACGGCGAGCGGCCCGTGAATCGTCGTCGGTTGATCTCGGCCTGTTCGGCGTGGCTCTCGGCCAGCACCGCCATGGGATCTCCGGCATCATCCTCCCACGAGGGAGTCGTGACCGCGGAAAAGAGACCGGGCACCTCGATCAGAAGGACTCCGGCGGCGATGAGGAGGGCCAGCAGACTGGTGATCAGAGGTCCGGACATCTGGACTTCGGAGAGCGACGAGAATTTGAAGGAGACTCGGCTCATGTTTTCTTCCGGGGGACGATCCAAGCCTCGACCATGATTCGAACTTCAAGTTTCGGCCCATCGTCTACGAGTTTCAATCTCAGCGAACTGATCGACTCGATCTCAGGCTCTGCTTCAAGATCGCGAATGACTTCGACCACGGTCTCAGAGTCGGAGACGAACTCCAACTCGCAGATGATCCTCTCCACACGGCCGCCTGCCATGGTGCTGAGGGGACTGTTGCTCGGGAGTTTGCTTCCGGTTCGGCCGTCGATTTTTGGAACGATCTCATACTGCGAACAGATCTTGCTGACCGTTGACTCCAGGCGGGTGGCGCCGGGAGCAGCCGATCTGGGCACTTCGATCGGTCCGAGTGCGGTTGCAAGCCGCTCAATTTTCGGGTCGGTTCTTTGGTCGAGCGTTCTCGCTCGCTCGATGGTGCTCGAGATGCGATCGCTTTCCTTGTTCCAGGCGTCAGCCGTCGGTCGCACGTACTCGTCCCAGACCAGAATCGCGACGAGGACCATCGCGGCGGCGCCGATGAGTCGCCAGATCGGCGGAAGTTCGAGAAAACGATCGACCAGATCAGATTCGTTTTTGGTGGTTATTCGAGTGGATCCCTTGCTCATTTGGCGGTCTCCCGAACCCGGGCCATGATGAGCGTGAATTCCTCTCGAAGCCTCGACTTGGTCTCTTCATCCAGTCCTGGCATGAGTTTGGCGCTGGCAACCTTGCTGAGTCGATCCTTCGCTTCGGCGTTGCTCAGCGTCGCGATCTCTTCGGGGGAGATCGGATCAGGCACTTCGGTTACGAAGTTTCGTGCGGCCGATCGGCTGGAAGGGTTGCTTCGCGAGGACGTCGCCGAACCTCGGCTCGACGGGCGAGTGGATCCACTCGAACCGGGAGCGGTCTGTGAGGAGGAGGACTCTGCTTCGGATTCTTCTTCGGGGTCAATCTCGGGATCGCCGTCGACTGCGACGGCGGTTGACCGCCCCGAGCTTCCGGTCACTGGCCGCGGTTCTGGCGTGGAACTGATTCCGGCCAAGCCGGCTTCGATGCGTGCATCCATGGCCGCCGTCGCCGCATCACCTTCGAGGAGGAATCCGTCCGCGTCGACCGGACCGTAACGTCGCTCAGAATAAGACGTGATCGCATAGTCCTCGTCGGTGGTGTAGCGGACGAGACGGAGTGCATCATCAATTTCGGCCGTGATCTTGAATTCGGTGTAACCCCGCCCGTCCGGCTCTTCGATCGAGGATTCGGGGCCGGAGTTCGCGAGCAGTCCGCTCTCTCGCAGGCGTTTGTTGAATTCGAAGACGGCATCAGCACCACTTCGGTCACGGCTGGACTTGGCATAGCCGCCGATGACCAGCGGCTCGCCGTGCTGGATGCTGATGGACTCCAACTCGATCGATTCCGGCATGAGATTGGAGACGTCTCCGAGAAGCTTGGTCATGCTCCAAGCCTGACGGTCGAGTTCTCGATACACCTTCTGCAGATTGTCCACCTTGTCGACGTGGGCCTGCAGGACTTGCAGGTCCGACACCTTGGCCCGCAGGACCAGGAGTCGGAGTCCGGCGCCGGCGAGCGGGACGAGCAGGATCAGGATCAGGGCCATCATGCCGACCGCGACTGCGACTCGTCCTTCCGAGAGTCGGTTCGCGAGACCACGGACGAATCCCGGTCGCTCATGGACTTCGTACTCCCGCATTTCAGCGAGGGTCGAGAGGGATCCAGAAGAAACACCCATTGCGGCGAGAATGATCCGGTCGTCCGCAGGGGATGAACCGTCCAGTGCGATGGACGCATTGACCACGGTCTTCCGGAGAAGGTCATCCGCTCCCGGTGAGATGATGAGTGAATCATCGATTACTCTCGATTCGATTCCCTCCAGCATCGATTTGATCTCGGATTCGATTCGTGTGGGCGGAACCCCTTCGCTCAGGAGGCTTTCGACCACGAGCGGTCGGAGCCTCGATTCGATTCCGTCGCCTTCGCGTTGGCGGCTTCGGGCCGCTCGGAAAGACGGTCCATGGTCGGTGGGGATCACCGCTGCGATCGCGGAGTTGTCGGAATCAATGATGGCGGAGAGCGAATCAGCTTGTTCCCCGGCAAGGAAGGCGAGACAAGCGATCTCGGGCACCCAGCGGACCTCCGTGGCAGGGTCCAGCACGGGAAAATCCATGCCGATGGACTCCGGCCAGGCGACCACCAAGCCTGTCGGGTGGCTCGAATCACGTCCGAGAACCGCTATTCCCGACCGATGACTCGGCGTTGACCCAAGCATTCTCGCTTCGGCTTCGAGCCGAATGGCGGCCTCGACCTGGTTTGGATTGCCTTTTGGGGTGTGAATGGTCCGAACGAGACTCGCGGAAGAGGGCAGAATCGCAAGAATTCGGCCGCATTGGGCGGTCTCGAGTCGCTGTCGAAGATCACTGGGTGAACACCAGTAGGTCTCCTCGATGGACTGGGTCCCGTTCCCTCGGAAGATTGCGACGCGAAAGGCGTCTCCGCGGCGTCTGCAGACGGCGGTGAGGTTGGAATCAAATTCAATTCTGCGTTTGGACATCAGTCTTCTCGGTATTCGATGATCTTCACGGGAAGTGTCGAACGATCAACTACCGCGTGAATTTCCACCTCTTGCCCACTTGACGATTTACCACGGCTGGAGATTGAATAGACCCAGCCGGTAACGTCGAGCTGGTCTGCGACCGTGGCCAGTACGTCCGGATCGATGCGACGCAATTCCAGCAGGTCCACGATACTCGTGATTCCCTCCGCCCGTGACTGGCGGTAGGCCATGATCGACTCCGCGATCGCGGAATCACCCGCGAAGATGATGCGCAGGACTTCGGGGCCAGCGGTATTGAGGTTCACCTTGCCTGAGACGACTTCCGGGCCCTCGTAAGAGGTCGTCGTGCATTCGGCGAAAATCGCGCGAAGCTGCTCCGGCGAGAGCGCTGCCACCGGGGTCTCAGTGCTGTTGTTCGAACCACCACTGCTTCGGCCCGTGGTTCTGCGGCTCGAGGTGTCGGAGGCGGCGGGCGCACCGACGAGTTCGGCGAGATCGATGGCGAGTAGGGAGCCCATGATGGCGTTCGGGGTCGCCCCGTAGGTCATCAGAGCCTCGGCCTGTGCTTCGTCGACGCCGGTGTTCTCCATCAGATCCTCGACCGAGGTGTCCGCGAGGTTGATCTTCGGGTACCCACTTCGTCCGAGCGGAGAATCGACGCTTCTCGCCGTGAGATACCCGGCCCATCCCGAGTCCATCCGACCATCAAAGTCATCGTCCGGGGCGGAACTCTCGCCGTCGTCCTCGTTGCTATCGAGGCGATTGTTGAGATTCCAATCCTCGCCTCGGATGAACTCCGGCCATGCACCTGCGACCAGTTCAAGTTCGGTGATCGACTTGAACGGTGCGTTTCTCGGGACGTACCCGAGGTCGCGGCCCTCGTAGAAGCTTCGTTCCGCGCCAATTCCCTGAACCTCGTCGTCTTCATCCTTCCAGTCGAGGATCGCATCCGTGGTGTCGATATTCATCTCGGGAAGTTCGAGCAGTTGCGACTTGGTAATCAAGTTGATGTTGATTCGGGAGTGAAGATCGAGCGGCCCTCGAAACTCTTCTCCCTCGGCGACATGGCGGATGTCCCATGTGCCACTCTCCAGGGTTCCTTCCCAATCCAGCTCGAGATCCCGAACCAGTGACATCGGATCTTCGGTATCCGGCGTTTGGGTGTGTGATGCGAGCGTCGCGATCACGCGTTCCATGCCGGCGCGAGCCGCCCAGCGGGCCTGGACTCGGCCGAGGGCTGCCCGGCCGAGCACCGTCGTTCGCCAAGTGACCATCTGGGTGGCGGCGACGATCACCGACGCGATGGCAATCGACCAGAGAACCACGATCGTCGCCGATCCGCGGTCGCGGGTTCGTGCGTATGGGGTTCGCATCAAGCGATCTTCGCCGTCAGTCAATTGTTACTACCCGTGGATTGGTGACTTCCTCCGCGCCCGCCGGAACTTGAACCGGCAGGGACAACTTTGAAGGGGGTGGTCGGTGGCGTGAATCCACCGCCTCGGCCGCCATTACCTCCGCGGCCACCAGGCGGGCCGCCGCGACCGCCGCCAGGCGCTTGTCCGCCACCGAGACCGCCACCACGATCTCCGGCACCGCCTCTCATTCCTCTTTGACCACCGGGGCCGCCTTGCAGTCCGCCGCGTCCTCCAGCGGCTTCACCGCCGCCGCCGCCAATGCCACCGCCTGCGCCCGACGCATCGGAAGACTCCGCTTCCATGACTTCCTCTTCTTCCTCTTCTTCGGGCTCGTAGTAGGGGGGGATGATCCGGTCGACCGAGACATGCGTCTGAAGTGTCACGATGCCGCGACCGTCCGCGTCGATCGATCCGTCGTCGTTTCCGGATGTGCTGACCGAGATCCGGAATCCCCATGGGAGTCCATCGACGTCTGAATCCCAGTCATCGAACCAGTCCTGGCCGTCGTAGGCTTCGATCCGCAGGCCGATGACCCCATCGGCGATGGGCGTGACGATGCCGCCACCGGCTGGGATGTCATCCGGAACCGGATCCCGGCGTTGCCAGAGCGCGGTTCCAAACCGATCCTCGTCGATCCGATATTGCGTTTCGTACTCGCCACCTTCTCCGTTGTAGTCGATCGCGCCCAGGGGCTCGAGCCGGCTGTTGAAGATGAGAATCTCATCTCGATCGAGGTCCATCCGACCGTCGAGACGGACGGTCTTCGAACCGTCGTAGAGCATGACCCGGGTATTGAAGAGGTCCGCGTCCCGCAGGATCGCCGCAAGGTCGCGTCGAACCGAGTTCAGGGCGCTATCTGCTCGGAGATACGCCTGAAGTCGAACCCTAGAGATGGCCCTCGCGCGTCCAACCTGCGAAAGAGTGGTCACCACCGTCAGCAGCACGAGTGCCGAGATGACGCCTGCGAGGACGAGTTCAATCAGGGTGAATCCCTGATGACGGCTAGAGGTCGAACGCTTCTTCATAACGAGCCTCACGATCAATGGGTTCTTGCGGTTGCCGGATCGGGTCGGGTTCTTCGCCTAGTTTTCCGGCGATCAATGTCTCACATTCGAACGAACGGCCGGTGTCGTGCGTCACGGTGGCCATCACTTGGTACGGCTCTCCGACGCCGGGATCCGAGATCTGGACCCGAAACTCGAATTCTTCGTAGGGGAACTCACCTCGGCCCGAGGACGAATGAAGATTCGTGTAGTCGGCCGGTCCCTCAAGCAGCACTTCACTGAGGATGTTGTCGAGCATTCCGGCCGCCATCACTCGAACCTCGCCATCTCGTTGGAGGGTGAGTGACTTCGAGGTGATCGAGAAGATCGTCGCGAGTCCGATGGCGAGGATCACCCCGGCGATCACGACATCCAGCAGCGCGAACCCGGGGCGTCGAGAACCTTGCGGTGTTCCGAAGTGCATTCGAGTCATCACCAGTCCTCCCGATCGGCGCCCATCTCGTTGAGATCGGCACGTTCTCGAAGTAAAGGCGGGTTCGGATCGCCATCGCGAATGATCACTGGACCGAGACCGTGGGGGAGCAGCGCCACTTCTGCGCCGTCGCCGGACGCCGATTCGATTCGAATTCGAATGTCGGGACGCAGTCCACTCGGGTTTGAGGAGACGAACCAGTCTCTTGGATCGTAGGCCGCTCCATCCACCGTGACACGGGTGAAGGCGATCTCATCAGGGAGAATGAGTGAGGGTGCCATCGACAGAGGTCGCCACTCGACTTCGCCGGAATCGTCCGCAGCCAGCACGAATACGTCGAATCTCCGATTTTCGTCGTTGTAACTGAGCGCTACCAGTTTCTCGTCAGTTGCTTCCGCGAAGGCGAAGGTGGCGACGATGGTGCCGACGCTCTCAACGGCGAGGTCGAGTTCGCCCCGAGCCATGCCTGACATTCTCGGAACCAGCATCGTGCCAAGTATGACGAGCAGCACCGCCGCGATGATCACCTCAATCAAGGTGAAACCACGTCGTATCGCCGGGCGAGGATGGTGCGTTCGCAGGTTCAGGGTCTGGTTCCGGAGGGATCAGCGCTTGCCGTGGATGATGTCGTCGCCGCCGCCCTGTTTCTGGTCCGGGCCGTAACAGATGACGTCGAACTCGATGTTCTGTTCGCCGGGGATCACGATGTCGTAGGTCATTCCCCACGGATCGATGAGGTCGGAGGCATTGTCGAGGTACGGATCATCGCCATCGACGAGCATTTCCAATGTGAAATCGTCGTCAAGGTTTCCCGTGGTGTTCTGGGTGATGTAGAGCCGGACCATATTCGCCAAGCTGTTGACCTCAGCCGTGGCCTTGTCTTCATTCGCTCCCGCCAGAAATCTGGTGAGGCGTGGGACAACCAGGGTGGCGAGGAGGGCGACGATGGTCACCGCGATGATGACTTCGAGAAGAGTGAAGCCTCGTCGAGGAGCCTGGGATCGAGTCAGATGCTTGGTCATGGTGCGTTGCATGGAGGATCGGTCCGGATCAAGTGGTTCAGGTCGGTTGGTCAGAAAGGGATGGGGCAGGTGTCGATGATGTGTCATCGACCACCGGCGACGGCTTGCTGCATTTCGAGCAGGGGCAGGAGGATGGCGGAGAGCACGAAGGCCGCCACGCACGCCATGATGACGAGCATCACGGGGGGAAGGGCTTTGGTGAAGATCTTGAGACTGTTGTTCACCTGTCGATCGAAGGCCGAGGCGGCATGGAGGAGCATGCCTTCCAGGCGGCCCGATCGTTCTCCGATGTTGACGATCTGAACGAGAAGAGGCGGGAAGTGTCCGCATCGTTCCAGAGGTGTTGCAAGCGACCCGCCGGTCGTGACGCGTTCCCGAACTTCGTCGATGGCGTCCATCAGGACCGTGTTTCCGAGGGTGTCCCGAACGATTCCGAGGGAGGTGAGAATCGGAATGCCGGCGGAGCAGAGCGTTCCGAGGGTTCGCGTGAAGCGGGCGACGGCGATGTCACGAAGCAGATTCCCCAGCAAGGGGACTCGAAGCAGCAGGCCGTCCACGATGCGCCGATTCGCAGGAATCGCGGTCCATGCCCGCCAACCGAAGAAGCCTCCGACCGCCGCGGCGATCATGAGCCACCACCAGGCGGCGAAGAAGTCCGCGATCGCGAGAAGGACTTGAGTCGGCCAAGGAAGCGGGACGTTCTGAGCCTGGAGGGGAACCATCAGCTTCGGAAGCAGAATAGTGACGAAGATGACCACGCTGATCGCCATGATCACCATCACGATCATGGGGTAGATCGTAGCGCCGACCAGTTCCCGGCGAACCTCAACGCTGCGTTCCAGAAGATCGGACAACTGGTGGAGGACTTCGTGCATCTTGCCGGAGGCGTCGGCGGCGCGAATCATTCCGACCACCATGTCGTCGAACGGCAGGCCGTATTCGCGGCACGCCTCGTGCAGCGGACGGCCCGATTCCACGCGTTCGATGAGAAAATCGAGGATGACCTCCTGTCGAGGGTTGGCCGCTTGGCGACGGACGGTCACGAGTCCCTGCATCAACGGGAGTCCGGCCTCCACTGCGGTGGCAAGTTCTCGCATGAGATTCGCGAGTTCGACGGCCGGAATCGTGGGGCGACTCGGGGCCTTCGCGGATGCGGCGTCGGCGTTCGATTCGATGATCTCGGTCGCCTGCTGGCCCTTGGAACGAATCCGTTCCACGGCCGCATTGCGACTGCTCGCGGTGATCGTTCCGGATACCACGTGTCCCTGCCCGTCTATTCCCTGATATGCAAAAGCCGGCATGTTGGATCAAGCTCCGAAGTCGTCGACATCCTGAGTGGCTCGGAGTACTTCCTCCGGCGTCGTGAGTCCCTCGATCGCCTTTCGGATGCCGTCTTCCCGCATCGAAACGAAATCGTCTCCGAGCGTCTTCCGGAGTTCCATCAACGACCGGCCTTCCGAAATGCTTCCGCGGAGCGAGGTGGAGATCCGAATGAGTTCATAGAACCCAATTCGTCCGCGGAATCCAGTGTTGGAACACTTCTCGCAGCCCGTTCCGATCGAACTCCTTCCGTCGAATCGTTGGGATTCCTCGGGGGGAAGCCGATGGATCAGATCCTCGGTCATCGGAACTTCGGTCCGGCAGTGGTTGCAGATGCGCCGGCCGAGTCGCTGGGCGAGAATGCCCTCGAGCACCGAGGCGACGAGGTACGGTTCGGCGCCCATGTCGATCATCCGGCCCACCGACGAGATCGCGTCATTGGTATGCAGAGTCGAAAATACAAGGTGGCCGGTGAGTGCCGAGCGGATCACGATATCGACCGTCTCCGCATCGCGGATTTCACCGACGAAGATCACGTCGGGATCCTGACGAAGGATCGAGCGGAGGCCCGATGCGAAGGTCAGTCCCCGCTTCGGATTGACCGGGATCTGGTTGATGCCACTGAGTTCGTACTCGACGGGATCTTCAATCGTGATGATCTTCTTGCGTGGGTCGTAGAGTTTGCTCAGCCCCGCATACAGAGTCGTCGTCTTGCCTGAACCGGTCGGTCCGGTGACCAGAACCAATCCGTGAGGCTTCGCAATCAACTTGTCCATCGTCTCTCGATCCCGCTCGGCCATCCCGAGACTCTTGAGATCGAGCGGAAGGGACGACTTGTCGAGAATTCTCATCACGACCGATTCGCCGTAAAGCGTTGGGACGGTGGAAACTCGAATATCAACTTTTCGGCCTTCGAACCGGAGCGAAATGTGGCCGTCCTGCGGGACGTATCGCTCGGCGATGTTCATGTGGGCCATGATCTTGATTCGGCCCACCAACGCGGCTTGAAGATGCTTCGGCGGCGACGGTTGTTCCCGGAGAACACCATCGATCCGGTACTTCACCTTGAGCTCGTCTTCGAAAGGCTCAACGTGAACGTCGCTGGTCCGGGACTGGATCGCCTCGAGAAGCACGAGGTTGACCAGGTTGATGAGCGAGGGTTGCTCGGCCATCTGGTGGACATCGTCGGCTTCGATCGCGTCCAGATTGTGTTCGTTTTCACTCGCCATTCCGTCATCGGCGGCGAGACTCTCAGCCATGCGTGCCGCGGTCGTTCCGTACGCGGCTTTCATCAACTCGGCGAAGGACGGGGCTTCAAGGCCGACTCGTGCGACTTCTCGCGAAGTTCGGATCGCGACTTCATCCATCGCTTCGGTATCGAGCGGGTTAAGCATCGCGATTCGAATCCCGCCGTTCTCCATCGAGATCGGCACGACTCGAAGTCGGACGGCGACTTCCGGCGGGAGGAGCGCTGCGGCGTCGGTGTCGAGTTCCGGAATGCCGTCGAAGACCTCGATGCCGAGGAGTCTGAGTCGCTCCAGATCCACGCCATCCCCGGTCTCCGAGGCCGTCTCGCCTGGAACCTCCAACGTGATCTCGGAAGCGGCGATCTCGGTGCTACCACCGAAATCAACCGGGTTCTCGAACCGTGTTTCTTCGCTGATTTGCTCGCTCACGATGACCTTGCTTCAATGCGTCCCGCAGTGATCTCGGATCATCTGCGAAAGAGGGTTTCCTGAATCCAGAATCAGTCGCGGTCGCCACTCTTGCCACCCTTGCCCGACCCAGTGGGATCGAGGGATCTGGAACCGTCTGAATCGCGTCCCTCCTTGCTGGCTTCGCCGGGGCTCTTGAACGTCGGTCGCGACCGATTCTTCTTGCCTGGGGCCAGCGTTCGGGTCTTCTCCCGTGCGATTCCGTTCTCATCAAGTTCAACGCCTTCGATTCCCGGAACCCGGTCGGAGATCGATGAATTTCCGGGGATGCTTCCGGTCTGCTCAGGACTGAGAATCGCGAGAATACGACGTCGGGTCTCATCCACCAGATCATTCTTTTCTGCGATGAGTCGATCGGCAAGGCTCGTGACTCGATCGAGATCTTTTCCATTCCGACGATCGATCATTCGCTGAACCTTCTTGCGGGATTCGCCGGGCTCGTTTAATCGGTAGGCGTCGACGACTCTCATCTCGAGGTTGTCGAGTCGAAGTTCGAAGTCTGTTTCGATGTCGTCGAGTTGCGAGATCTGGGATTCGCTCAGATCGGGGAGGCTGCGAATGGACTCGATGAGACGAGGGATCGGTGTGGGTCGGAATGCACGCGGATAGCCGTCGAGCAAGGCCGCCCGGCGAAACTGCTCGCCGAGTTCGTTGGGTAGCGAGGCCGAGATCTTCTCGATATTTTCATCCTGAACACGTCGCACAAGCACCCGTGTCGACATGATCTGATCGGTTGCTCGAAGGCCTGCTTCGAAGTCCATTCCCGCCATCGCGTTCTTGATCTCGTCCTGAAGTGACGCGATCTTCGCCGCTCGAACCGAGAGAGCCGAATCCAGGGCTAGTTCGTACTCGACCAAGATCGGATCGAGGCCCTCCTCGATTTCGTACGGGAATCGCATGGTGCGGACGAGGGTGTAGAGATCTACCGACTCGCCCATCAGTTCGCCCTTCGGAAGTTCCTTCTCCCGTCGAAGCGTTCGCTCGAATCGAGGCCAGCGGGAGATCTGATCACTGGTGAGTTGCGCCTTGACGTTGTTGAGAAAGAGCGCTCCCAACGCAGCCCGTTCGGTGTCCCAGGCCGTCAGCGGCTCCAGGATCAGTTCCATGACGGTGTCGGGGCGAGCGGTGCCGATCCGGCCTTGAAGCGCCCTCATCTGGTTCTTGACCTCGTCGACTCCAGAATCGAAGGAGATCATGTAGTCCTGCAGAAGGACCTCGACAATGGGTCGTTGCCAGTCTTCGAGTTGGAGAATCTCCACGAAGAGTGGCATGTCCCGATCGAGGAATTCAGGCCGGAACGAATCAGCGAACCCGGCTTGAGCTCCGAACTGGGCATGCGCGGGTGTCGCGACCGTCAAAGCGGAACCTGCTGAGATGACGGCGGCAAGAACACAGGTCTTCAATCTTAGAAAGGGCATGATTGGAACTCCAGGCAGGAACAGGCTTTAGACGTTCAGGCGAACAGGACTAAGGCCTGCCGGGCATCACGGTGTTGAGGATTCCGGTCCTCAGAAGGAGGAACGCGGGACAAGGGAGAATATGGCACTAGAGGAGGCACCAATCCCGGGTTGTGGCCGGATTTCGGTCGTAGACGCGCGAATGACAAACACTTGGGGGATTTAGAGCAGTCGTGGCGCCGAAAACTCGAATGAACTCAGTCAGGTCGAACCGTTCTTTGTTCGATTCGCTTCTCGGACGTTGTGACGACGATCCGGTCCACATAAATGCCGGGTGTATGAATCCCGTCTGGATCGAGTTGGCCGATATCGACGAGTTCCTCGACCTCGACCACGGTGTGCTTCCCACAGGCGGCCACCATGGGATTAAAGTTTCTTGCGGTGCGACGGAAGACCAGATTGCCGCTCGGATCGGCCTTCCATGCCTTCACAAGGGCTAAATCGGCTCGGATTCCGCGTTCCATGACATAGATCTCGCCATCGAAGTCACGGGTCTCCTTCCCCTCTGCGACCAAGGTCCCGACGCCTGTTTTGGTGAAGAAAGCCGGGATTCCGGCACCTCCAGCCCGCATCCGCTCGGCGAGCGTCCCTTGAGGGTTGAATTCGACCTCTAGTTCGCCAGCCATGAATTGGCGCTCAAATTCAGCGTTTTCACCGACGTAGCTCGAGACCATCTTCCGGATCTGTCTGGTTTGAAGCAGCAGGCCCAACCCCCAGTCGTCGACGCCCGCATTGTTGCTGACCGCCACCAGATCGCGCACGCCGGAGTCGCGGAGGGCGGTGATCAATTGCTCGGGGATGCCGCAGAGACCGAAGCCACCGACCGCAACGGTGATGCCATCCTCGACCAGATCGGCGAGCGCCGTGGACGGTGAATCGAAGACCTTGTCAACCATGACGCCTTCCTTCCACTGAGCATCATCGAAACCCGATCAGAAACCCGATCA
>CALFOM010000247.1 GCA_937919685.1 uncultured Phycisphaera sp.
CCATCGGTCTTTTCGCCATCGGTCTTTTTGCCATCGGTCTTTCCCTGAGGCTTGGACCGCTTCAGAAGCTCGTCGATGGGCACGATCCGCACCCGGTCATCGTCTTCACGATCGAGCATCCGCTCGATCATCCGAGCGATGTCCTCGGCCGACCCTCGGCTGGGATCGATCGGAACGGTTCTCAGCTCCCGGGCCACGTTCAACGATGCGTCGTCGATGCTGTTCACGATCGATCCGATCTCTGTGAACTGACTGGGCGTCGCCCGGACCAGCAAGGTGTTGCTCGATACATTGACTCGGATCACCGGCGGGGACTGGCCATCATCGTCTTCAGCAAAGAGTTCATCGAGGGTCGTTGCGAGTTCGCGAGCGTCCGCGTTTCTGATCTCCAGAACACGGATCGATCGGCCGCCGTCACTGCCCGCGGGTACATCGAGTTGCGAAACGAGTTGCTCGGCGGCGTTTAGAACGGCGCTCGGCCCCGTCACAACCACCGCGTTGAGCCGGTCGTCGGCAAGCACGCGAATCGTCGCCTCCTCGGGAACTTGCCCGCGAACCCTCGCCATCATCAACTCCGCCCGCATCCACCCAGGGAGGTCCTTGGGATCGATGATCGCCTGCTCGGCCAGCATCCGTTCGACGAGCGGCGCGATCCGAGAGGCCGATGCATGCTTGAGGAAGACGGTTCGAACCTGAATACCGCTTCCCGACGTTTCCATGACCGTCAATTGCGACGCCACGATCTCCTGCAAACGCGGTGACGCGGTTACCACGATCGCATCGGATCGTCCGGCGGAAGTGACCACCGGTTTTGGTTCGCCAGGCCTTGACGATGCGGCCGCGTCGAGCGCCGCCTGCAGCGCCAACGCCATTCCTTCGGCACCTGCCGCAGGTACCGGATAGACACGCACTTCGACCACGGCACCCGCCGAGTCGCGATCGAGCTGCTTCGCGAGAGTCGTGGCAATCGATTGCAACGCCGCGGGCGCAGAAACCAAAATCCGGTTTCCCGACACGTCCGCGGTCACGCTCGGCTCGGCCATGAGCACCCCCGCCCGCATGGCATCACGGAGGGACTCCGGCCATCGACTGCGATCACGAAGAATCGGGCCGATGGTCGCTGCGACCGCCGCCGCTTCTGCATTCTCCAGAGTGATCACCCCGAAGTCGATGGCAGGTACCGTCGGCACGTTCGAGTCCCATTGCTGGAGCAGCACCATGGCGCGATCCGCCTCCTCCTGGGTGCCCACGATCAGGATGGCACCGCTCTGAGGCTCGAGCATGAGCTCGAGGCTCGACCTTGTTCCGCCGGGCCGGGTCTGATCGAGGACTTCCTGCGCTGTTCCCAGCATCCGTTCCGCATTCGCATTTCGAGGAGTAAAGGTCGCGTACGTCCGGTCGGAGTCTGCATCTGGGCGATCGAGTTTTTCGATGAGCCCCGCGGCAAGATTGACCGCCTGCTGCGGACCACTCACGATCAAACTGTTGGTCCGATCGTCTGCTTCCACCCGCACCTTCGGGGTGAGATCCACCATGCCCCGGCTCCGGCGAATCCGCTCCATCAGGATTCGAGGGTCACTCCCCTGCTGATCTTCGAGGAGTTTCTGCACGATCGGCGCAATCTGCGTCGCTTCGGCGTGAGCGAGTTCGAAGGTCCGAGCGTCCATGGCATCGGTCGCCGGGCGTGCGTCAAGTGGTTCGATGAGCAGTTCGACCTCTTCGATCTCCTCTGGGATGCCGACCAGCAACAAGGCGTTGGCGCCGGTCGCGGGGACGACCTTGACCGCCATCAAATCTCCGGTCGCAGGGCTCGTCATGTTTGGAAGCGCCTGCTGCAGAGCAGCCGCGACCATGGTGGCGTCTGCGAACATCAAAGGATGCACCCGGACCGTCGGATCACCGACGACCGAAGCGGAGGAGTCGAGCGCTCGGATCAGTTCCTCAGCCACCGGCATGACAACGTCTGGAGCCGAGATAATGAGCGTGTTGGTTTTTCGATCGGCGGTGACGGTGAGCAGTCTTTCAATCTCCCGGTCGCCCCCCGGCGAAGACTCGATGAGTCTCGCCACGAGGATTTCGCGGAGCATCGGCGCGAGCGAATCGGCCCGCGCCTGCGTGAGCCGGAACATCCGGAGGCTCGTCGTCGGTACGACGGGGCCGGACTCAAGTGATTCGATCACCTTCGCGACTCTCTCGAAGATCTCCGTCGGACCAGAGACCAGCAGGGTGTCGCTCACGGTATCCACGGTGATGAAGATGGAACCAGCGATTCCTTGTTCGCCTCCACCGAGATGTCCGTCATCGGCAAGCTCCTGGAGCGTCTTGGCCGCGGCCTCCAACTCGAGCGTGGGGAGTTTCCAAGTTCGAATCTCTGTCTCCGCCACAAGTTGCGTCTGGTCGAGTTGCTGGACCAGTTGCTCAAATCCGGCCATTCGTTGAATGGGGGCATCGACGATCAACGCATTCATCTGTGGGTTTGCCCGAACCACGACTTCGCGAGGTTGCTGGAGATCTGGCCGCGGCCGACCTCGGCTGTCTTGCGGCATCGGTGGCTCGGGATACATCTGGTCGATCGTCTTGGCCAGATCCTCGGCTCTCGCAACTCGTAGCGGGAAGATCCGAATCTCCCGACCTTCGGCGTCGAGACGATCCGCATCGTTGAGGTCCGACACGATCGTCCGGATCTCTTCAAGAAGGTCCGGATGCGCCGCCACGATCAGGGCGTTGGTGGCCGAATCGGCACTGATTCGTACGGGCTTGGCCGCCTTCTCCTCGTTCGAACGGCGGTCGTAGGTTTGGCCCAGCGCCAGGGCGAGATTTCCTGCGTCTGCGGTTCGGACCTGGAGGATCCGAATCGGCGGAAGTGCTTCATCCGCAGTGTCGATGGTGTCGACGATCTGGCGGATGATCTCGTGCTCGCGGATTTCGGCGGCGACGAGAATCGCATTCACTTGTGGAAGCGCCTCGATGACCGGAGCAGGGCCGCCGAGCGTCGCGAGCGCAAGTTCATTTCCGAGCAGTTCGGTCAGCATCTCGGCGACCTCGGTCGAGTCGGAATGCTGAAGGGAGAGCAGACGAATGTCGAGCGGTCTCGCCTGTGCCGACTCGAGCTGTGCGACCACCTGACTGAACCGATTCAGCGATTCATCCTCGCCGACCGCAAGGATTGTTCCGTTGACCGTGTCAACCTCGACTTCGACCTTGGTGAAATCCGGATTGCCGGCGGTCTGTTCCTCGAAGAGTCGAGTCGCCCGGGCGGCGATCTCGGTGACATCCCCTGCCGTGATCTCGAACACCCGCAAGGCTCGGCGTACTGGAACGGCTTCCAGATCAGCGAGGATCTCTTCGATCTTCCCGAACGTAAATTCGTCGCCGGCCACGATGAGGGTTCGGCTTCGAGGCTCGAACTGAACGGTGACCTCGACCGCCTTTTCGCCGTTCATCCCGGGGCGACTCAGCACCCCTTGACGAGCGAGATTCTCGAGTGTGGTCGCGATCTGGGATCCTTCGCCGCGGACGATGTTCCAGGTCTTCAATGATGCCTGCGGAGGCAGTTCGATGCGATCGAGCTGCTTGACCAGCTCTTCGAAACTGGACTTGCGCCCGCTTGGCGCCTCGATGATCAGGGTGTTCGTCCCCCCATCCGCACTGACGAAGACCTCCCGAGGCTGACGAAGGTGCGGAAGCGGACGCCCACGGGTGTCAAGGGGCATCGGCGGCTCGGGATAGAGCGTGCCGAGGGCCTTCGCGAGATCGACCGCCCGGGCGAGTCGCAACGGAAAAATCATGGTCTCTCGTTCCGCTTCGGTCTCGTTGTTTCGATTCAACGACTCCACGAATTCCTTCATCTCGCTGAAGACCGCTTCGTGCGCCGTGACCACGAGCGTGTTGGTCGACGCATCGGCTTCGACCCGAACCGGCTGCTCACGACGGATGTCGTTGGGCCGGGCGTCGTATCTGGAAGTGAGCAGTCTCGCGATCTGGGTGGCGTCACTCCCCGCGAGCTGAAGCATCCGAAGCGGCGGCATGTCGGCCGGCTCGAAGACGTCGAGTTCACGAACGAAGGCCTCGATGGACTGCACTTGGGCCGCGTCACCCCGAACCCAAAGACTGTTGGTCGGGGTGATGACTTCGATGGTGGGCGGCGTGATCGCCCGGCCGTTGCCAACTTCCACCGTCGTCTCGATCATGACGCGCAGCGGCATCAGGATTTCCGACGCCTTCGCCTGGCGGATCGCGATCATCCGGCTCACCGGCGACGGCGGAAGCAGCTGCCTTGCTTCGGACAAGGAACGTTCAAAGGCCTGGACCGATTTTGTCGAGCCCATCACTTCGAATACTCCTGCAACTGAATCAACGGAGACCTCCGGCCTGGCCAGTTCGCCCTCCGCGAGCACGCTCGCCTGCCGATCGAACGCCGCCATTGCACGCCCCAGCAGAATGGTGGCGTCGCTGGTCTCGATGGGAATCACCCGATACGTGACATCGCCAGGCTGCGGGCGGTCCAGAGTCGTCAACAGCATGTCGATGGTGACGAATTGGTCGGGCGTGGCGGTTACGACGAGAAGGCCTAGCGCATCGACGGCCTCGAACGTCGGCGGCGTGAACGGACTTCCGTCGCGTGGCTTCAACATGGATTTTGAAAGGGTCGACATCGAACTGACCAAGCGGCTGGGCGCCGTCGAATTCACCGTGAACTGCCGGACCATCGTTTTGGCTTCGACGGTCGCTTCCGCGGCTGCGAGCGACTTCTCAAAGGAATCGAGTGCTTCCTTGGTTCCTTCGATCACCAATCGCCGGGAGGGAAGGTCGAAGTCCGACTGCACTTCCAGCAGGGGATCCCCGGCGGTGGCGGTCTCGAACATTCGCGTGGCTCGAGCCACCGCGATGGCGGGGTCGACCGCGTCAACCATGAGGTAACGCACCTGCCGATCCGCACGGCTCGGCCGATCGATGAGCACGATCGTCTTCCGGACAGAATCAAGATCTCCCGCTGGCCCGGCGGCAACTAAGCTTCGCCCGTCGGGGCCTGGTACCAACTTGACCATGGCCGCCTGTCGCGGCGTGAACACGGCCTGGCAGGCCTGAATCGCTGATTCGGGCGACGCATGCTCGAGGGAGAGCAAGGCCACCGATGCATCGCCGGGGTTCGTCGTCGCCCCACCGCTCTCTAGGTCGGCGAGAAAACTGACTGCCTGCTTGATCAATGTCGCATCGGCGGCGATGGTCAGCCGATTTGTTTCTTCGAGCGCAACGTAGGTGGGCTGCTGTTCCTTCGGAAGGCCCGCAAAAAGAGCGTCAAGCTTCGATCTCGCATCGGCGACCGTCAAACGCTCAAGCTGAACGGTCCGCATTAACATGACGGAACTGATCTTCTCCGAATCGAGCAGGTCGATGGCCTCGCGCAGTCGATCGAGACGGCGTGGTGTTCCTCGCGCGATGATCGAATTCGTTCGTTCGTCGGCCGTGATCCGGAAGCCTGCCGGAATCACATCCTCTTCGACCTGGACCTGCGTCTTGCCCCGAGTCACTGACTTGACCACCCGTTCACTCATCAACGTTGTGAGGGTCGGAAGAAGTTCAATCGCGCTCGCGTACTTGAGCTGGATCTGCTCGACCACGTTCTCGAGGTCTTCTCGATCAAGCTCGTTGACGATCAACTGGATGCGGCGGACGTTTGCCGCGGTCTCGACGAGGAGCAGTGAGTTCTGCTCGGGAAGCGACATCACCATGCCGTAGTCGGCGACCATCTCCTTCAACTGTTCGGAGACGCTCGCGGCGGTGGCATTGAGTAGCGGCACGACCAGCGTCACCAGCGTGTCCGCAGTCACGTTATCCGGGAGTTCGCCAATGAAGGTGGGGATGTTCTCCTTCTTGATTTGCGAGAGTTCTTCCAGCACCAGCCGGCCGTCTTCATCACGAAGCACGAGCCCCCGAGTCTGCAAAAGAAGATTCAACGTCTCAAGTGCCTTCGGAAGCGGATACGGGGCCGGGTTGATGTAGTCGACAGTCCCCTGGGGCACTTCCGCATCTCGAACGATCGGTAGCCCGGTGACCCGAGAGAAGTAGTCGAGTACTTGATCCCAGGTCTGACTCTTAAAATTGAAACGGACCTGAGGAACGCCCTGGTCATCTAAGACCGGACGAGGCGGTTCGTCGCTCTCCTGCGAGTACGCCGACGGCGTGCCTGCCAAGAGGCCGATCGAGGCCGTTGCCAACATGGTCCACCGAGCACAATTTAGGATCGTCTTCATATCTGGCTCCAGCGGATCTGGACCCCGGTCTCCGACCGGTTGATGAGCATCCATGATCCGTCGTTCCGAACCGCCGACGCGGCCAGCAACCCCAACCGAAGACCTGGGACTCCTTCCCAGGCGATCAGGGCGTCACAACAAGAAAAACTCCAACTCCTCAAGATATGGTGCCATGGTACCCGCGGACCCCCATACCTCGTGGTTCTCTATCTAAAAAATCGCCCGCTCTGAACCAAGGAACCACGGTTCTCAAGGAAGTTGGCGATCCAAAGTCGAACCGACCAGCACTCGGAAGGTTTCGTCGCCGACTCGGAACCTGGCGATGTCGCCGGAGGCGGCCTCTAACTCCAGGACGATTTCCCGCCCGATCGGTTTCTTCCCTGACACGAGCAGTTCGATCCTCTCGCCGCTCTCGATCTGTCGAAGCCACGCTTCGGTCCCCTCCGGCCCTTCCATGATGCCGGTCAGCAACCAGGCCGAACGAGGGTCTGATCGGTCCACCGAAGAGGGCGGGGTCGAATCGACCACGTCCGGAGTCGGCGCCGCATCGGGAAGCGAGAAAGGATTCGCCGCGATGAGAGATTGGTATCTCGTCTCAGGCCATCGCGACGAGGGCGGCCGTTGATCGAGTTCGCCGTCCCCGGCAAATCCGGGAATGAAGAGTGTGACGACGCTGACCGCGATCGCGATCGACGTCCCCTCTCGATCAGGATCAAGCCGCACCTGCACGATCCGCTTCAACCATGGGGCCGCATCGAGCTCATGCAGAAATCGCACCACCGCATCGATCGGCCCCACCCCGTTGACGCTCGCACGAAGGACCACGAAATCAGGCTCGTCGCGAAAGATCCGCTCGCTCCCCGATCTCGAGAACTCGCGAACCGCCGGCGTCGCGACCACCGCGGCCCCGACCGTAGACACGCTGGCATCGCGGATACCGACCGACTCGGCGAGCATCGCAAGTCGCCGTCGCAAATCGCTGTCGACGGATTCCAGCTCCGCACCCAGAGATCGATCGACGACCATCGCGATGCGTTCGTCCAACGACGGCCGCTCTTTCCGCTCCTCTCGAACGGTGCGCAAGACCTTCTGATAGAGCCCGATATTTCTGACGACCCCAGGCCGTTCTCCGCCCAGTCTTCCTGAACCAACGGCCCAACCCAGCATGCTGGCGCCACCCAGCACGCCGATCACCGTGGAGACGAAAACCAGTCTTCGCTTTCGACGATTCACTCGCCACCTCCCGAGTCGGATTCGGCCGGACCGGGATCGACCACTTTGGTCCGCATCGAGAAGCCGAAGGGATACGGAAGTCGTCTCCCGCCTTCGGCATCCGCGCCGGTCGTCCGCAGGACATACCGGTCATCTGCCACCAGCACGCCACGCACCTCCGCAGCCACATCGCGACTTCGGGATTCCCCTTCGACGATGATGCGGACGTTCGGATCCACCACGAATCCCTTCTCGGGCGTGAAGATGACCTTCTCGTCCTCGAGGACCCCCCCGAATTCGTCGAGCACGGTTCCGCCCATGCCGATGCCAGGCGCCGCCACGACCAGAAGATGTTCCAACCACGCAGGTCGAACTGAGGTCCACGCGTCGAGGTGGTCGGCACGAAGAACGTCTCGCTTGAATCGGAGGTGCTCCTCGTTGCCGACTCTGGCTTTGCCCAGCAGGTCGGCCGCCTCGGTGCGAAGCGCTTCGAGCTGCGAGCCTCCGATCGTCCAGCCGATCCCCGCCACGACAAAGGCGAGTCCCGCGATCGCCAGCGTCTTCTGACGAACCTTCGCGGCTCGATCCGGCTTCCGTCGCGGCGACGCCAGATCGACCTGGCGATCCGCCGCCGTGGGAAGCAGAAGACCGACCAACGGCCATACCCCTCGCATGTCTACGTCGGCCTGCACGCGACGATCACCGATGAACCGTTGCGTGGTGAGTCCGGTGGCCTCGGAGATTCGGCCGATGGAGTCTGCAATCTGTTCACCACCGAGTACCAAAAGCATCGGCGATTCGATGTCGCCCGCCGAAACGCGGTAGCTCAACCAACTTCGTCGGATCTCGGGCACGAGTTCATCCGCCGTCGGTGGCTCGCCGTCAGCGCCGTCCAAGGCGACACCTCGCGACCACTTGAGGAATCCATGTTCGACCAGACCGAGTTCAAGACCCTCCCCGGTCACATCGAGGACCAAGGTCTGCTCCACCGGATCTGCGAGCCGCATGGCGCCATGACAACGGGGAGCGATACGAGCGACCTTGAGCCCTGCAGCATCGGCGATCGCATGAATTCGTTCGATCTCACGCTTCGGTACCGCCACCGCTTCGATCACGAAGCTGTCGACGTTTCGTTCGACGATCGAGAAATCGATCACCGCGTCCCCTGCGTCGATCGGCAATTCCCGCTCGACCGCCATCTGAACCATTTCCGGAAGTTCATCCGGATCATCTGTTGGAAGTTGGAGTCTTTTGAAACTCGTGATCGAGCGATCAAGCGCGAAGACCGCCGGGCCGGATCCCAGACCGGCGCGTTCCATCGCCGCGCGGAGCGCCGCACCGATCGCTGCACAGTCGTCGGACGCGACGTTGTCGGGAATCGCTTCGAAGACCGTCGCAGCCAGCGTGGTTCGACGCCCCGGACGAATCTTCACCGCGCGAAGGGCGCGGTGTCCGACATCGACGGCGAGTTGAATCTTGCGAGCCATGCGTGAGACCTTCCTTGAACTGCTTGAGCGAGGGAGGATGTGAACCGATCCTACCTGCCTCCGGTTGCAGGCCGCCATCGTCCGCTCGGACCTCGGTCTCTCGACCCTTCGCTGGAGTCGGCGGGCTTCCCGCCACCTCGGCTCCCCTCCGCGTCGCCAACCCCGGGGCCAAAGAGCGGTTTTTCGGTCTCGAAGAGACTTGGGGCCTCAAGAGGCGTCGAGTCCTCCCCGAAGAGCGATTCCTCCTCGAACAACGATGGCTCGTCACCGAAGAGCGGCGGCGAATCGTCAAACCATGACGCGGAGTCGAAGAGCGCATCCCCCGCGAAAAGACCCTCGCCGGCGTCCTCACCGGCCGACCGGCTCTCGCCGGTATCGAACGGTTGAAATTCGGACTCCTCCGACCCTGCCGCGACGATCCTCGCCACCAGCTCGAGCATCGTGACATCCCGAAGTTCGACCACCCGCGGCGGGACAGAGCCGCAATCGAAGACGACCTCCCACACTGTGGGGTGCTCGAGCGACTCGTCGACGGCGTCATCTCGCATGACGCCAACCGCGAGGGTCATTCTCCAGAGAAGGGATCGGGTGGTGATCCGAGGAGCGATGTCATCCCATTCCGCCGCGTCGACGAGGCCCTCCACGACCGGCCAGAGTCGGTCGAACCGGCGATTCGCGGCGACCGACTCCCGCCTTCCTACGATCTCCGCGGCCAGCTCCGGCCCGATGCCTTCAATGCCGAGAAGCGCCGCGGTACTCGCGGTATTGATGTCGAGCAGGCCGTTCCGCCAACCACCTGACGAATCGGTGATCGCGTCGTAGGCGAGCCCGAGGTCACCGAGACCTAGGGACTGCATCGATCGAAGTCGCGGCACCAACGCATCTCCGTCCGAGTTGGCGATCGGCTGCTCTACCTCCTCGATCAATGATTCCGAATCGCCCAAAAGCTCGGTGGCATCTTCGCCCTCAAGATCTGCAGGCCCATCCGCGAGGGGAGGCGATTCCGATTGGAAGAACTTCTCCAACAACGCCGCGGTATCCCGGTCTTCGAGGGCCAGCGACTCGACGTCTTCGGGCTTCGCGGTTCCGTCTACAAGCCGAGACGAACCATCGCGGCGGACGTTCGGCTCGAAGGCATGCACGGTGAGGAGATCCACCAGCCCACGAACCTCGGCACCAAGATCCGCATCGAGCCTTGCGAGCACGCGGTCTCCAGCCGTTCCCTGATCGGAATCAACCCGGGAGAGAATCGAGATCTCATCCAGCGGCCCATGAAACCGAGCAGGGCCGAAGGAGACGTCCCCGACCAGCGAAAGAAGATCGAGTACGGAGTCGAATCGACCGCCGGGTCTCGCGTTCCGCGCCGCGACCACCGTCCTGGCCTCCTCGATGGTCATGAACCCGGTATCGGCCAGCGACTCCGCGTCGACCAAATTGAGATCGAGCTTGCTCGCTTCCGCGACCAGAAGGGCGCCACCCGGACCAGTCGGAAGCACGCGAGCGACCGCAACACCTGATCCATCTTCCAACTCGAAGAGCTCAATGGTCTCGGATAGGCGAGGGGTCTCGCCACGCAGCATGAACGCCCGCTCCCGGGCCAGTTCCACCGCGACGGCTCGGATGGCACTTCGGCCGAACAGTCGAGACTGTTCGAGATCCGCCACTGCCCCAAGGCCCGCGACTTCCGAACGCACCAGATGAATCACCCCGAGGGCCACCAGAATGATCCCCATGCCGACCAACAAAACCGCGGCAAGGGCCACGCCTCGAGGCCCTCGACCGTTCGATTGAACTGGCGTCCTTCGAATCACCGTCGCTCCTCTCCTTCTACAAGAAGATCCGCGATCGGAACCGCATCGAGAATCGCCACCACCCTCACATGATCCGGCCGAGGCATCGGATCGCCCGCGGTGAGGAACGTCGGCGTCCCCGAGAACGCATCCCCGGCATCGCCTCCGAACTCCGCGGCAAACGAATCGTCGGGGCCAAACCATTCCGTTTCCGAGTCAAACCCACCTTCTCCCTCTCGAGCGACGTCCGGCATCCAATCCGGTCGCACCCCCTCCGGCCAGGGCGTCGTCCAGATCGCACACTCGATTGCGACGGGAAGGCCAGCGGCACCGCTATTCCAGGAATCGGACCACTCGGCCCCATCGTGATATCGAAATCGAATCGCGAAGACCTCCGGCACCAGTCTCGACCAGTCGCCGCCGTCACCGTCTCTCACCGCGAATCCCCCGCCTTCGAGGGCAAGTTCCATGACATGCTTGTCGAAGAGCGGAGAGACGTCGGTACTTCCGCGAGACAACCTGCTTGTCGCGACGCCGCTTCGCGTGATCCGGAGCGACGTGGCATCACCGACCACGCCCGCGTCACCGGCTCCGTCAGTCGCTACGACAGTATCCGCCGCACGGGCGAGCAGTTCAAGGGCCGACGTCGCGCCCTCTACCACCGAAGCGCCGCGCTCGATTCGCCGACGCGCCTCGACGAGGTCATCGAATACCGTCGTCATCACGAAGAGCAGGGTGACCACCATCGCGAGCGCCAGCAGCGTTTCAAGCAACGTGAAGGCGGAGCGGCGTCGCATCCGAGATTGAACCTGCGAGCGAGTCGTCATCGCGCCTCCACCTCTCCCTCCGACGCTTCCAAAGGCGTCTCCGACTCGGTGGCCCCCAAGCCGTCAGGGACCAACGCGACGAGCCGAGCGAGTCGGCGTTCATCGATCCCAGTTGACGAGGCGAACTCATCGATTTCGAAGACGGAGACCACCACCCGGACGAGACCGACAAATCCCGAGGGTTCCGCCTCCATCTCGATCCGGAACGGAGACGGCGATTCTTCGAACACTTCCAACTCGATGCTCGACTCGTCCTCTGATCCGTAGGGAGAGATCAACCCCGCCTCGACCGCCGCGATTCGACTTGAGGCGAGATCGACCGCGACGATGCGAAGCTTCGCCCGCTCCGCCGCCACGATGCCGTCCCGAACCGCGCCCAGTGCGAACGTGGCGACTCCGACGAAGATCGCGATGGCGATCAATGTCTCCAGAAGAAGGCCGCCGCGACGACCGGATCGCAAAAGTGTCGGCCGCCGTGTCACGAGGACCGCTCCGCCGATTCGAGGCGGACGTCCAGATCGGGGTCATCGATGAGACCCATCTCCGCGACGTCGTTCTCATCCTCGATCAAGATTTCCGGAGATGGAATCTCAAACGTCGTGAAAGTCGACCGTCCGCTCCATGGATCGATTTTCCACGATTTCAGCCGCCCGGGCGAGGCGAGGATCGCCGGGGTCACCGTCACGACGGATCCGTCGGGAAATGCAACGGCGAACCGAGTCGGCCCCGGCCAAGGACGCTCGAATGCGGATGAAGAAGTTGTCGATGAAAGGTCTGGTTCGAGTTGGCCGAAGGCGTCGTCCGATCGAAACGTCTCACGGTCGAATTCGGCTTCCGCCGGCGGCGGCCGGAGCGATGCGACATCCGGTAGCGAACGTCGCGCCCATCGAGACAGCACTCGCGTCTCTGGATCCATCTCGTCGAATCCGGGGGAAGCTTCGGGGAGAGCGTCGGCATCATCGCCTTCCCCGCGACGAGCGAACCCGAGACCCGGCGACTTCGGATCAAGCCGGTGGACTTCCACCTGGCGTCCGTCGGCATCGATCATCACTTCAATCGGCGTTCCGGTTCGTCGTGCCTCGACTCGAGCGAACTGGATCAACATTCCCAGTTGATCTTCGGCGAGCGCCACTTCTCGTCGCTCGAGTTCGGCGAGCGTGAACGGAATCAGGATGCTGCCCGCCGCGAGCAAGATTCCCAGCGCAACGAGCAGTTCGAGAATGGTAAATCCACGAGCCGCCGAGGAGATGCCTCGTTCAGGAGCCGCTCGGCGAAAAGTCGCTGAAGTCGTCCAGCGGCTGGCCATCGGCATCGACTCTGCCGGAGTTGCTGGAAATGTCGTCATCGGTGCCTTCCTCCTTGTCAGGTCCGATCGAGACGATGTCGTAGGCGACACCTTCGACCTCGGAAGGGTTCCGGTAGATCCACTCGCTTCCCCAGATGTCGTTGGGGTTGCCCTCCTTGAGATAGGGACCGCCCCACTTGGAGGAATCGTCCTCGTCCTCGAGTTCTTCACTATTCCAGAGCACGACGAGGCCTTCCTCTTCGGATGGGTACCGCTTCATCTCGACCTTGAACTGCTCAAGGGCGCGGTCGAAGGCCTGGATCTGCGCGAGCGCGAGCGACTTGTCCGCCTTCTCGCTGGCCCCGACGACGTTCACCAGAACCAGCCCGCCGATGGCGAGGATGATCCCGATGACGATCAGGAGTTCGATGATCGTGAAGCCGCGGCGTCGAGCCAGGCGAAGACGTCGAGTCTTGTTGAGCATTCGTGAATCCTTTCTTCTTGCGGTCGGTTTTTGGCAGACACCTTACACCGACGCTGAACGGCCTCTTCGCGTGAACGGATCCTTCCGCTCACCGGGGCTCTCCTGAGGATGAGCCGCAGGGAAGTCTACCCCCCCGGCCCAAAAAGGTTTCGATCTCACCCATGGCGATCGCACCCATGGCGATCCACCCACCTGATCCTCCACCAATGCCGCTTCGAAGCCTTTCAGCGACTCTGATTCAGTCGATCTGGGAACTCAGAGACATCATCGGCACCACCAGTGCCATGAAGATGAACATCACGGCTCCGGCCAGGAGCAGAAGCATGGCCGGCTCCATCAACTTCAGCATGGTGTCCAGAAGCCGGTCGGTCTTCCGCTCCGCATTTCGTGCGATCCCAACCAAGACCACGGCAAGGTTATTGGCATTCTCCCCCACCGAGATCATCTCGACGACCTCCTCGCCGAAGAGCCCGCTTTGCTCCAAGGGCTTGGCGAGCGATTCCCCACCGCCCACCGCCTCGACGGCGGCGTCAATCGCCTCGGCCAGCAGGGGATTGCCCGCAGCCTCGCGGCTGATCCGCATCGACGCGAGCAAGGGGATCCCGTTGGCCAGCAGCGTACCGAGCATTCTCGTGAAACGAGCCACCGACATGGTTCGAGTCAACTCTCCCATGATCGGAACCTTGAGTTGCCAGATCGCGACACGACGGCGAACGCCGGGTCGGTCCCTGACCATGATCCAGCCGACCACCGCGGCGACAAGCATCGCCAGCATCAGCGGCCACCACCCGGTGATGAAGTCGGACATGCCGAGCAGCAGTCGCGTCGCGATGGGGAGATCCATGCCGTCGAAGAAGTCCTGGAATTTGGGGACGAAGAACACCAGCGCTGCCACCACCACGCCGAACCCGACCAACAGAAGGATCGCCGGATAGATCAGATTTCCGATCACCGTTGCTCTTCGCTCCGACTGATGCTCGAGAAAAACGGAGAGTTCCGCGAGGACTTCCTCGAGAAAACCGCCCCGTTCGCCTGCCTGAACCATGGCGATATGGATTTCTGGAAAACCACCGATGGCCCGCATCGAGTCAGCGAGGCGTTCGCCTTCCGAGACGCGTTCGGCGATACCGTTGACCGCTGCCGCGAGCCGCAAGTCACTCTTGCCCCGACCGACCAGAGCCAACGAACGAAGAAGTGGCACTCCCGCCTTGAGAAGATCCGAGAGTTGCCCGTATGCCGCGGCAAGCCGACGATTCGAAAGCTGCTTTCGACGACGCCGTCCCGAGACGACGCTCTCGCGGACGGAGATTGGCGACAGGCCTCTCGACTGCAGTTCCGACACGATCGCAGCGCGGCTCGCACCTTCCTGTCTGCCGTCTACCCGACGCCCTGTCGCATCTCGTGCCTGATAAGCGAATACCGCCATGACCACTACTCTATCGAGCGGCCATGGCGGACTGCAGGGAACGTCAGGGAAATGGTCAATTCACCGTCGTCGACGACGAACCAGACCCGCGGCTGCGACCACGACGGAGAGCATCGCCGGGCCGGGGACGACTGTGGAACTCGCCGTCTCATAACCGATCGAGATGCTGACCCACTCCGGGGTTGGGGAGACTTCATTGATCCGGAGTTGAAACCCCGAGAGGCTGTAGGAAGGCAAGGTGATGCCGCCGCCATCGATGGGTTTCGGCGCCGTATCGGTTCTCGTGAAGATTGACCACGTCGGATCGCTTCCGTCGCCGGGATCGCCGCCGTC
>CALFOM010000248.1 GCA_937919685.1 uncultured Phycisphaera sp.
TCCTGACCTACATGGCGATCGCCGAGCGATTCGGGCGTGGCGTCGGAACCGTCCTTGGACTGATTTTCTTGAAGCCGATCTTCTTTTGCATTCTTGGATTCGGATCAGCGCAGTGGACGCCACCTCCCAGCAACGCCTGACGCCGTCGAGATGAATGACATCGCCTTTCCCCTCGGAGACGTCCAAGACGTCTCCGAGGGGATTTTCGTCAGGTCGGACGTGGCGCGTCGTCTCGGGCCGACGAGACGCGGCCCAGTAAGAGACCGACGCCAACGGTCACCACCACCGTCCCGCTAACTCCGACCAGCGGCATCCAGACGGGATGAGAGAACTGGCTCGTCACCATGACGATGCCGAGGACGTCGAAGGCACCGATCAGGATCGCGAACCAGAACTTTCCTTTCGGCGCGATCGCCGCCGCCGTCAACGCGCCGACCAGTCCACCGCCGATCCATGAGAGCACGACGGCGAGCAGTGGCCCGAGGGGGGCCTCGGCGATCCACGCGGTCAGCACCGGCGTCATCTCGCGTTCCACTTCTGCCAGACGTTCGGAATCGCCGGAGAACATGGCGTCGCCATAGGCCCTTGAGAGTTCGGCGATCTCCACCGGCGGCGGATAGATGGCGTGGCCAATCGCCTCGAACCCACTCACCCCACCCATGAACACGATGATTCCAAGTAGCGGTGCGAGGACGTAACGGACGATCTTCATGGCTGGACTCCCGTCTCGGTGGTGGACCCATCGGAGCGGCCGACGATTTTCGCCCGCGTTTCAAAAGGTAACCGGCGGAAGGGCCGGACGTCCGCGAGCCAGCGGCCACCCATCTCGTACTCCGATTTCCCGCCTCGACGCCGACTTTGTCGAGCACTGGAGGGGGTTTTCCGCGTACGCTTCCCGAATGACCAGCTCCACCGCACCCTCGGAATTCGCCGACCCGCCCATGCCGCCTCGGCACGGGATCTACAACTTCTCGGCGGGCCCTTCGCACATGCCGCTCCCAGTTGTCGATCGCATTCGCGAGGAACTGCTCGATCTTGGCGAGACCGGAATCGGGCTGATCGAACACTCGCATCGCGGACATCCCTACATGAATGCTTCCGCCGATGCCGCTGAGGTCTGCCGGCGACTTGCGGGGGTCGGCGATGACTACGCCGTCTTCTTCATGCCCGGCGGCGCCACCGTGCAGTTCGGCCTGCTGGCACTGAACTTCCTTGTCGGCGATCAAGTCGGCGCGTATGCGGATACCAGCGTGTGGGCCCGAAAGGCGATCGAAGAAGCCCAGCCGATGCGGAAGATTCATGTTGCCTTCGACGGACGTCGGGGTGAAACGTTCCGCTGCCCGGACCCCGAACTCGCCGGCGCCGACCTCGAGGCACCAGCGGATGCCCGGTATCTCTTCTACTGCGCCAACAACACCGGCGAAGGGACGTGGTACACACAGCCACCACAGAGCGATCTTCCATTGATCGGTGATCTCACCAGCGACATCTTCTCCCGCCCTTGGCCGTTCGACCAGCATGCCATGTGCCTCGCCGCCGGCCAAAAGAATCTCGGCGCTGCCGGATGCTCGCTGATCATCGCCCGCCGAGACTTCCTCGAGAGTGCCACCCGAGAGCTCGGACCGATTCTTCGTTTCGAGGATCACGAGAAGGCCAACTCGATCCTCAACACGCCTCCCACCTTCGCGGTACGGGTCATCGGACTCATGGCCGAATGGACCGAGGCCCAGGGCGGACCGGCTGCCATCGCCACCCGAAACGAATTGAAGTCATCGATGATCTGGGACACCGTCGATGAGAGCGGCGGGTTCTACCAGAGCCGAGCGTCCGTCTCAGCTCGGAGCCATCTCAATGTCACCTTCGAAACCGGGAACGCATCGTTGGACTCGACCTTCCTCACCGAAGCGAAATCCGCCGGCCTCGAGAATCTCGCGGGACTCGCGGGGGTGGGCGGCATGCGAGCCTCGATGTACAACGCCTTCCCGGTCAAGGGCGCCGAAATACTCGTGGACTTCATGAAAGACTTCGCCCGCCGCAACGGCTGAGGGGGATTCGCGGTCACTCCCCCCGAGGGGTCGCTGGTGACGGCGTGCGCTTCGGCGCCGCTGGCGGAGGGGACTGATCAAAATCAAACCGCTCCACCGCTGCCGCCCATTGCGCGGGCGTCATGACGATTCGAAATCCGACGTGACTCGCGCCTGAATCCGGCGTCGTCGCCATTCGGGCGCTCGGGCGATAACTCGAGCAGTAGCTTGGATTGCAAAGGAAGGAACCGCCTCGTTGGACTCGGCTTTCCGGAGCATAGGGATTCCGAGGATCTCGAGTGTTCGAAGGCCCCTTCGGGTTGACCACGACGCCTGCCTCACCGATCTCCTCGATCCGACGGCGATACTCGTCCGCCCGATACAAGTCGCTGCACCACTCCCAGACGTTGCCGCCCATGTCGACAAGGTCGTATCCGTTGGGCGGGTACGTTCCGATCGGCGCCGTCCCGAGAAAACCATCTTCCACGTCGTTGCGATCCGGGAATCGTCCTCCCCAAGTGTTCGCTCGCGTGGCGTCGATCTGTTCCGCACCCCAGATGAACGGCTGTTCGCTCAGCCCACCGCGGGCCGCGAATTCCCACTCGCTCTCGGTCGGCAGTCGACCGCCGGCCCAGTCGCAGTAGGCGATCGCATCTTCGAACGCGACCTGAACCACGGGATGGTCCATGCGATCGTCGATTGCAGACGCGGGGCCCTCGGGATGACGCCAGTCCGCACCATGGATCCAGACCCACCACTTCGAGTAGTCGTCGAGAGAGACGGGCTGGTTGGTCGACTGAAACACCATCGAGCCGGGCTGAAGCAACGCCGCCTCGGGCTTTGGCGTTCCCGGTGGGACCTGCTTCTTCAACTCTTCCCAGTCGACCGGGCGCTCGGCGACCGTGCGATACCCCGTAGCCTCCACGAAGGCGGCGAACTCCGCATTGGTCACCTCATGGCGACCAATTCGAAAAGCATCGAGTTGCACTTGATGTCGAGGAAACTCATCGGGCCGCGCCTCCGGACCGATACCACCCTGCGTGAATTCGCCGGCAGCCACCGCGACCAGATCGAGCCCGCGTGGGTCAGGGTGGTCTTCGAACGAAAAAACTCCCGTCAAGGCGAGAGTCGTGCCGCCAAGCAGCGCCGATGTGAGCGAGAGAAGCATTGCCACACTCTATGACGGAGGCCGAGTCAAGACCAGAGTCGGGCCGCAAGTCAACCCGAGAATCGCCGGCCCTTCGCATCAATGGTCACCGTGCTGGCTTCGACGATGCTCCAGACGACCAGTCCGATCCAGACCACCGCCGAGAGACAGAGCGTCGGTGGCAGGGCAAGACTGATACAGCCCATTCCCCAGACGAACATGAGGCTCAAGATGAGTTGCGTCACACCGCGGCCGGTATAGCCCGCTACAAGATTGTGGATACCGAAGATCGAAAGCATCAGTCCGGGAAGCAACGCAAGAAGGATAAAGACGACCCTCGAGATGGAGGAGACGCCGGAAAGATCCTCCACCGGAGGCTCTAACGGGGGACTCGTCGGTTGCGAGGATTCGGAGCGGAACTCCGAAGGTGAAGCCGGTGGTGGCGGCGGCGATCTTCGCGCCTTCCGGGCGACATCCACCGGTTCCCATGGCGACGGATCGTCGCCGCGACGTACCCTGCCACCGGAGTCGAAACGCCCCTCGGCGGCGTACCGATCGAATTCGACATCGTCATAGGGGCCGTAGATCTCACCGCTCGGAGCGCGGTACCACCAGATCTTCGCAAGAGGGCTCGGGGGCTCTTCGGTCATGCATTTCGCTCCAAGTCATTTCTGGGAATTCCGTGGGCATAAATGCAATGCCTTCAGGTATTTCTCAGAAGAACTGGCTCTCTGGGATGCTGCACCGACGAACGTCGCAACCCAACTCGACATCACCTTGGCATCACCTTGGCATCACCTTGGCATCACCTTGGCATCACCTTGGCATCACCTTGG
>CALFOM010000249.1 GCA_937919685.1 uncultured Phycisphaera sp.
TCCGTCGATAGCTCGATCGACAGTTCGATCGACGTGGACGCGGGCGAATCCAAGATCGTTCGTCTGGTGAACGAGCTCATCGTCGAGGCGGTGCGTAGTCGCGCCAGTGACATTCACGTCGAGCCTCGCGAGGATCGTGTCGTGCTCCGATACCGGGTCGACGGCGTCTGCCATGTTCGACAGAATCTTCCGAAGCGGAATCAATCGGCCGTTCTCGCTCGCCTAAAGTTGATGGCGGGGGTGAATATCTCCGAACGGCGCATTCCTCAGGATGGTCGAATCAAGCTGCCGATCGACGGTGCTCAGATCGACTTCCGAGTTTCGACCTGTCCGGCGTATCACGGCGAGAGCGTGGTGCTCCGAGTGCTTCGTCCGGATTCGGTGCAGATCGGTCTTCCGAGCCTTGGATTCGAACCGGACAATCTCGAACTCTTCAACAAGATTATCCGCCGTCCCAACGGCATTTTTCTCGTGACCGGGCCGACCGGATCGGGAAAGACGACCACGCTCTACTCAGCGCTCAACGTGCTCAACGAGCCGAACCGCAAGATCATCACTGCCGAAGACCCCGTGGAGTACAACTTCAACGGGATCAACCAGGTCCAGGTCCGTGACGCGATCGGTCTGACATTCCCGATCATTCTTAAGGCGATGCTCCGGCAGGCGCCCAATGTCGTGCTCGTGGGCGAGATTCGAGACCGGGAAGTCGGCGACATCGCGATTCAGGCGGCCCTGACCGGCCACCTCGTGTTCTCCACGCTTCACACCAATGATGCCCCGAGTGCGATCACCCGGCTGGTCGACATGGGCATCAAGCCCTTCCTTGTCGCCAGTTCCATTCAGGCGATCATGGCTCAGCGGCTGATCCGGGTGCTGTGCAGCAAGTGCAAGGCGATCGATGAGAATCCTGATCGGAAACTTCTCAGCCTCGTGAACATCACCGAGGCGGAGATTGACACCGGAGAAATCCATCAGGCCGTCGGTTGCCAGGCCTGCAACGGGACTGGCTACAAGGGCCGAATGGCCATCTTCGAAATGCTGGTGATGAACCATGAGATTCGCGAGCTTGCCTTCGAACGAGCATCCATCGCGAAGATCCGCGAGGCCGCAATCCGGGGCGGCATGCGTAGCCTCCTCGAAGATGGCAAGATGAAGATTCTCCGGGGCATCACCACTCCGTTGGAAGTCGCTCGATTCGCCCAGATCGAGGGTTTCGATCCGTCGGAGATCGGGGCCGCCTGATCCGCTTGACGAAATTCCGTTTTCGCTCACCTTTCGTTCCTTCGCGACCGCGACGATCATTCACGGTTGCCCCAACACACGGTTTTCAGCCCTCATGTCCACTCTCCAGATCGATCGTCTTCTCGATACCGTCGTCAAGCAGGGTTGTTCGGACCTTCACCTCACGGTAGGGCGGCCGCCGACGGTCCGGCTCCATGGTTCGCTTCGGAATCTCCAGACCAAGACGCTGCAATCCGACGACATGGTCGCGTTGATGAAATCCGTCACGCCGGAGAAAAACCAGCAGGAGCTTCAGGAGATTGGGTCGACCGACTTTGGCTTCGCCTATGGCGACGCCGCTCGTTTCCGCGTCGCAGTCTTCAAGCAACGCGGCGACGTCGCCATGGTGCTTCGACTCATCCCGAACAGGCTGCTTACGTTTGATGAGATCGGGCTTCCGAAGATCGTCAAAGAGCTGATCCGCCGCCCTCGCGGCCTCTTCATCGTGACCGGACCAACGGGTTCTGGAAAGACGACCTCGCTCGCCACCATGCTGGATTACATCAACCAGAACATGGACCGGCACATGATCACGACCGAGGATCCGATCGAGTACTACCACTATCACAAGAAATCGATCGTCAACCAACGCGAGATCGGGATCGACGTCCCCAGCTTCTCGGAATCTCTCCGGCGGGCGCTTCGTCAGGATCCCGACGTGATTCTGGTCGGCGAAATGAGAGACCTTGAGACGATTGAGGCCGCGATCGCCGCGGCCGAGACGGGTCACTTGGTCTTCGCGACGCTTCATACCACTGGAGCCGCCGGCACGATCAACCGGATCATCGATGCGTTCCCCGTCAATCAGCAGGCACAGGTCAGAGTCCAGCTTTCCGTGGCACTGATTGCCGTTCTGAGCCAGCAGTTGCTCGCACGGTCCGACAAGCCTGGTCGGGTCGCCGCCTACGAGTTCCTGGTGGTCACGCCGGCAATCTCCAACCTCATCCGGGAAAACAAGACCTTCCGGATCGATTCGGCGATCCAGACCGGAAAGAAATTCGGGATGCAGTTGCTCGACGACCACCTTTGGACGCTCTATTCCCGTGGGTTGGTTTCGGCCGAGGAGATGATCGATAAGGGCAAGGATGCGAACGAACTGACCCAGAAGGTTCATCGCAGCGGAGGCCTCGTCGGGCGGAGCGAGTTGGATCAGTCGGGTGGGTCAGAAGACCCCGTCGAGAATGCACAGGACAAAAGTAAGACCTGATAACCGGTAAAAGTACCGATTGAAGACGATTGTTGCGATAGTTCATTTTCCAGTGTCGCATCAATCCAAGAGCGTAACTTCCGGGAAACACTCGGGAGTCTCGTGCGTATATGCTGATGTGGTAGATCTGCCTCCTCGTCTGATCCTGCTCGGAAGGATCCACGCGTCGCCAGGTCTGCGGAGGCGTGTGCGGCCAAGAATTCCTCGGCCGGCACGTTCGGATCCCGATGGTCGGGATCGCCGTTCTTGGTGAACGGTCGTCGGCGTCACCGGACAATCTGGTCCATGGACCCATGGACCATTCATGGCAACATTGCAACCGGTTCGGAAGTCCTCAAAGGTGAGTGTGTTCTCCAGGTCGGAGAGTCCGGGTTCGCCCGCTCGCCAAATCGGATCCCGCATCCAGCACCCGGAAACGGTCCATTCGGATCCGAACCGGACCCAGCCGAAGGAGCGTCGACGAGCATGGCTAAGGTCAGTACCAATGAGTTGAAGGGACGCAAGTTTGGTCGCGTCCTCGTCAAACTCGGCAAGGTCACCCGCGAGCAGGTCCACGAGGCCTTGGTGGTCCAACAGGAAGAACCCGGACGCAAGGTCGGCGAGATTCTGATCGATCTCGGCCACATCGAAGAGGCCGATGTCCGCACGGCACTCGCAGGCCAGGCAGGAATCGAGCAGGTTTCGCTGCGGGATCGGGAGATCTCCGAAGAGACCTTTGCGGCGATTCCCGCGACCACCGCCATCGCCTATCAGATCGTGCCCATCAAGTTCGATCCGGTAAAGAACGCGATCGCGATCGCGGTCAAGAGCCCGGACAACTTCGCGGCTGTTGATGATCTGCGGAATCAGCTCAACTTCAAGCGGGTGAAGGCGGTGCTGGCCTCCGCCGAGGAGATCGACGAGATCCTGCAGAAGCAATATGCGGCGAAGGGCAGCGGCTTCAGTGAGATCTACGCGGACGCGGGCGATTCGGCGACGATCGCGGCGCTTGAAGGACGTGGTGATTCGCTCGATTTAGACCTGGTCATGGAAGCCTCCGGAGACAACGCGATCGTGCGTCTCGTCCAGGAGACGCTGATGATCGCGATCCGAGACAAGGCGTCAGATGTCCACTTCGAGCCGTTCGAGGACGAGTTCAAGATTCGTTACCGCATCGATGGCGTGCTCTACGAGATGGCCCCGCCGGACAAGCGGCTCGCGCTCCCGATCGTCAGTCGAATCAAGGTCATGTCGAAGCTCGACATCGCAGAACGACGACTTCCGCAGGACGGTCGGATCGAGATGTCGCTTCCCGGAACCGGGGCGCCGATCGATCTTCGAGTGGCGGTCCTTCCGACAATGTTCGGCGAGTCGGTGGTGCTTCGAGTTCTGGACCGGTCCAACGTGCAGCTCAGCCTCGATCGAGTCGGCCTCCGCGACGACGATCTCGAGAAGGTCCGCGGTCTCATCACCAAGCCCAACGGCATCATGTTGGTGACCGGCCCGACCGGTTCGGGCAAGACCACGACCCTCTACGCGGCGCTCAACGAACTCAACACACCGGATCGAAAGATCCTCACCGCAGAGGATCCGGTCGAATACGACATCGACGGACTGATCCAGTGCCAGGTGAACGTCGACCAGAATCTGACCTTCGGCAAGTTGCTTCGGTCGTTCCTTCGGCAGGACCCGGACATCATTCTCGTCGGCGAGATTCGAGACCTTGAGACCGCGCAGATCGCGATTCAGGCCTCACTGACAGGTCACCTCGTGTTCTCGACGCTGCATACCAATGACGCGCCGAGTTCCATCCTTCGATTGGTCGACCTCGGTATCGAGAGCTTCCTGCTCACCGCGACCGTCGAGGCGATCGTCGCCCAGCGACTGGTTCGGAAGATCTGTGAGAAGTGCAAGGAGGAGTACGTCCCGACCGAGGAGCAGCTGATGGAATTGTCCCTGCTGACCAGGGATGTCGAGGGCCGGACGTTCTTCCGCGGACGTGGTTGCGGCAACTGCATGAAGACCGGGTATCGAGGACGAATGGCGATCTTCGAAATCCTGGTCATGGATGACACCCTTCGCGAGATGATCATGGCGCAGGCGTCGACGGCAGTGCTCCGGGATGAAGCGAAGCGACGCGGGATGCGAACGCTGCGGCAGTCGGGGCTCCTTGGAATCTACGAGGGCCAGACGACGATCGACGAGGTCGTTCGCGAGACCATCGCGGAGGAGTAAGTGGATGTGATCCCCTGTTTGTGGGGGATGGTGGCGACGAGCGTCATCGGATTCGAGGCGGAGTGGCCTCGAGGACCACAAGTGCCGGAATTCCGGCGTCGATGAAACGGGCCGCTTTTGGCGGCAGAGCACGATCCGAAGTCCAGAACGAATCTGAGAGACACGACCATGCCGACCTTTCAATACGAAGCAGTCAACGCGGCGGGCAAGGAGCAGAAAGGGATCATCGAGGCCCCTGACCGCGGAGATGCCCAGTCGCAGCTCAAGGCCCAGGGGTACTTCCCGACCCTCGTCGAAGAGGCGAAGCTCAAGGGGAGGCAGAAGAAGGCCGCCAAGAGTCCGGGCAAGTCCAAGAAGAAGGGGGGCGGTTTCTCCTTCTCGATCGGCAAGGTCGGTCTGAAGAAGATGACGACCTTCACTCGCCAGCTCTCGACGCTGCAGGACGCGGGGCTTCCGCTTCTACGATCGGTTCAGATTCTGGAGTCGCAGCAACGCCCCGGAATGCTTAAGTCGATCATCGCCGACGTCGCCGAGGACGTTGAATCCGGTTCATCGCTCTCCGACTCGATGGCCAAGCATCCGAAGGCGTTTGATCGCCTCTACTCGAAGATGGTGGCCGCGGGTGAGGTCGGTGGTGTGCTCGACATCATCCTTCAGCGGCTTGCAGACTTCATGGAGAAGGGCGAGCGTCTTCGCCGTCGGATCAAGGGTGCCTTGATCTACCCAGCGGTGGTCATCAGCATTGCGGTCTTGATCGTGACCGGCATCATGTACTTTGTGATTCCGAAGTTCCAGGAGATCTTCAACGACTTCGACGTGGAACTCCCCGGTCTCACGATCTGGCTCGTGAACGCCTCCAAGTGGGTAGCCGGCGGTTCGAGCGAGGATCAGGCGGTGCCTGGCGCGGTCTGGATTCTTTTGTCGCCGTTCTTGGTGTTCGGGCTGTACAAACTCATACGCGTGACCGGACCGGGTAAGGCGGCCACGGACATCGTCTTTGCGCGAATACCGGTGATCGGGCCACTTATCAAGAAGACGGCAATCGCTCGATTCACACGGACGCTCGGAACGCTAATCAGCGCCGGCGTGCCGATTCTCGAAGCGATTCTCATCACCCGCGACACGTCGGGCAACTACATCTACGAGAAGGCCTTGACCAGCGTCCACGACTCGATCCGGGACGGTGAAACGTTCGCGGGGCCGCTTCGTGAATCGAAGGTCTGCGATCCGATCGTGGTGAACATGATCGACGTCGGTGAGGAGACCGGTGACCTCGACATCATGCTGATGAAGATCGCCGACAACTACGACGAAGAAGTCGACGTGGCCGTGGCGGCGCTGTTGTCACTGCTTGAGCCCTTCATGGTGGTGATCCTCGGCGGCATCGTCGGCACCATCGTCCTCGCCCTGTTCCTTCCGCTTGTGAAGATGATCGAATCCGTCTCACAGGCGAAGTGACTCCGACCGCGTCGCGGTCGTCCTCCCGGGAATATCCCGGGAGGAGGCCGCCGGGAAACGTTCCATGACCATTCGGGCCATCCAACTCCTTCGAAACGATCAAGGCCGATCGACACCTTCGAGCCGGCGTGCCGGCTTCACGGTGATCGAAATGCTGGTGACCCTTGCCATCATCATCGTGCTGATGGGCGTCCTGATCGTCGCGCTGTCACAGGCGTCGGGAACCGCCCAACGGGCGCAGACCCGCTTCCTCATGAACTCGATGGTCGCCGGGCTTGCGCAATTCAAGGGTGATCACGGATACGTTCCACCGGTGCTCGG
>CALFOM010000250.1 GCA_937919685.1 uncultured Phycisphaera sp.
CGTCTTTCCAGCAGGCGGCAAAGAGATCGGCGAGGTTGTTTTTTTCTTCAGTCATCAGGGCTCTCATTCCATTTGAAAAGAATCTACGCAGGACGTCCGGATCCAAGAATGAGCATTTCACTCCCGGCCGGGGACTTTCACTACGACCAAGTGTAAACAATGTTCTTGGAATTGACTGCCGTCGCTTCCTGAATCGAGAATTGGAGATTCTTCCAAGATCTGGAACGCCGTCTGGCCTTACAATTCAATCGCAAGACTGGCTTTCTTTCCCAATCTTCATCAGTCAAACCCGCACTCGGCTCCTGAACAAGCCCCTTGAATCGGAACATCGATGAGCAATATCCAAGACCCGACCGCGCAGACCGGCGTCAGTTTGAACGACCTCGCAGCCAAGGTGATCCCCGCGGCGATGGATCTGCCCGAACGAATCACGCTGTTCCGCTCGCGCCCGGATCTCTTCTCTGAAAACCCTTCGGCGGCCACGAGGCGGACGGCGCAGTGGATTCAAACCCTCGCCACCGACACCAATGGTCTTGAGACGCGTCTTCAAGAGCTCGGAATCACGCCATCTGAACTCCCGCTGATTCTCGGCGATGTCCGAGCCGACGATTTGGAGTCGCCGTCGTGGTGGTCGGTCTGCGAAGAAGTGCTATCGCAACCGCTCCAAGAAGAAGACGGGCCACTTCCCACAAGGACGTACCTGACGCCCATTGGTATTGAATCTGAAGACACGTCGCCGATTCCGTTTGAACATGTGTTCTTCGCCTGGATCGACGTCGCCACCCAACGCCTTCGCGCTCAGGTCCCAACCCTGGACACCATCATCGGCGCGGACGTCCTGCAAAAGGAGCAAAGGGGACTTCTTGAGAACCTCTCCTTGATCGCTCGCCACATCTTCCTCGAACGCTTTGCCTTGGCGAAAGCTTCCGAATACGACTCGAACGATATTCTCGCCGGCCTCCTATCGTCGACTCCCCCCCGGGATCTCTACTGCAAAATCGTGCAAGACTCGATCGCCGACGGGACCGCCGCGTTGATGGAAGACTTCCCCGCGTTCGCTCGACTGATTGCGACGCGAGTCGAGTGCTGGGTAAGAACTCTCGCAGAATTCGCCGAGCGACTCGACGCCGATCGCGCAGAACTGGAGCAAGCTTTCTCCCCGGAGTCGAAACTTGGCGCTCTGGTCGGTGGCGGACGGGGAATCTCCGACAGCCATAACGGTGGCCGAGCGGTGGTCGTCTGCAAGTTCGAAAATGGAATCAAGATCGTCTACAAGCCACGATCGATGTCAATTGATGTCGCCTGGACGAATTTGGTCGCATTCTTCAATTCCAAGATCGAAGCGGACGCGCACCTGGTTCCTCTTCAAGTGATCGACCACGGGCTCTACGGGTGGATGGAATTCGCTGACCGGAAGGCCTGTCGAGATACGACCGAACTCCAGATCTTCTATCGACGCATGGGGAGCCTGTTGGGCCTGGTCCATATGCTCCAGGGAAATGACTTCCATCTTGAAAACGTGGTGGCGGCGGGTCCGAATCCAATCGCGATCGATCTTGAGACCATCTCCGTTGGTGATGGCGTCGTTGATCTCCGGGGACAAGAACCTGATCCTGCAGCCGTCAAGGTCGAGAAGTCGGTGCTTCGAGCCCTTCTCCTTCCGTCTGTCATGGCCATGAGGGGACGGGGTGGAGTTCGAAATCTCGGCGCGGTCGGCGTCGAAGTGGCCGGCGAAAGAGGTCTGGGAAAAACCCACCGAAGGATGAGTCAGATCAACACTGATTTTCAACGCTGGATCAAGGTGGATGGCCAGGACCCGGCGATGAAGGTCTCGGAACAATCGAGACCCGTCCTCGAGAATGGAGATCCAGTCGATTCAGAGGACTATCGAGAAGACGTCGCCGAGGGCTATCGCACCGCCTACCGGTCGATCCTCGAGCATCGAGATGAGTGGCTTGCCCCGGACGGACCGCTTGCATTCCTCGATCAGGCGTGGGGTCGAATACTCAATCGTGCGACCAATGTGTATTACCGGTTGTTTCTGGAGACCTGTAGTTCCGAACTGTTGAAGTCCGGCCTTGACCGGTGGATCCATGGGCAGAGATTCCGCGTCGGCTCGATTGAGACATCGGGCCGCGATCCAAAGACGCTCCAAATCTACGATGCCATCGTGACCGTTGAAGAGAACGCGTTGACCCGCGGAGATGTGGCGTACTTCATCGCGAGAGGATCTGATTGCGAATATTACGCGCCCGACTACTGCACCGGTGAAGCGACGTTGATCCCGGAGGCCGTCCTGCTGAACTCCGCCACGGAAGCCGCTCGAATGCAGCTTTCGAGAATGGGCGACGACGATCTGGCACTTCAGTCCAAACTCATCACGTCGAGCTATCTCACCGCCCAGTTGGCGACCGAAGGCCTCCATCAAGGCGTCAGCAAGCCCCTCGATGCCCAACCGGAGGTGCCGGAGGCCACCATCGACGCCACGGACGATGAAATCCAAGACTGGGTGCGGCGCAACTTTGCCATGCTCGACGCGCTCGCGATTCGCGAAGATGACAAGGCCAACTGGATCGACGCGGAGATGGACGTCATGTCCGAGACCGCCCGTCCTGCCGCACTTGGATCCGGCTTGTACACGGGCCGAGGCGGCCTGGCCCTACTCTACGAAAGGGGCTATCGATACTTCGGCGACCGCGAGCTCCTGCGATCTGCCGAGGCGGCCGTCCAACGAGAACTCATCCTCCTGGGACGCGGTGATGCCTCCGCCGTCGGGAAGCATTTTGCCCTCGAGGCCCCTTCAGGAATGGGACAGCGAGCCGGCATACTCGCCGCGTTCTGGGCGATCGGTCGACACGAAGGATGCGGTCGCCATCGCGATATGGTTCACACCATCCTGGATGAAATCACCGACCGAACCGTCGAGCTGGACACGGCCTTCGATGTCATCGCCGGTAGTGCCGGGCTGATGCTCCTGATGATGGGCATGAAGAGAGAAGATCCATCCTTCGATCATCACGAACTCCTGATCCGGCTCGGCGAGCATCTTTGCCGGAATGCCGTCCAGGTTGATGGGACGGGCTGGGGAATGGAAAACGGAAAGAAGCGTTCGCTGAATGGCTTTGGCCACGGGCGAGCGGGTACCGGGCTGGCCCTCCTCGAAGTCGGAACCTGCCTCGATCGTCCGGACTTTCGATCTGTCGGACTGGCGGCGCTTCGCGCCGAACACGAAATGCGTTGCGATTTTGAGGGCCGAGCTGGATGGCCGGATCTCCGAAGTGTGGCAATCGGCGGTGTGATACCAACCGACGGCCCAAGCATGAACGCGTGGTGCGCTGGCGGCGAGGGGATTGCGCTTTCCCGCGCCGCAGCCTTGGAGTTCTCAGATGAGGCCTTTCTCACAGAGGATCTTGAAGCAGCCATCGACGCCATTCACCACGTCGAGCCATCGGTCCCCAGTAGAGGAAGAAGGCGGCACCTCTGCTGCGGAACCAGCGGCCGAGCAGAGATGTTCTTCTCATTGGCCGCGATCCTCGATCGCGACGATCTTGCGGAAGCCGGCCAATCACTCGCTCGCCGAAAACTGCCCCCCGCCTGCGCCGAGACCGCATCGACCGGGCTTTCTCTCATGCAGGGTCTTCCCGGAGAGATCTGGACGCAACTCTCGTCGCTCCACACCGACGAGACGCACCTGCTCCTGCTTCGAATGTGACGAGCTCAAGGGAACCTCGCCCTCCCGCTCCGACCTCGAGCGAGGTGGCGCTTGGGGTCATTGATCTTCGGATGCGACAAGAATCCCTCGGCATTCTGGCGGCGTTCGGCTATGATTTGGTTTCAGACGCGTGTTACACCCGGATCGCCTGTCGAGCGGCGTTCCGGGACCTAAAAACCCCGCTCGACGACATCTTCCGCCTCTATCGACCACGGTGCTCCGGCCATCGCGCCAGAACCGATTCATGAACCAGTTCATGAACGGATCCGTGAATCGACCAATGATCGCGGTGTGATGTCTTTCTAAGAAACGCGTCAACCATGTCTATCTTTCCACTTCCCGTCTTTGAAGCCGATGCTGATCCTGCCAAGCGGGACGCTATTTCCGACGAAGAGCGATACGCCCAACTCGAGTCCCCCTCGACCATCGTGGTCCGGGTCGGCTCCATGCGACACGTCGCGGAGTATCCATACAGCGGCGACGCCAAGCCCGGTTGCGGATCCAAGATGGTTGCTCGGACGCATCGAGGTACCGAACTCGTCGAGATGCTCACCACGACCTGCCCGAATTCGGGCTGTGGCAAGGCGGTCACTCGAACCGAGATGCTCGACTACATCAAGGCCTCGGGCGGAAAGGACTACCCCTTCCGGACCGATGGACGGATTCTCAGGGTCGCGACCATTGAGGACCTGAATCAGTGGTCCGCCCTGAAAACGCTCGCCCTCGAGAAGGTCAAGGTCGTTCGCGCCCTCATTGAGGAACATGCACTCGACATGAAAGTCGTCGACGTGGAGCCGATCCTGGGTGAAGAACAACTGACCATCTATTACATGAGCGAGGATCGAGTCGATTTCCGAGCCCTTCTCAAGAGCCTGGCCAGTGAGTTCAGTGCTCGAATCGAGATGCGCCAGGTCGGAGGACGAGATGAAGCCCGACTGGTCGCAGACTACGAAAAATGCGGCCAGCATTGTTGTTGCAAGAATTTCCTCAAGGTGCTGAAACCCGTTTCGATGCGGTCCGCGAAGGTGCAGAAGGCGACACTCGATCCGCTGAAGATCTCGGGGCGATGCGGCCGACTGATGTGCTGTCTTCGCTACGAGGACGAGACCTACGACGATCTCAAGAAACGGCTGCCGCATCGGAAGACGCGGGTCGGGACCTCGGAAGGCCCCGGCATCGTGCTGGACAGCAAGATTCTCGTTCAGCTCGTCCTCGTCCAACTGGAGGAAGACGGGCGAGAGATCGCGGTGCCGGTTGAGGAACTCTGCGATCCCGACAACTGTCCAACCAAGCCGGTAGAGCCGGATCCGTTCCGAGGACTCGGACAACCCGCGGTGGAAGAACGTACGGACGACAAAACTCGAAACCGCAGCCAGCGAAAGCCACGGGAAGCTCGGCAGGCCGAACACAAGACCGAGTCGCAGACGGAAGCCGCTTCGCAAGCCCCGTCGATCGGCGACGCTCCTGCCGAAACCGAAACCGATTCCGATTCCGATCCCACCCGCAAGAAACGACGTCGCCGACGCCGCCGAAAGGGCGGCAGCGAAGCCGGCGGTACCTCGGGCACCGAGTCTGCGACCCCCAGTGCTGAAGACCGTTCCGACGCCGACCAGATCCCCCCGGAAGGCGCCGCACCACGGACCGATGGTGGCGATGCCGCCCCGAAAAAGAAGCGACGACGACGACGACGCAAGGGCGACGGCGGTGAATCCAGTGGAAGCAGTGATGGTGGAAGCGGTGGCGACAGCGGTTCATGACCGCTCGACCGACGCCCGAGGACACGCTTCCTTCGTCGTCCGAGACGATGGTCCTGCTTGGCCGCCGATGGTGCCCTCAACGCCAACGCGGCGTCCCGGTTCGAGTGATCGGCGAAAAGATCGTGGATCTTCGGGTCCCGACCATCGCCCATCTTCTTCAATCGCCAGACCCTGCCGCCGCGGCGAATGATCATGCGCTATTCGAGAACGGATTCACGCTCGACGAGGCACTCCGAGCGATCGGCGATCGGAGCCAGGTCCATCTTCTCCCTCCCGTCGATCTCCAACCGATCAAGGCGGCCGGCGTGACTTTCATCGAGAGCATGCTCGAACGAGTGATCGAAGAGGCCACTCACGGCGACCCCAGCCTCGCGACCAAAGCCCGACATCGAATTCTTGAGTCGATCGGTCCGGATGTGGCGACGATCCGACCGGGTTCACCGGAAGCGATGCAACTTCGATCCACGATGATCCAAGAGAATCGCTGGAGCCCGTACCTCGAAGTCGGCCTCGGCGCCGACGCGGAAATCTTCACCAAGGCAAGCCCCCTGTCCGCGGTCGGAACCGGCATGCCGGTGGGTATCCGCCAGGACAGTGAATGGAACAACCCCGAGCCGGAAGTCGTTCTCGTCTGTGCACCTGACGGGAAGATCGTCGGCGCGACGCTGGGAAATGACGTCAACCTCCGTGACTGGGAAGGTCGAAGCGCTCTCCTCTTAGGACGAGCGAAGGACAATCGAAGCAGCGCCGCGATCGGCCCGTTCATCCGTCTCTTTGATGCCCATCGGGGCGGAACCTTCGATCTCGATGCGGTCCGAACCGAGACCCTCACCCTCACGATCGACGGCTGCGACGATGGATTCTCGCTCGAAGCCTCGAGTTCGATGGCGAAGATAAGCCGCGATCCCGCTGATCTGGCCGCACAACTCTTTGACGCTCATGACTGGCCGGACGGCGTCGTCCTCTATCTCGGAACCATGTTTGCACCGACTGCCGATCGCCCACGCCCTGACGGATCGATCATCGCCGGCGACGGTTTCACCCACCGCGTCGGCGACCGCGTGAGAATCTCAAGCCCCCGGCTCGGCGGACTGCTCAACGAAGTCCGCCTCTGCGAATCGTGTCCCAGATGGACCGAGCGGCTCGCCGATCTATTCGACGCGAGCTGAATCCGCACCCAACTCGACGATTCCAAAATCAAACATGCCGGCCCTTGCGAGGCCGGCATGGTTGATTACTCGAGTAACCGGATGACTTGGCGGCGGTCAGGCGTGGATCGCGCGGCCTTCGGTGGCGAGCACCGCTTCGTGCATCGACTCGGCCATCGTCGGATGGGCGTGGATCGTCGAGATAATGTCTTCGGCGGTGGCTTCAAGCCGCTTGGCGAGACCCATCTCTGCGATCAACTCACTCGCATCCGCACCAATGATGTGGCACCCGATGATCTCACCGTACGGCTCGCTGGTGATCACCTTGACCAAGCCCTCGGTGTGGCCGGTCGCGATCGCCTTGCCATGTCCCTTGAGCTGATAGGAACCGACCTTGTACTTGATGCCTTGTTCCTTGCACGCCCGCTCGGTCAGACCGACCGAAGCGATCTGCGGGTTCGTGTAGGTGCAACCGGGAATCCCGTCGTAGTCGATGGCCACTGGCTTGTGACCGGCCATTCTCTCGACGGCGAGCACGCCTTCCTCGCTGGAAACGTGGGCCAGCCACGGGGCACCGATGATGTCACCAATCGCAAAGATTCCCTCCACGCTCGTCTGGTAGGTGGGATCCGCCGAGGTCTTCGCATCGGTGACGATGTGGTCTCGCTCAACCTTGATCCCCAGGCTTTCCTCGAAGAGCCCGTCGAAACGGCCCTTCACCCCGATCGCGACGAGCACCACTTCGGCGTTGATCTCTTCGGTCTTGGAAGCATCCTTCGCATCGGCGATCGTGACCTTCGCCCCACCCTTGACGGTCTTGATGTCCTTCACGATGGCGCCGGTCTTGAACTTGATCCCCTGCTTTTCAAACACTTTTTTCGCGACCTTCGAAACGTCGTCGTCTTCGACCGGAAGGATCCGATCCATCATCTCGACCACCGTCACGTCGCAGCCGAACGCATTCATGAAGTAGGCGAACTCCATGCCGATCGCACCGGAACCGACCGCCACCATCGACTTCGGGCAGTGATCGATGGTGAGGAGTTCATAGCTGGTGAAGATCGTCTTGCCGTCACTGGGTGCGAAGGGAAGCTGACGAGGGGCGGCACCGGTCGCAATCAGCACGCGATCTGCGGTGATTCGACCTTCGGACTTTCCACCCCCACCGTGGTAGTAGTCGTCGTCCGCGGCGAGCACTTCAACTTCGCACGGCGTTCCGCCAGTCGCGCCTTTCAGAATCTTCGCGTGGCCTTCGTATTGATCGACCTTGTTCTTCTTGAGCAGATAACCCACGCCGTTGTTGAGGGTGCCGGTGATCTTGCGGCTTCGACCGATGACCCTGTCCCAGTCGACGTTCACGTGCTTGGGATCGATGTCGATGCCCCACTCCGCGCCGTGAACGATTGCTTCTTGGTAGAGCTCGGCATTGTGGAGCAACGCCTTAGTCGGAATGCACCCCCAGTTGAGGCACACGCCGCCGAGTTTCCCGCGTTCGATGCAGGCGGTCTTGAGTCCGAGTTGGCTGGCACGGATCGCGGCGACGTATCCGCCAGGTCCGGAACCGATGACGATGAGGTCGTAATGCTTGGAGTCGGCCATGGCGTCCCTTGATGTCTAGTCGCGGTCGGTTCGAGGCCTCCTTCGAGGCTCCTCCCGGCGCGGGTTTTCTCGTCGAATGGAAGGCTGAACATTGTAGCGGAGGTGGCGTTTCACACCGAGGGCGAATGTTCCCCAAGCCCGGGGTCGGACTCGGGAGGGACCAAACCATGAAAGCACCCCGTCGACCCTCGATCGGCAGTCCCGGAACGCCCGAAAACCAATCGAATGAAACGCTTGAAACCGCCAGTCGGATTCCCCCATTGGACCGAAGAGGCGGTTGGCGGAATCGTGGCAAAGTCGGCGGCTGGGAAGACCGATAGCCCGAAGGAGCCTGGAACATCATGCGAGCCGATCCTCCCATCCGATTCACCGATCCCGCCCGGACGAACGCCACCGGTCGGACGGACTACGCGCCGCCGGTCGACCGGGATGCCAGTCGCCTTGGGATCGGTGCTACCCGTTATCCCCGCTCGATCGGCTGGCTGCTGGGCCTCGGATTCCAACGCCCGAGTATGGTCCGGTTGTACGAACGGGTCAGTACTTTCTGGCTGTTGCTCACGCTTGCCAGTGGCGTGGGGACCGCCACCGGGCTCATCTTCGAATCAGTCTTGGTCGCGGGCATCGGCCTTGCCTTGATGTTTGCCGCGATGCTCGGCCTCTCTACCGATCTCCGTCGAAGTCGACCGGAGATCGCCCGAGGCAGCGCTTGCCGGAGCGGCGGCGCCGGATGCTGGGCATGGCGGCTCGCCGATGGAACCGCCTGGTACGACCAGTGCTTCCAAAGACTCATCGGTGATCCCGTGGGATCTGCCGTCATTCAGGCAAGCCGTTTTGAAACACTGCTCGGGCGGATTCATCCCGATGACCTCGCCAAGTTCCACTTCGCCGTCGATGGCACGATCGAAGGCAGCGCCGACCTCGACTGCACGGTCCGCATCCGCACGCCCGACGACGAGTGGCGTTCGATCCGACTCATCGGTGGCTGCGACTCGGGCTCCGCGGGAGAATCGGACTGCATCAACGGTATCGCCCTGCCGGAAGATCGCGACTGGATCGCGAGTTCCCTCGCAAGCCGGACCGGTGATGATCTGCTCTGTGCGTTGAGCGACCAGGCGAAATTGACCCGGGACCTCGAACGGATCCGCGTCGATCTCGAGGAACGAAACCGACAGTTGGAGGAAGCGCGGGCCGCCGCCGTCGAAGCGACGCAGGCCAAGAGCGAGTTTCTGGCCAACATGAGTCACGAGATCCGGACACCCCTGACCGCGATCATCGGCTATGCCGATCTGCTCGCGGAAAGCCGAGAAGATCCGGATTCAAGGGGATCGATGTTGGAGACCGTCCGCCGGAACGGCGAGCATCTGCTCGCGCTGGTCAGTGAGATCCTCGACCTTTCCAAGATCGAAGCGGGCCGCATGGAGACCGACCGAGTTCCAACGGATGCGATCGGTTGCGTGCGGGATGCGGCGGATTCACTCGGCGGACAAGCCCGAGGCAAGGGTCTCGAGATCAGCGTCGATATCTCCGAGCGAGTGCCTGCGGCGATGTCCCTCGATCCGACCCGATTCCGACAGATCGTCGTCAACCTCCTCGGAAATGCGATCAAGTTCACCGAGACCGGTGGAATCACGCTCGAACTGGATCACGAGTCCGACGGCAATATCCTGACGCTTCGGGTCATCGACTCCGGGATCGGGATGGCCGCTTCGGAGCTCGGCCGGATCTTCGAGCCCTTCCGTCAGGCCGACGGATCGACGACGCGACGATTCGGAGGCACTGGACTCGGACTCGCCATCTCCCGAAGACTGTGCGAAATGCTCGGCGGAAGCCTGACCGTTGAAAGCCAATCCGGACTTGGCTCGACGTTCTTCGCCACGGTGACCGCCGCCCCTGCGATCGCCCCGCCCCTCCTTCAAGGCAGCACGGAAGTTCCTCCCGGACTGCGGATTCTGCTGGCCGAGGATGGACCGGACAACCGTCGCCTCATCGGGCACCTTCTGGGGCGACTGGGCGCCCACGTGATCGCCGTTGAAAACGGCGAGGAAGCGGTCGAAGCGGTACAGAGGAGCGGGAATCGGCCATTCGATCTGGTCATCCTCGACATGCAGATGCCGATTCTGGACGGATACGAGGCCGCCCGCCAGCTTCGAAATGCCGGAAACGACGTCCCGATCCTCGCCCTGACCGCCAATGCGATGCCCGGAGACCGCATGGTCTGCCTCGAGGCGGGATGCAACGACTATTTGTCCAAACCTGTTCGCCGAGCCGAATTGGCCACCAGCATCGCCCGGCTGGTCATTGCCACTCCTCGACGAAGAAAGGCGGGATAGACGGCCGTTTCGTTGACGATTCGGCACCGCTGCCCGTAGCATCTGCGATTCCCGTCGGCTCTCTGTGAGCCGATGGCAGCCTGGGACCGAGAACGCCCGGAGTATCGCGTGCGGACCGCCCTGATTAGTGACATTCACGGGAACCTCGAAGCCCTGGAAACGATCCTCGAGGACATCGGTCGACGAGGGGTCGACGAGACCATCTGTCTCGGCGATATCGTCGGCTACGGTCCCAATCCGATCGAGTGCGTCGACCTTGTCGCGGAACGATGTTCGTGGAGCCTCATGGGCAACCACGACTTTGCCGTGCTCTACGAGCCGACCAATTTCAACGTGGTGGCGAAGGACGCCGCCCACTGGACTCGCGATGTCCTGGAAGAGGCGGTCGAGAAAGACCCCGTCTCGGGCAACCGGCGTCTGGAATTCCTCAATCGAATCAAGACCCGCAAGTGCCACGAGCAGATCTATACCTGTGTGCACGGCTCGGTCCGGAAGCCGATCAACGAGTATCTCTTCGACGATGACATCCGAGACGATCCCGCGAAGGTCCGTCGAATCTTCGAGATGATCGACGATCGCTGCCTCGTCGGCCACACCCATGTCCCCGGCGTCTTCGTCTACACCGAAGCGGACGGACCGGACTTCATGCGGCCGAGTTCGCTGGGCAACGAGGATCCCAATGATCCCACCCTGATCGGGATCCATGAGTTCCATCCCGACGAGAAGGCGATCGTGAATCCCGGGAGCGTCGGCCAGCCGCGAGATCAGAACGACCGGGCGAGTTACGCCATCCTCGAAACCAACGACGATGCACCGCACAGAGTGCATTTCTACCGGCTCGAGTACGACATCTCTGCCGTTGCTGAAAAAATCTACGCCATTGATCGTCTCGACGACTGGCTCGGTGATCGACTGTTCCAAGGCCGCTAAGCCTCCCCTGATCGAGGGCCGGGTACCGTCGTACCGCAGGTCATCGACATCAGCACCCTCCACTTCAAGATGACACCCCAAACCCGTCGCCGCATCGTCACCAGCGTGGTCCTTCTCGTCGCCAGCATCGTGCTGGTGATCGGTTTCCTCCGACCGCAGGACTCGGAGGGTCCGAGTTCCGGCAGGGACGCCACGGCCAGTATTGCCTCGCCTTCGAAAAACACCGAGGCGGCATCCACCGCAAACAAGCCCATCGAAACGGAATCCGCGAGCCCGAACACCACGGCCGCGACGTCGCCAGAATCAGATGCGGCCCCGCCCGCGGAGATCGCCGCGACGCCAAAGCCCGACCCGACGTCCACCACCGAAGAAACCGTTCCTTCGGATGCCTCCGCGCGTCGATGGGAAGCTCGAGCGAGTCAGGGGCCGATCGAAGGTCAACCCGCTGATCTTGGATCATTGGATCCCACCACCGATCGATTCCGGATTCGGTTCTCCAAAGAAAGCGCCGGCATCGACTCGATCGTGTTCAGCGACTTCTGGACCGAGGCCAAAAAGAAACGTGCCGCCGCGGCTCATCGTGCGAATCCGTCGGCGAACCCTCTGCCCCCAGAGGAAGGTCGATACGCACTCCGGCAATCTGCCCTTGGAAACAACGCGATCCCGTTGCTCTCGGCAGCGGGCGTCAACATTGATGGCGCCTTCGTCTCCCTGTTCGGAAACGTCTGGTCACAGACCGGTCCTGGCGCCTTTGAGACGGAGATTGTCGATCAGGATTCGGGTGCGGCGGGCTTCAAGATCCTGCGCCGCTTCGTACTTGCGAAGAACGGCTACGACCTGAGTCTCGAGCAGCGAATCCAGAACCTTGGATCGATTGATGCCAAAGTGCAGTGGGTCCAATACGGTCCCGGCGATCTCGATCGAGACCGAGGCTCCTTCATTGAGGTCAGGCGATTCCACTTCGGGTATCTCATGCCCCCGAGCCGCGATCCGGGACAGGCCAACGTCATCGCCAACGGTCAGCTCTACGAACGACAGGCGATCCTGGATCAGGTCGCTGAACGGCAGGAGGCCGATCAACTGGCCAACGAAGCCGGAACCGCCGAACCGGCGATGAGCACGTTCGACCTCTGGCCCAACGACACCAGCCGTGAGCAGGATCTGACCCTCAGCTGGTTCGGAACCACCAACCGGTACTTCACACTCTGCGTCCATGCTCCTTTCTCCGCGGAGAATCGTCCGACCCGGAAGATCACCGAGAGCGTGGAAACCGTGTTTCCCAACGCCGATCTCTCCCTGCCCTCCGACCAGCAGGTCGCGATCACGGAGTTGTACGGCCCGACCAAGACCATCGCTGCAGGCGGAACTGCCGACTGGGATCTCGGGGTGTACGCCGGACCGCTCGAACGCAGTGTGCTCGAAGCCGGGGAGCCGTACACCTCGCTCAACATGCGAGCCTTGATCGTCTACCTGATGAGCGGTTGCTGCACCTTCTGCACGTTCACCTGGCTCGCGGATTTCCTAGTCGTCTTCCTGACGTTCATTCATGGCATCACCTTCGACTGGGCGCTCGCGATCGTGATTCTGGTCTGCATCGTGCGAACGCTGCTGCACCCGGTCATGAAGAAGGGTCAGGTTCAGATGCAGCGGGTCAGCCGGATGATGTCCGAACTGAAGCCCGAGATCGATGCGTTACAGAAGAAGTACAAGGGCGATCCCGCCAAAATGCAGTCCGAGCAGCGTCGGCTGTTCATGGAACGAGGCATCAACCCGCTGGGTTGCGTCGGCGGCCTTCTCCCGACCTTCCTCCAGATGCCGATCTGGATCGCCCTGTACGCGGTGCTGTTCTTCGCCTTCGAACTCCGACAGCAGGAAGCGTTCTTCGGCGTCTTCCAACTGCTCCCCGACCTGGTGATCGGAAATGCCACGGTATTCGGCCAGTTCCTCGGTGACCTAAGCCTTCCCGACCACTTCATCGAGTTCGGAACTCCGGTCAACATCTACATCACCGCACTGTCGGGCATCAATATTCTCCCCTTGATGATGGGGTTCATCTTCTTCGTCCAACAGAAGTACATGAGCCCGCCACCCAGCCCGAACATGACCGACGAACAGAAGCAGCAGCAGAAGATCATGAAGATCATGATGGTGGTGCTCTTCCCGGTGATGCTCTTCCAGGCACCAAGCGGGCTGACGCTTTACATCCTGACCTCCAGTTCGATCGGAATCATCGAAGGCCGACGCATCCGCAAACTCGTCGACAAGATGGACTTCTCTGCGAAGCCCATTCCCGAGAAAGCGAAGAAAGCCGGTTCGGGTAAGACGAAGGATCGGATGGCCAAGATGTATGCCGAGAAGCTCGCCGAAGCGAAGGCAAAGCGGGATCGAAAAGCCAAGGGTCCGCCGAAGAACTACAAGAAGCGAGATCCGTGAACCCGACCGACGGGGCCGTGATCGTCGCCACCGGAACGCCACCCGGACGCGGATCCAGGGCATTGATCAGATGTTCCGGGATGGGAATCCTCTCGCACCTTGATGGCCTTCTCCTTGGAGAAGCGGCGAACGCCGGACGGAGTGGAACTCGAGGCATCTTCCCGGGCCGCCTGCGGATTCCTGAGTGGCCCGAAGATGCCACTTGGTCGAATGGCCCCTCGGCACAAGGCGAACTCTTCGTGCCTTGCCTCGCGGCGATCTTCCCCGGCCCTTCAACTTTTACCGGCGAAGATGTGCTCGAAGTCGAAGTGCCAGGCCATCCGGCGCTGGTACAGGTCATCAATGACACCTTGATCAATCATTTCGAGCAAATGGCAGCAGGGGCGCGATCCGCAGGCCCCGGCGAATTCTCCGCGAGAGCGTTTCTTTCCGGACGGCTGTCCCCGGGGCAGGCTTCGGGAATCGCCGACCTCATCGCGGCCGATCGCGATGAAGACCTTGAGGCTGCAGACCGACTTCGTGAGGGCCCCGATGGACAGGCCCTATCGGAGAACGGAAGTCGGCTGGCAGAGACCATCGCACGCATCGAAGCGGGCATCGATTTCACCGATGAGGAAGATGTGGTGTCCTGCAGCGCGGGAGAACTGCGAACGATGATTGCGTCGACGCGGCGAGGCCTGGAATCGATCGCCCGTTGGACCGCACTCGCAGGTCCGGCCCAACGAGATCGACCGGTGGTCGTTCTCGCAGGCCCGCCGAATGCAGGCAAGTCCACGCTCTTCAACGCGATGGTGGGTCATGAACGCGTCGTCGTCTCGCCGGTCCCCGGCACGACCCGTGACCTGGTTCATGCGGACCTCGACATCGAGCACCGGGGCACTCGCCGTCAGATCCGGCTTGTGGATACCGCCGGTCTTGGCGAGTCCGAAGATCCGCTGCAGGATCTCGCCTCCGCTCGATCCCGAGCGGCGATGGAGGAGGCCGACCTCGTGCTGTGGTGTTTCCCGGGCAGTGCCGGGATGGATGCGCCGCCTCTTCATCGACTGGATTCCGACGCGGCCAGCGACCGGTACCTCGACATTCGAACGAAGACGGATCTGGAGCCGAGGACTTCGACATCGGAGCCCGCATCAGACGTTGCTTGCATCAGCCTCCCTCCCGGCCAGACCGCGACCGGGCTCAGCGATTTGATTGATCAACTGAGCCGGAAACTGGACGAATTGGAAGCTGGTGGCGATCGACTGGCGAGTCGCGGATGGCGACAACTCCAGACCGCTTCGGTTGCGGGCGCCTTGGCTTCCCTCGATGCCGTCGGAGTGCTCCTTGAAGGCACCGCAAACGAGTCTGGTACGCCTTCGCCGGAGATCATCGCCGCTGAACTGCGGACGGCACTTGACGCGATCAGGCGTCTGGAAGGCGATATCGACCCGGAAGAAGTTCTTGACCTCGTCTTCGGCCGCTTCTGCATCGGAAAGTAGACGTGGCCTGCCTCCCTGAAGGCAGAGACACCCCTCATCCTTCCGCTTACCATTGGGCCAAATGCCCCGAATCCGCCCCGCTCGCGACTCCTCATTTGATGCTTCCCTCAGCCTTCGATCTCATTCGATGGAGGTCCGGGTGCGGTATTGCGAATGCGACCCCATGGGCGTAGTCCATCACGCGAACTATGCGGTGTGGTTCGAGATGGGCCGCACGGAAATGCTCCGATCGCAGGGTGGCAACTACCGAGATCTCGAGGCTGCAGGGCGATTTCTGGTGGTCGTCGACCTCTCCACCCGTTTCAAGAAGCCTGCTCGATATGACGACGAATTGACCCTGGTCACGCATTTGCTGGAATCCACCCCGGCAAGGCTTCGGCATGGCTACGAGCTCACCAGAGGAGAGACTCTCCTCGCCACGGCAACCTCATCCCTGGCCTGTGTCGACAACCGCGGTTCGCTTCAGCCGATCCCCGAAGGCCTCTGAACGGGTCCGCTAAGTCGGCGAGAGCGTGAACGCGAGGCCGCGAGGCCGCTTGATCTCATGCAAAGGAAGCCGACGATGCGGCTGACTCAGGGGCCGAGTCGTCAACCCAGCCGAAGTCGAGCCGAATGCAATGGCAAAAAAGAGAGAACGGTCAGCCTTGAAGGCTGACCGTTCTCGAAGAGAACTATGAGAGAGAGCGTCTTTCGCCCCTTTCACGCAAGCGTCCTGAAGAAAATTCAGGACTCAGCGACGACGGCGTCGCATACCGACCAGACCAAGACCGGCAAGACCGGCGATGGCGGGGGTCGGAACCACGATCAGGAGGTCCTGGTTCGTGGCGTTGGTTCCACCAAGCAGCGAGGCGAAGTTGTTATAGCCACCGGTGCCGAGTGCAGCAATCATGGCATTTGCGGCGTTAAGAACGTCGTTGCTGTAGTAGTTGGTGAAAGCCATGGCACCGAGCGTGATGTCCAGTTCCGACTTCATCGTCGCGAGGTTTGATGTGTCTGTGA
>CALFOM010000251.1 GCA_937919685.1 uncultured Phycisphaera sp.
CCTTGCAAGGAACCGAATCACATGTTCGACGCCGCCCGGCGGAGTCGATCCAGCACCGCATTCCACACCTGCAGCCCATCCGGGCCGCGTGGTGGAACAACATCGATCCTTTTTGATCCACTGAGATCTGCCGCGTGCAAGGTGCTGTAGAGCATGGCCGCCACGACTTCGGGATCGTTGGGAAGATCGACCCGAAACCGAACCCCGACGGAGGGCGATGGCACGCTGGACGGCGTCACGGCGATGGTGATGACCGCGGTCTCCGGACCCCCCGCTTCCTCAAGCGTACAGAGCCGGGTGGGCGTGGTCGGCGCGTAGTGTTTTGATGCGGTGCCCGGTGCATCGGTCTGTGTATCGACAAAGGGACGCTCAACCGGGCTACCGAGCAAGCTCGCGATTCGATCCGCGGTGACCGCGCCCGGCCGAAGGATCACCGGCGTTTCCGAACGCAGATCGACCACCGTCGACTCCAGACCGATACGACAAGGCCCGCCGTCGATGATGAGCAGGTCCTCGTCTACGAAGTCCGCCAGAACGTGCCGGGCCTCGGTTGGCGAGATCGAACCGCTGCGATTCGCGCTCGGAGCCGATACTGGACCACCGAAAGATTCGATGAGACGAAGCGCCACCGGATGCGCCGGCATTCGCACCGCGATGGAATCACGACCTCCCGCCGCGATGGCAGGAACCGAGCGATCTCGGTCAAGCACCATCGCCAGCGGCCCTGGCCAGCACGCCTCCGCGAGCACCGATGCGGCGTCGGGCCACGACCGACAAAGCGACCTCGCCATTTCGATCGACGACACATGAGCGATCAGCGGATTGTCGTGAGGTCTTTCTTTGACGGCGTAAATCTGTTCGATCGCTTTCGGATCAAACGTTGAGGCCGCCAGACCGTAGACCGTTTCGGTCGGCATCCCAACCAGCCGACTGGTGCGAAGTCGAATCACCGCGTCAGCGAGGACTGCACGTTCGGTACCCGACCGAACAACTGCTCCGGGGAGGGCGTCCATCAATCAGGAGCCGCCGGAGGCTTCCACCTCAACGGACGCCGCATCTGGTCCAACCACCACCAGGTCGATGCCGTTTATCTCAAGGCCGTTGCCCGTGGCACGGCCAAGTTCGGCGATGGCGAGGTTATAGACGGCCAGCGATTGCAGCTCTTGCAACTGCGCTTCACCGAGACGCTCCTGCCGCTGGAAGAGCAGGTTGAGAAACTCTGGCGTCAGCGCCGCGAGCGTCACCCGCAGCGCCTCCAGAGAGCGAAGATTCTCGGCCTGGGCCAGCCGGAAATTCCGAGCCTGGGCGACCAGCGCGTAGCCGGCCGCGATGTCGCGGATCGCGTTCTTGACTTCGAACACCACTTTTTGAATCGAGTTGCGATATCCGATGACCGCGCCCGAACGTCGCAGACGAGCCTGCCGAAGCACGCTTTCCGCGGCCCGATTGCCGATGGGCTGGCTGAACTGTAGGCCGACCAGATAGTCGATGTAATCTCCGTCGATACTTCGGACGCTTGATCCGAAGCTATCGGAAAGACCGAGCCAGCTGACTTCCGCTCGAAGGTCGAGCTCTGGCAGGCGTCCATTGCGGGCGACGATCTCACGAATGGAGGCGTCGTCGATGTCCAGAATCGCCGCGTCGATTGATGGCGATTGCGCCAAGGCAGTCGCCACCGAATCGCGGAGGTCATAACCGTATGGCGCATCGACCATAAAGTCGACCGGGACCAGATCGAACTCGCCACCGACGGGCAGGTCGGGGTCATTGATGATCACCTTGAGCGCATCTGCCGCTCGACCGATGTCGCGACGGGCCTGGATCACTCGAGTCTTCCGACTCTCGACCGTGGCGACCGCATCGGCATACTGCGCCAAGGTCGTATCGAACCCACGGCGGTTGCTCAGGATCACCCGGATCCGATCGCCCTCTTCGACCAGCCATTCGGCGATCACGAGGTCCTGCCGGGCGAGCACGAGATCCCAGTAGGCATTCTCCACCTGCACCAGCAAATCGAGCAGACGGCCGCGGATCGCCACCGCAGACTTTCGGTCGGCGTTGCGAGCGATCCGAATCTCGGCGGTATTGACGTCCTCGCCGAAACCACGAAGCAAAGGCTGCGACAATCCCAGGTTGACCGACGAATTCCACGCATCCGGGTAGACGTTCGTCGTTGTGGTGTTGTAGATCGACGTCCTGTCGGTATTCAATGACACCGACACCGCACCACCACTGCCAAGTCGTTTCGAGACGTCGGTGGTAAAACCCCACTGCTTCGCGTCCTGTCCCTGATCAAAGATGACCGGCTCTCCGCCGGGGATCTCGAGCAGGAGATCATTGCCAGGTTCGTCGATGCGGGCGAAGTCGACGCCCGCGCCGAGAACGGCATCGAAGGCGGCTTCGGCGCGAACCACCTCGGCCGCGAAGATCGCCTGATCAACCCGGGATCGCTGGATGCCGAGGTTGTGCTCGACGGCGGTGCGAATCGCGGTTTCCAACGAAATGGGGACCACGATCAGCGGCTCACCGTCAAGGCCTGCCCCCATCGCGAGCGACGCGCCACCGTCGGACGACTGCGGCCCGAGTTTCTCGAGCTCGTCCAGCCGGGAGTCGAGTTCGGTTTCAAGGTTGTCTGCGAGGGATCTTGTTTCTTGGGCGGTTGCCGCCGGATCAAGGTCGCGAAGTTGCTCGTCCACCGCGGCTCGGACCGAGGCTTGAAGGTCCGCCTCCGGATCACGTTCCAGCGGGGATTGGCAGCCGACCAGAATCGCCGAGAACAGGAGAATCCCCTGAATGGGGAGCCATCTGGCCGGAAAAATCGAGGGCGAAAGAGTGGTGGAATACGCGTGGTGAGGCATCGGGGCATCGTACTCGGACTGCCGAAGACCCGACAACCGACACGGGGGTGTTAGAATCCGCCACATGACTCCAGCCACCATCTACCGCTCGGTCCGACATGCCGCCATGCTCGCCCTCCTCGTTGCGGCCCCCGCGGTTGCCCAGGACGGCGGCGAAGACACTTCCGCAGAATCCCCAGAATCATGGAAGATCAGCCGCAGCAACAATCTCGTGATTCGTTCCGGCCCGACGTCCAACGACTACATCGTCACCAAGATCAAGAAGGGCGATCCGGTCCTGGTCTCAAAGATCCAGGATGACAAATGGGCGGCCATCCGCCTCACCGGCCCGACCTTCGCGAATCTCCAGCTGCTCCTTGAGTTGGACGATCGAATCCGCGTCGATGGTGACATCGCCACGGTCATCAAGGGCAAGGTCAGCCTGATGGCGCCCAATGAGAGTTCGCGGCCCACCGGCGACGCCGATGCCCACGTCGATCCTGACCGAAGTAGCAAGCCACTGGTCCGCGTGATTCCCGAGGGCCCCGATGGAGCCGGCGATCGCCTGAAGATCACCGGTCGTTTCCAGGACGGCGGTCGCACGTGGCTGCTGGTCAGCCCTCCCGCCCGCGCGGAGGCTTGGGTCTATGCCACCTTCCTCGAACCGGCGAAGCCCGAGGATATTCCAGCCGGTGTGATTTCCGCGCCGAAGCCAGCGGTCGCCGAGCCAACGACACCGGCCGCCGCTTCCACGGAACCGAAGCCCGACGCTGCCATCGCCACCGCGGTGATCACCATTGAGTCCACGCCCAAGGAAGCCACGACCGAAGAGACCGAGACGGTCGAGTCGGCGTCGGACGTCGCCGGAACCGAAGTTGAGGTGATGCCGGCCGACACACCGGAGACCGACGCGCCGGTCGATCCGCTGGCGGACGTGACCATCGAAGAGGCGGAAGCCGCGTGGAACGTCGTCAAGGAATCACCCCACGACGACGCAGAGCTCGAAGCCCTGCAACTCGTCTTCGTCTCGATCGCGGCACGCGAAAACGCATCCCCAACCGAGAAACGCCTTTCCGAACTCCGGATCCGACAGATCGAACTTCGACGAGAGGTCCAGCGTCGGCTCGCCACCCTTCACAAGTTGGAGGATCGCAACGAGGTCGATCGTGATCGGATCGAAAACGCGAAGGTCGCGATCATCGCGCGAGCGGATTACACCATGGTGGGACGACTCAACAGCAGCCGGGTCTACGACGGCACGCGTCTTCCCCTGCTTTATCGGCTTCAGGACCCGGTCGGCGGCCGCACCCTCGGCTACGTCAAGCCAACCAAGGACGTCGATCTCACTCCCGGCCTCGGCCGCATGGTCGGGCTCGTCGGAACCAAGAGTTACGACGCCGGTTACCGGCTCATGATCGTCACACCCCGCCGATTCGACATCTTCATTGCCGAGAACGATGCCGACTGAGAAAAACTGACCGGCCGAGGACTTCCGAAATCAGGGGCGTGACGCTACCCTGTGAGACCTCGATCCGCCGCCACGGCGACGGTTCGGACCAGAATGGATCAAAAGGGGCGTTAGCTCAGTTGGGAGAGCGGCTGCTTTGCAAGCAGCAGGTCACCGGTTCGAGACCGGTACGCTCCATTC
>CALFOM010000252.1 GCA_937919685.1 uncultured Phycisphaera sp.
GACGGTTCGGAGATCTCCGAGCCTTCGGAGTCGACGTCGTCTTCCCGAAGGATCCACGAGCTGAGCCGCATCCCATCTTCGATCGCCACGTACAGGGCCGGCACCAGCAGCAGAATGATGAAGGTCGAGAACATCACCCCAAACGCGATCGAGATCGCCATCGGGATCAGGAACCTCGCCTGCATCGACGTCTCGAGGACCATCGGCATTAGGCCAAAGAACGTCGTGACACTGGTGAGGAGAATCGGGCGGAAACGCCGACTGCCGGCGGCAATGACGATTTCCAAGAGGCTGGCTCCGGGTCGCGACCGCCGTATTTCATTGGTGGTCACGACCAAGACCAAGGAGTCGTTCACCACCACGCCCGAAAGCGCCACGATGCCAAAGATCGAAATGATGCTGAATCCGAACCCCATCACGAAGTGCCCGATCACCGCGCCGATGATGCCGAATGGGATTGCCACCATGACGACCAGCGGCTGAATCCAGCTTCGGAAGGGGATGGCGAGCAGGGCGTAGATGACAAAGAGCGCGCCGATGAACCCGGTGGTGAGGCTCTCCAGAGATTCGGCCTGGGAGTTCTGCTCGCCCTCGAAGCTCCAGGTGAGGCCCGGAAACTCACGCTTCAACCGTGGCAGAACTTCAGCGTCGATCACCGCGTTCACTTCATTCCCGTTGGCAATCTTGGTATCCAGGTCGGCGGTCACCGAGTTGACCCGCCGTCCGTCGGTTCGCTTGATACTCGTGTAGGCGCGGCCCTCGGTGGCGATCGCCGCTTCTGAGAAGGGGATCTCCGCGCCGTCGGGGGTTCGAAGGACTGCCTTCTCGACGGTGTTGAGCGTTCGGCGTTCTGCATCGGGGAGGCGAACCATGACTCGGACTTCGTTGCGGCCTCGTTGTTGTCGAAGTGCCTCGACACCGTAGAAGTAACCTCTGGTCTGGCGAGCGAGTTCCGTCGCGGTGAGACCAAGACTCCGGGCTTCCGGCGTCAGAACCAGATTGAACTGAGGCTTGCCAAGCGAGACTCCGGAATCAATGTCGGTCACGCCGGCGAATTCTCGAATTCGTTCCGCGAGGACGATGCTCGCCGCATCGAGGACTGCGGAATCTCGATGGCTCAGTTGCACGTCGATCGCCGCGCCGCTCGATCGGCCGGTCTCGCTCTTGAACGAGATCGTCTCGATGCCGGCGATCTCGCCGGTGTTCTCCCGCCAGCGACGTGAGAACTCCGTCGCGGAGATGGATCGTTTGTCCTGCGTGGTGAGCGAGGCCTGGATTCCCAATCGATGCGAGCCGTTCGAGGATGCCTGCTGGACCGGGCCAAATCCGCCGACGCCGCCACCCAGCACTCCGTACACGTTGTCGATGATCGAGGGGCCGCCGGACTCGTCGATCGTCTTGGCGAGTGACGCCATCAACCGCTCTTGGACGGCCATGGTTCGATCCACGGGAACCCCGAGGGGGAGCGTCACGTTTGCCATGACGAAATCGGCGTCGATCTTGGGAAGGAAGGTGAAGGGCAGTCGTCCGCTGGCCAACGTCGCAATGGTCACCGTGAGCATCGCGATCGCAACCGCGATGGTTCCGTATCGCTGTCGGACCGCGAAAGACGCAGTCGGTGCGTAGATCCTTCGAATGAACCAGAAAAGCCCACGTTCAAAGTACTGACTGGGGATCGAGATGATCTTCCAGAAGATCGTCTGCTTCGGCGCGTGGGAGAGGTGAGCCGGCAGCACGAACAGCGACTCGATCAGGGAGACCGCGAAGACGCTGATCGCGACCGCAGGGATCTGCATGAAGAGTTTGCCACTCGCCCCCGGTACGAACAGCATCGGCGCGAAGGCGACCATATTGGTGAGGACCGCGAAGGTGACCGGCCCCGAGATCTGGCGGGCGCCCGAGATCGCGGCTTCGAGGGCGGGCATGCCTTCGGCCCGCTTCTCGAAGATATTCTCGCCGACCACGATTGCGTCGTCGACGATGATGCCGAGCGTCACGATGAACGCGAACAACGAGATCATGTTGATCGACGCGTTGGTCTGGGAGAGGAAGACGAATGAGCCGAGGATCGAGATCGGAATGCCCAACGTGACCCAGAATGCAAGACGGGGCTCTAAGAAGAGCCCGAGCATCAGAAGCACTAGGGCAAGGCCGATCGCGGCGTTGCGAACCAGCAGTTCCACGCGTTCCCGATACGACGTCGAATCATCACGGACCCGCTGGACCGCCATGCCTGCCGGGAGTTCTGGGCGTAACTCATCGAGGTAGGCGAGAACTTCGTCGGAGACGGAAATCGGGGTCTCGTCACCGACCCGGAAGACCTCGACGGTCGCCGCGGGCAAGCCGTCGAGATTGGGCTGGAGATCGATGTCTGCGAACCCGTCGGTGATGATCGCGATCTCGCCGAGCCGCAGCGTCGAACCGTCGGGACGAGAAATCACGGGAATGTCGGCGAATTCCCGTCCGAAGTCCCGGCGTTCGGTGGTGCGGAAGAGGATCTCTCCGGCATCGGTCTTCAGGCTGCCTGCGGGAAGGTCGATCGCGGCGCGACGGATTTCTCCCGCGACGCGATCGAGGGTCAGGTTGTGCGCGCGGAGAGTCGCCTCCGGAATCTCGACGGCGATCTCCAATGGTTTGGAGGCGCCGAGTTGCACAAGCGTGATGCCGTCTCGGATCGCGAGTTCATCACGAATCCGCTCCGCGGTCTCTCTCAGAACTTTTTCCGAGAAGTCGCCTGCCACCGCGATACTCACCACGAGATTCTTGTTCTCGAGAAGACTGACCGTGGGACGTTCCGCATCTTCGGGGAGCGTGGCGATTCGGTCGACCGCATTCTTGACGTTCTGCAGGACTCGGTCCGCGACCGCGTTTAACTGGATCTCCACGCTTACCGAGCCGCGGTTCTCACTCGCGGTACTGGTGATTCGCTTCACCCCGTCGATCCCCCGGACCGCATCCTCGACCACGCTGATGATTCCGCGCTCAACCTCTTCAGGACTCGCCCCGGGATAGAGGATGGAGATCCCGATGATGTCCAGCGAAAATTCCGGGAACACCTCCTGGCGAACGCGAAGGGCGGACATGATGCCACCGATCAGCAAGGCCGCCATGAGCAGGTTCGCCGCCACCGGATGGCCGGCCATCCAGGCGACCGGTCCACCGTTTCTAGAATCGTTGGTCATCTTCAGGATTTCCCATCGCTCGGATCGCCGACGACCACTTCAGCGGAATTCCCGGCGACGCCCGCGGCGCCGAGGCGTTCCAGCGGCATGCCGGGAATTGCCGCCGGCAGCGGGCTGGTGATGATCTCGTCTCCGGGTTCGAGCGCAACGCTCGCGAGCACGGTGTCCGGTCGCCCGACGATTGCCGTCACCTTCCGGAAGCGGAGCGTGGAATCGGCGTCCATCACCCAGACGTTCTGATCGTTCCGGATCACTGAACGGGAGAGTTCCAAGACGTCGTTCACCACCGGTCCGGCGATCTCCACTCGAACGTAGGATCCGAGCAGAAGTGGTCTGACGGAGTCGGAAGGGTCGGTATCGAGTCCGAGGGGATCCTCGACCAGCAACCGCACCCGGGCGAGCCGTCCGGCGCGTTCGACTTCACCCAGCAGGCGATCGACCCGGCCCATCCGCTCGATGCGACGGCCGTCACCAAGTTCGAGAATGACCTTGGCGATGGAATTATTTTGAGGGTTGGCGGAGTCGATCTTGAGCCACTCCAGTTTATCGAGCGGGATCGCCACCATGACATCGAATCGATCGGTGCCGACGATCGAGGCGATTCTGGCCTGAGGACTCACGACTTGTCCGATCTCCACGTCGTCTTCACGCACCAGTCCATTGAATGGAGCACTGATCACCGTGCGTTCCAGATTGAGCTCGGCCGCATCGAGCCGACTCGTCGCAGCCAGAAGCATCGCTTCCTTTTCGAGTCGTTGGGGGCCGCGGCGAGCAAGATCGCGGCCGATGTCAGAGCTTTCTACGGAATCGCCGAGTAACTCCCACTCCCGCTCGGCGACGTGTCGTCGAGCCTCTTCGAGTTGCAAGGCAACGGAGGCGTTGGCCACCTCCGCCTCGCGTTGCCGAACCAAGAGTTGGTAGTCGCGATCGTCGATGGTGAGGAGTCGTTCACCCGCCTTGACGATGCCACCGGGCTGCAACGCTTCATTGAGTCCGACCACCAGTCCACCCACCTGAGTCTGAAGCGTGAGCACGCGATTGGGTTCCACCGTTCCGTACGCGATGATTTCAGCCGTGCCGTCGCCGGGCGTCGGGACAATGGTTTCGACCAACGTGGCGATGGCCTCGACTTGCGTCCGAGTTGGTTCTGGTTTTCGGTCGAGGAGAATCGTCGCGCCGTACGCGCCGAGCGCGATCACCGTCACAGGGACCGCGACGCGTAACGAGGCGACGAACCATCGCACCACCCGAGGTGGCGGGGCGGGGCGATCAGAGGGCGACAGAGGCGTCGGATCTTGAGTCATGCGTGGGGGTTCCGGAGCGAACGACTTTCGGCGGCGACGGTGTCGTCGTCATCGGCGGGTGTGGTCTGAGGATCAGAGGCAGAATCTTCGGTGGCCGGGGGAGAGAGTGATCGAGTCCAATCGCCGCCCAGCGCGAGCAGAAGCGAGGCACGATTCGCGAGGACCGAACGTTGCACGCTCACGTCGCGTCGTTGCAGGTCCTGCAAAGCACGGATCGAGGTGATCACATCGAGGTATTCGATCTGTCCGTTGGCGAAGAGGAGACGGCTCTCGGTCAGTGTCTTCTCGGCGAGATCAACTTGGATTTTGGTTTGTTCCAACAGGTCGACAAGATTCCGTTCGCGATCGATGGCATCTTCGACTTCTCGCAGGGCGATGAGGAAGCGTTCCGTGAAGGCATCGAGTCGTTCCTGAAGAATCGCTCGACGTCGATCCGCTTCCGCCCCGCGGCGGTCTCCATCGAAAACCGGTTGGAGCAGACTGCCCGTGATGCTGCCGACCGTGCTCTCGAAAAGACTTGAAAGTTGATCGCTGGTGAAATTACCCGCGAGTGAGAGCCGAATCGCGGGGAGCATGTTGGCAATGGCGACCGCCACTTCGAGGTCCGCCGCGGCCACCCGGTCGTAGGCGGCTCGAAGGTCGGGGCGTTGATCAAGCAAATCTCGGGGCGTGGGCAGCGTTGGAAAGGGGGGCAATTCCGGAAGGACCGCCGCGATGGCGATCGTCGCGTCAGCTTCCAGATTCTCCGGGGCGCGGGCGAGCAAGACCGCCAACTGGTTTCGGCTGGTCTCGAGGGTGCTTCGGATATCGGGGAGTGCGGAGATGACAGACTGGAGTTGGAGCCGCTGCTGGAGGACCTGGAGTGCATCTCCGACGCCTTGTCCGTACCGGAGTTCGGTGAGTTCTAGGAGGGTGCGACTCAGTTCGATCTGCTCAGCGAGCAGCGATAGAAGTTGCTGTTTCTCCTGAATCGTGAACCAGAGGTCGACCACCGAGCCGGAGAGGAGTAACGCGGTCTGCTCAGCATCGGCTCGGCTGGCGCGGGCGACCAACGACGCCGCATCGGCGCGATTGGCGATCTTCTTCCAGAGATCGATTTCCCAAGAGAGGCCGAGCCCGATGGCGAATCGATCGGTCGAATTCGCGGAGGATCCCGCGGGATCTACCCGCGTCCGACCGGCACTCGCATCGAGATTGACATCGGGGTAAAGGAAGGCACCGGCGATCGTGGCCTGCGCGTTGGCCTGATCGAGTCTGGACCAGGCTTGCCGAAGGCCGAGGTTGGCCTCGAAGGCCCGCTGCATGGTGCGATCGAGGCCCGGCTCATCGAAACTGTTCCACCACGCGTCCGGGGCTTCGACCGTGGGGCCGGCTGGAGCCTCGAAGGATGGAGGGATCTCGGTGTCGGGCAGATCCGAATCGCGCATGGTGTGCGGACTGCACCCGATGCCACACGCGAGTGCCAGAATAAGTGGGATCCGGAGCGGATCGGCGATCTTCACGTGACGGGCTCCAGATTGCGTTCACGGGTTGCGGCGGCCCGAAGGAACGCCATGGTGTGCTCGATCACCACTTCGGCGAAGTCCGCGATCCGGATGTACTTCGTCGGCCGTTCGAGTGGAGATTGATCGAGGGCAGCAGGTGCGAACTGTGGAGGAGATGACGTGAGGAGCGGGGCCATGCGCATCAGGGTATCGGTGGCGGGGATCAGATTGGTGGCTGGAGCAGGAAAAAAGAACTCCCCGCCTGCTTGAGCAGGCGGGGAGGGTGTCGGATGTTGACGTCTAGGTGGCCTTTGGTCAGAAGGTAATTTTGATCGCAAAGCCCAAGGACACGTTGTAGAGCGCCTCGAGCTTGTCGTCTCCGAAATCGGCGCCGGCGGCGCCGCCGGTGACGGTCGCCGTTCCGAGACTCACGGAACTGGTACCCGAGAAGAGGACCCCGCCACCGATTCGAACGTTGTGGGCGATCTGATTGGCAAGTTGGAATCCAACCTCCCAACGGAAGGCGGTGGAGGTGTGATCGTAGGACCCGAAGGAACTCGGAACGCCGGGCGACGAAACCTCGATGTTACTGGCGTTGAAATCCGTCCATTGGATGCCGACGCCGGCTTTGAGGCCGATCGAGAGCTTTTCGCTGATCGGGATTGAGTAGATCAGACTGGCCATCAACGGGATCTGGTAGACGTCGCCGTCTCCTCCGGTGGTCGCAACGGAGGTATTGCCGATCATGCTGGTCTCGTTAAATCCCTTGATCTCGTTCCACAGCAGGCCCGAGCGAACTTCCACGGCCAAGGTCTCGCAGAGTTGATAGCCCACGCCGATGTTCAGGCCGAGACCGTTTTTGAACTTAAACTTGATGCCGTCCTCGTCCTTGATCTTGGCATCTAAGAGGAAGTTGCCGCCGACTGCGGCGGCCGCGTACCAAGGGTTTGCCGCCGCAGTTTCGGTGGGTAGTGGCGGGGTCTTCTCATCGGCGTCTTGAGTGATGAGGGCGAGGGCATCGGCGGACACCATCGAGGAGAGGGTCAGGGCGGCCGCGGCGGCGATCATGAGCGGTTTCATTATTGGCGTTTCCTTTTAGGATCAAACTCGAGTGATGCAGAAGGTGCGATCAAAGATTTTGGAATCGATGAGGCGTCTTGGAATTCGGGAATGCTACTCGAATGCAGGGCGGTGTCTTGGAGTCTTGGACTCGAAGCGAGCATGGGAAATCTGACCTGACTTGCGGGTGGCTCAGCTCATGATCACTGAATGTGATCGGAATTCGCCCGTCGAGCCACATTGACCCCTGCGTCGTCGGGTCCGGATTTGTGTTTTCTGAACAATCTGATCAGCTCTGGGCTCGAAAAACGGGGCCAAGGAGGTATCTTGAGGACTTCTTAGGATCGACCCTGTGAGGGGCCGTGACCGGCCGCGATGCCTGCTGGTTGATGTGCGGCGAACAGAATTTGAGGAGTTTTTTGAGATGCTGAATCATGTCTCGGGAGCGTTGTGTGCGTCTCTGATTTTGTCGGGCCCGCTGCTCGCTTCGGCAGTGCACGGTGGGGATCCCACGCAGATCGAATTCGACGTCGCGGGCATGTCGTACGGCGTCGCGGCCGATGGTTGGCTCGACCCTGCAAGTCCGAACTACAACGCCGTCGAGACGGCCGCCGAAGCTGGTCGTCGCGTGACCTCCGCCGACTGGGTCGGGCTCACCGCCGAGGTCTGCTTCAATGACGGCGCCACCGCGTCCAACTGGGCGAGCGAGATTCGGCTCGCGATCAGAATGCAGGGCGGCGCGGGGGATCTGTTCTACGACCTCGGGCAACCGTTTCCGACGGACAACACCGGCGGCGGGAATCCCGGCGATTGCGTGTCTTTCGGTTCGACGGACGGTTCAACCGTCTTCGCCCCAGGAACCGCGTTCATCGCCTCTGACGGGATCGTTGCGGTCGCGGCCTACTCGACTTGGGACGACGGAACCGACGTGCCCGCCGGTTTTCTCCAGTCCGGCCAAGTCCTCGTCACGCTCGGTGCGGCGATTCCCGCGTCCTGTGGGGCTCCGGGAACATCCGCGTGTCAAGAAGCGGCCTCCGTTCCAGGTTGCAGCGACGCGATCTGCTGTGCTTCAATCTGTGACAACGATCCATTCTGCTGCGAAGAGGTCTGGGACACCAGTTGCGCGGCGATGGCGATCGACCTCTGCGGCCCGGCGCCGCCGAGCAACGACAACTGTTCGAATGCCGTCGAGATCTTCTTTGGAACCACGGAATTCTCGACCATCGACTCGACCGACGACGGACCAGAACTCCCCGGCGACTGCGACGAAGGCTTTGGAACCGCCTTCGGTTCGGACATCTGGTTCACGCTGACCGCCGACCAGACGGACGGCATCGTCGTGTCGACCTGTGATGCCGCGGACTTCGACACCCGGCTCGCGCTCTACACCGAATGCGACGGGGCCTTGATCGCCTGTAATGACGACGGCGCGGACTGCGTTGGATTCACCTCTCGAATGGCCTTCGCAGGAATCGACGGAGAGACCTATCTGCTCCGCGTCGGTGGTTACAACGGCGCCAGCGGTTCCGGAATGATCAGCATCCAGTACGGCAAACTCCCTCCCGAGTATCCGATCGAAGTCGTCGCCGAATGGAAGGTTGAAGATGGCGGTAATGGCCACTTCTATGCCGTCAAGTGGCTCGGTCAAGGAAGCAACTTTGCCACGGCCGATGCCGAGGCCAATCTTCTCGGCGGATATCTCGCCACCTTGGCCTCGCCCGAGGAGACGGCGTTTGCAATGGACTTCGTCGGCATCGGTTCGCCCGCGGTGTATGCCCGATGCGCCTTCGGACTCGTGCAAAGTGACAAGGGCCCGGAACCCGCGGGGGGCTGGGGCTGGATCACGGGCGAGCCTCTGGACTGGACGAACTGGACTCCGGGTGAGCCCAACGACAATCCCGCGCCCGAAGACTTTGGGCAGATCTACCCGGCCGGAAACTGGAACGATTGCTTTGATGATGATTTTGGTTCGGTCTTGATCGAATTCGACAGCGATCCAGGCGTCAATGCCGGGGTCACTTGGAGTACTGCCGAGGGTGGCAACGGCCACGGTTATCAGGGGGTCATCGTCTCACCGCCGGTCGACTGGAGCACCGCCCGTGCACTGGCGGAAGAAGCTGGCGGTCATCTCGTCACCTTCGAGACCTATGACGAGGCGTTCTGGGTCAACCGCAACCTCGGCGCATTCACCTCGCTTTGGACCCAGCCGGACACCGCGAGCGGAAACGGCGGACCGTTCATCGGCCTCGAGGAACTCGGCGGTGACTGGGTCTGGATTACGGGCGACGCGCTGAGTTATGACAACTGGTTCCCCGGCGAGCCGAGTGGCGACGGCACGGTCGGTCGATTGTTCAGCATGGCCAGTGGACCGAGCGACCAATTCAATGATGTTCCGATCAGCAGCACCGCGAAGAGCTTCATCATCGAGTTTGATGATGGTGGGGGCGGTGGTGGCGGATGTCCAGCCGACTTCAACGACGACGGAGTGGTCAATGGCGTCGACTTCGGTTCGTTGCTCAGTGCGTGGGGCACGTGCGTTGGCTGTCAGCAGGATCTCAACGGTGACGGTGACGTCGGCGGCCCCGACGTCGGCCTGCTTCTGGTCGGCTGGGGCCTCTGTCCCTGACCGCGATCTGCCGCCCTTGAACACGACTCGCCGAGAGGCGGGAACCCGTCCCTGACGTGTTCCCGCCTCTTTTGCGTCTTCCGCATGCTGGGCGAGGTTCGATCGAGATTTCACCGGTGGAGAGGCAGAGGGTGATACGATCCGAGCCATGATCACCACGCCATCGATCGTCCTTTCGCTCGTCTTCATGGCCGCCTTCATCCAGGAGGCGCCGGTGCCGGAGACTGCATCTGCCAACACCGTCTCGACGACGCCCGTGCTGATTCCCGAATCGGACAGCGTCACCGAACATGAAATCACCGTGGATGAAAAAGTGGTTCACTACAAGGCGACCGCTGGAACGCTTCCGCTCTTCGATGAGGCCAGCGGTGATGTGAAGGCGAGGATCTTCTTCGTTTCCTACGAACGCCTCGAACCGGATCAGTCATCGTCGGTCGCACAAGGCGGGCCCGAGAAGTGGGTGGCCTCTGACCCGGCGACCCGGCCCGTCACGTTCTGCTTCAACGGCGGTCCCGGATCGAGTTCGGTCTGGCTTCATCTCGGCGCCTGGGGACCGAAGCGAGTGGCGATGGGCGATGCCGGCTCGCTGCTGCCGCCACCCTGGAAACTCGTCGACAACGACACCACCCTGCTCGACCTGACCGATCTCGTGTTTATCGATCCGGTCACCACCGGCTTCAGCCGCGCCGCGGAGGGGGTCGACGACGGCGCCTATCACGGCCTCGAGAAAGACGGGAGTGCGGTGGCGGAGTTCATTCGACTCTGGACCACGAGGAACGGTCGCTGGCCGAGCCCGAAGTTCATCGCGGGCGAGAGCTACGGCACGACCCGCGCTGCTTGGCTCGCGGATGAACTGCAGGATCGGCATGGCATGTTCTTGAACGGGGTGATCCTGATCTCCAGCGTGCTCGACTTCTCAACCGTCCGGTTCGGCCGCAACAACATTCTGCCCGACGTGCTCTACCTTCCAACCTACGCGGCGACCGGCTGGTACCACGGTAAGGTCGATCGGGACCGCTTTCCCACCGTCGAATCGGTGGTGGACGCGGCCGAGATCTTCGCCATCGAACGTTATCTTCCGGCCCTGGCGGCAGGCACCTCGCTTTCGGAAGGTGATCAAGCCGCGGTGATCGCGGGCATTTCGGGGCTCACCGGGCTCGACCCCGTGTTTATCGAACAACGGAACCTCCGCTTGAGCGGTGGGGCGGTGCAAAAGGAACTGCTTCGCGATGATCGTGTCACGGTTGGTCGTCTGGATTCCCGCTTCACCGGTCGAGACGCCGACGCTTCGGGGACGGGCACCGAATTCGACCCGAGCTACGCAGCCATCCAGGGACCATATACCGCGACGCTCAATGACTACGTGCGGCGCGAGCTCGGGTTTTCATCGGACATCCCTTACGAAATCCTGACGGGGCGGGTGCGTCCGTGGGACTATTCGCGCTACGAGAATCGGTATGTCGACGTGGCGGGACGCCTTCGCGCTGCGATGGTGCAGAACCCCGACCTTCGGGTGTTCAACGCCGCGGGGTACTACGACATGGCGACGCCGCACTTCGCGGCGGATTGGGTGATCGACCACCTCGAACTCGAGCCTGATTTTCGAGATCACGTGACCCAGACCTATTACCCTGCCGGACACATGATGTACGTGCACGATGAGAGCCGAAAGGCGCTCGATCGAGACCTCGAAGCGTTCTATGACGCGACGCTTCGCCCCTGAGCAGATTTCAACGTTCAGTTCTTGTAAAGAACGTCCTAGGAATGCCACAGTCGTCGGCCACAGCGTCATCCTCTTGGCGACGAGGGGAACGGCCCTTGCGGTAACCGATCGCGGTTTCAACGTCCCGCGGGACTCGGCCACGCACTCTTGGCGCGGAGATGATGGAAGGAATGATCACTCAGTTTTCGCTGACGCTCGCGGGGCTCGCCTTCTTCTTCGGAGGATTGGCGGGTGCAAAGAGTGGATTCAGGAACCTCGCGACGCCGCGGATGCGGCGAGTGATCCAGCGGATCGCGTCTCATCCGTTTCTCGCGGCGATCTGGGGTCTGGTGGCGGGGGGAATCGCCCAGTCCGCGACTGGTGTGGGGTTCATCCTCACCGGGCTTGTCGCGGCCGGGGCGATCTCGATCTCGGTGGCCTTGGTGGTCATCGTATTCGCGAATCTCGGGACGACGCTGCTGGTGTACGTCGCCTCTGTCGACACTCGGAACATCGCCTACATCCTGATCGGAATCGGCGGGCTGCTCGGCGGGCTCGCTCCCTTTCGCCAGTATCGGGTGGCGCTTCACCTCGTTGGCAGTGTCGGATCGCTTTTTCTGGGTTTGTTGCTTCTTCGAGAAGTGGGATCAGATCTCCCAGGAAACCCGTGGTTCGAATCGATCTCCGTGGTGGTGGGGGGGAGTGCGATCGGCGCATTCCTGATGGGACTCGGGCTCCGCATCTTCATCCAGTCGACGTCGGCGATCGCACTGGTTGCGATGGCCTTCGTGCTGCCGGGACTTTTCACGGAGAGTCAGGTTCTTCTGTTGATTCACGGTGCCACCATTGGAGTTGGTGTGTCCACGCTGATCCTCGGCCGCAGTCTTCGCGGGATCCCTCGAAGGATCATCCTGTTCCAGTCGATCATCAACTTGGCTGGCGGGGCATTCCTCGCGGTCCTATGGATCGGAGATCGGACGCTCGATGTTCCTCTGGTCGCAAGCTTCCTCCTCGATTCCGCTTGGCTTCCCGATGAATACCGACTCCCCACCGGGTTCCTGATTCAGCAAGTCACGGTGGCGACCATCGGCCTGCTCTTCCTGCCCTTCGCCCCGCGGATCCTCGCGTCCCTTTCGCCTACCACCGCTGCAGAACACCTTGCAACGCCCGAGTTCCTCTCCGCGACCTTCGTCCACGATGTGAGCACCAGTCGATCCTTGGTCAGCTCCGAACAGCGCCGTTTGATCCGGCACCTTCCATCGCTGCTCGACGCGATCGCCGCAGACTCCAACGGTGACCAGCGATCCTCGGCGGAGACCGCCGACGGGATCGCCCAGCTGTCCACCGAGATATCCATGTTCCTCCAGGAGATTCTGGCCAATGGGCTCGACTCGACCTCGGCGTCGGAGATCCTCAACCTTCGTCATCAGCAGATGGAGATCAACGATCTGGTCGCGGCGACCCTGGAGTTCTCGCAAAGCGTCGAGGCGATTCACAACGAATCGAATAACGCCGGGTCGGTTCGCATTGCCGTCGCCATGACCGAGGGTCTCCACCTCTTGCTCAGTATGCTCGGACGAGCAGTGAGCGGAGAAGTCGGGGATGCATCGGTCCTGAGGATCTTGACTTCCGATTCCGGCGGAATCACGGAGCAGATCCGCGGCGAGATTGCCAGCGGTTCCGTCCTGGACGACGGAACTCGGTTGTTGGCTGCGGGCGCTTACTTCGAGCGGGCCGTTTGGATCCTTGGTCGACTCCAACTTGACCTCGTCGAAGACCTCGATCCGGGGTCAGACTTGGAATCGACGCGCGTCATCTCGAAAATGACCACGACCGTCGAGCCCCGTTCGATCACCACCGAAGCCATCGCGAAGATCTAAGGGTGATTTGGCTCAGCTCCCCGCACCCACGGTGAGCGGAACGGTCCCAGGCGTTTCGTTCATCGCGTCCGGCCAGAAGCCAGGGAAGAACGGTTTGTCCGCATCGGTGAGTGGCTCGAGCATGTCGAACCAAGTCGCCTTCGGATCGAACTTCGCGAAGAACGGCTGTCGGACGAGTTCCGATCGACGGCATTGAAGGTACTCGAGGACGAATGCCTTTTTGCCCCCGACCTCGCGGATGCCGAGGATGTGGACCTTGCCAGGAAACGCCGACATCGAAGGACCGCGGACGGTGCGGCCGAGCCCGCTGACCTTCTGAAATGCCTCGGCGAAGATCTCGTGGCACTTCTCGAGCGGGGTTTCGAAGTAACCCCGGGCGCCGGTATCCCGTTCCACGAAAAAGTAATACGGGATACAGCCGAGTCGAACGCCAGTGTTCCAGAGTTCCGCCCAGATCTCGGGATCGTCGTTGACGTGCCGGATGAGGGGGCTTTGCATTCGGATGTTCGCACCGGTTGCCCGGATTCGCTTTACGGCTTCCTGTGCGATGGGCGTAGAGAGTTCCACGGGGTGGGAATAATGCCCCATGATCGCGACGGCCCGGCCGCTCGCGACGATGCGACGGAAGATGTCGAGCAGATCTTCGGCATCGGCATCGGTGACAAATCGTTGAGGCCAGTAGGCGACGCTTTTGGTACCGATGCGGATGGTCTGAATGTGGGCGAGGTCGGGATCGTCGAGGATTCGGTCGATGTACCGCGCGAAGATCTTCGACTTCATCACCATCGGATCGCCGCCGGTGAAGAGCACGTCGGTGATCTCGGGGTGTTCGTGGAGATACCCGGCGAGTTGATCGACGTCCTTGTTGGCGAACTTCATATCGTCGAGGCCGACGAACTGCGCCCAGCGGAAACAGAATGTGCAGTAGGCGTGACAGGTCTGGCCATGGGCGGGGAAGAAGAGGGTGGTCTGGTTGTATTTGTGCTGGATGCCGGGAACGGGTTCGCCATCAACGGTCGGCACGTTGTGGGTCATCTGGCCGGCAGGGTGCGGATTCAGCTCGAGTTGAATCTCTCGGATTGCGGCGTCAAGTTCGGGCTTGTTACCCGCATCCTGCAAGGCACTGATGCGATCGAATTGCTCGACCGAAAGCATGTCCCGATGGGGGAAGGTCAATCGGAAGATGGGATCGTCCGGGACCGCATTCCAGTCGATCAACTCCTCCATGACGTACTTGTTGGTCCGGAATGGCAGCACGGCCGACACCACCTCGAGACCCTCCCGGAGGTCAGGGTCGAGGGACTCCCATTCGGGGGTCGCGGCGACGTTGGTCCGCGTCACAGCCTTGAAACGCTGCGGCTCGTCGAACGAGCCGAGCTCGAAGGTGGAACCAGTTCTCTTGTCTTGGATCATGGCGGTGCGATTTCCATCGGCTCGGTGGTTTGCAGGAGCGATGCTCCTTGCCACGGGGTCGTGGGCGTCACCCTGGAATCAGGGCCTCCGAAAAGGGAGGCGGGCAACTCGGATGTTTCGGCAACGGGAAACTCAGGGGTCCGCGGATGTGCGGACCACGCTTGGCCCATCGCCTGAGACGGTCACGGAGAACTTCCGGACCGGGAGAACTATGGTAGTCGCTTCCCCCTCGGCCCCGCCGAAGACGTCCGCATTCCGCCCTAAACCTTCGTTTTTGTTCTGAAAACGAGGGTGAACGGGACGAGAAGGACCACGCTGAACTGGATGCCTGCGGCGATCAGATAGGTGGTCTGCACGCCGAATCGGGCCTCAAATGGGCCCGACAGGGTGTAGATCCCTGCGACGCCGAGATTCATGAGTGCCATATACGCCGTGAACTGGGTCGCGGCGATCGACGGTCGGCAGACGCCGAAACAGATGGCGAAGAATGCGGCGTTGAGACATCCGGCGAGGGCTGATTCGATGATCAGGTATCCCCAGACCAGCATTCGATTCTCCCAAAAGGCATCGCCGAGGCCAAAGACGGCAAACATCAGGGCCAGGACGAGGCTGCAGGTTGCGAAGACCCGGCGAGCGCCGATCCAGTCCGCCAGAAATCCGCCCATGACGGCTCCGGCGAGGCCCGCGAAGACCGCCGCACCGCCGGTCGCGGCACCGTATTCCTCCTGCGACCAGCCGAGGTCGCCGACGAAGAGGTTCGTGGCGATCGGACTCAGCAGTCCGCTCGCCGCGGTCGCGAGCAGCGCGACCACCGCGGTGACGATCGCGGCCGGAACGGTGAAGGCACCAGCCAGGTCGCGGAGGAGGGCGAGCGCCGAACGCGGCGGCACTTCGGCCTCGGATTCCTCTGCGGGAAGGTTGCCCGTCTCTTGATCGCGGTCGACGACGACCTTCGACCACGGAAAGCGCAGGTCGCCGGGCCGTTCGATGGTGAGCAGCGGAAGCAACGCGATCCCCGCGATGACCACGATCATGCCAACGTAGGCAAGCGGCATGCCCCCAAGCCCGGCCACGATCGAGAGGCCACCGCCGCCGATCGCGGTGCCGCCGTACTTGGCGCCGTACATCAATCCACTCGCTTTTCCCCGGTCTTTCGGCGGAAGCAGGTCGATGGCCATCGCATCCACGCAGACGTCCTGCAGGCTATTACAAATGTTGTGCAGGACGACCAAGATCCCGAGCGTGCGAAGATCGGCGACGGGGTCGGGCATCATGGCCATGGCGACGAGCGTCGCGATCATGCCGGTCTGCGCGACGAGAATCCACGGGCGTCGTCGTCCGAAGCGGGAGTTGCCAAAGCGGTCGACGAACGGACCCCACACCCACTTGAGCGCCCACGGAAGCGTACCGAGCGCGAACACCGACGCAATCGCCTCGGTCTCGGCCCCCGATGCCGCCATCGCCGCCGCGAGCGTGACGGTCAGAAATCCGAAGGGCACGCCCTGCGCGACATACAGCGCGCAGAGCACGACGATTCTGATGATCCGATGTTCTGAAAGGGCGTAGGGCTGCATCGCAATGGACCCGGAGGGGCTCGAACCCTCACGCCGCTTTCACGGCTGCGGCTTTTAAGGCCGCTGCGTCTGCCAATTCCGCCACAGGTCCCAACCGAAAGAATAACAGCGGCGACCGATCAAGGGTCACGGACGCTTCCAATGATCCTTGGCGAGTCTTGCCGTTTCCGCGGTCTCAGAATCAAACCGCTCGGCGTCCGGTCGCTCGACGAGCAGATCTTCGGTGTCTTGATTTTCGCGGCGGGCAGCCTGGAGTCGTCGTCGAAGGTCGGCAACCAATCCGGTGTTCGCGGGATCACGAGCGAGATCGACGGTCTCTTCCGGGTCCGCCAGAAGATCAAAGACCTGCCAGCGATCAATTTTCGGATACCAGATGATCTTCCATCGGTCATCACGCCAGGCACGCTGGATCTGTCGGTATCGCGTGAGGATATCGTTTCGCTCGGTGCTCAGATGAAGATCGAGACCGTCCATCGAGTCCGGGATCGCGAGCCCGGCGGCGGCGAGGATGGTGGCGGGAATATCGTGGAGATATGTGAAGTCGTTCCGAGTGGTTCCGGCCGGAAAGCCTGGTCCGACCACGATCAACGGTGAGCGCATCGAGTGCTCGTAGAGATTCTGCTTGCCGAGGAGGCCGTGGCTGCCTAATGCCAGTCCATGGTCGCCGGCAAAGATGATCACGGTGTCATCGGTGAGGGCCTGCCGATCGAGCGCTTCCAGCACGCGTCCGATGCCCGCATCCATGTTCTCGATCATGAGGTCGTAGCGGGCGATCTCCTCGCGAAGCTCCCTGGGACGCCTCGGCCAGGAAAGCAGTTCCTCGTCGCGGATGGTCATTTCTCCGTTGTCAAAAGGATGCACGGGAAGCACGTTTGGTGGAAGTTCGATCCGTGCGGCGCGGGCATCGATGGTGGGCTGGCCGGCCGGCGGCGTGCGGGGATCGTGCGGGGCGGTGAAACTGAGCGAGAGCACGAACGGCCGCGGGTCGTCATCCGTCGCGACGGCGTCGATGAAGGCGACCGCCTGATCGGCGAACTCATCGCTGCTGTAGTCAGCGAGTCGTCGTTGGGTTTCGTTCCCTTCGGCGTCGATGTCCACGACGGGGAGCGTTCGGTGGCTTCCCATGCCGCCAAAGAACACGCTGCTTCCATCGTCGAAACACCGATCGAACCACGAGCGTCCGCAGTGCCACTTGCCGATGTGATGGGTTCGCCATCCTTCGGATCGAAGGACTTCGGGCCAAAGAGGAAAGTCCGCGCGACCATGCGCCTGCTGCCAGTTCGGGGTCGTCCAGTCGTTCCGACCCGAAATGAGCCGTGACCGACTCGGGAGGCAGACCGCCGGCGACGTCGAACCCTGGCAGTAGGCGCGATCGAATCGGACGCCTCGCGCCGCGAGACGGTCGATGGCCGGGGTGTCGATTCCGTTCCGGCCCGCACATCCAAGATGGTCGGCGCGATGATCGTCGGCGATGATCAGGATGACGTTCGGTCGGTCCGCGTTCTGCGATCCGTCGCGATTCGTGGCCTCGGCCGGACTCGTTCGGATCGAATCGACGAGGAAGATGACGAGTGCGAGGCCGATGATCGCTCGATGGTCGTGGGTCATGGGTTCAGGATCGTCGCCGGCGAAGTGATGTCAAGTCAAGGATCGATTCCAAATCACCAAAGCAGTATTCCCGGCGGATGACGTAGGATCCAACCATGTCCTCTTCACCCCTCGATTCGGCCGCATCCGATCTCGGTCTCCCCTCGCCGGGTACCGGGGTCGATGCCGCGACGGTCCTCCGTCTCGCGTCGAACATGGAAACGCCGGTGGTTCTGGCGACGGTGCTCGAGGCTCTGGGTTCGGTGCCACAGATTCGAGGCGCGGTCCTGTTGGTCGGAGACGGCTTCGAGATCGGGACGGTGGGCGGCGGGGCTGCCGAAGCGAAGACGCTGGTCGCATGTCGGGAGGCGCTGTCAGGTGGAGGCCGATGCGAGGTCGAGATCGATCTCGCGGGACACCCGGAGGAATCTCGAGACGGGGTCTGCGGCGGTCGGATGCGAATCGCCGTCAATCCGCTGACGCTCGAAGATCGAAGCGTGCTCCGCGATGTCGCCGAGCGTCTCGCGACCGGTGAGGATGTTCACTGCCGGATCCCCGGTCCGAGCGATGAGGACGAGCCACGATTCGGCATCGAACATTCCTCGGGCGGAAACGATTCGATTCGATTCACCGGACGCCACGTGATGATCGTGGTGGGGGCGGGGCACTGCGGGGTCGCACTGGCCCGGCTCGGCCGATTCACCGGTCGACGGGTCATTCTCGTGGATGATCGGCTCGCCGATCCCGATTTTGCCGAAGCGATCTCCGCGGGACTCATCGGTACAGACGTCGAGGTGATGTCGTCGCTCGAAGGGGCGATGGGTCTGATCCCTTCGCAGGTCACCCCGATGCTGGCGCTGGTGACCCGCAATTTCCATCGTGACGTTGCGAGTCTTCGGGTAATGCGGGATCAACCCGGCATCCCCATCGGCATGATGGGGAGTCGCCGCCGGATCGCCACGGTGCTGGATGCTCTCCGGTCCGAAGGGTGGGCCAATTCGGACCTGGCTCGGATCAAGGCGCCGATCGGGCTCGACATCGGGGCGGTGAGTCCGGAGGAGATCGCAGTTTCGATCCTCGCCGAGATGATCGCCTCGCGTTGAGCGGTTCGGGTCGAATGGGAACCGATGACCGCCGTTCCGGCACCTATAATATTGTCGCCATCAGGTACCTTGTTCCTTCGACCACCCGCAGTATTCAGGAGTTCTTCCATGCTTTTTAGGCTCATCTACGACGAGGATCTGGCGCAAGCGGCCTATCTGATCGGCTGCCAGCGAACCGGCGAGGCGATCATCATCGATCCCGAACGGGACATCGATCGATACATCGACCTCGCGACCGCGCACGGACTTCGGATCGTCGCGGCGGCGGAGACCCACATTCACGCGGACTTCCTCTCCGGTGTCCGGCAGTTCGCCGAGCAGACCGGCGCACGCGTTCTAGTCTCCGGCGAGGGCGGTGACGACTGGCAATCGGGTTGGCTCGAGGGATACGACCATCGAGTACTGTTCGACAGCGATACGTTCGACATTGGAAACATCAGATTCACCGCGGTGCATTCGCCGGGTCACACGCCGGAACACCTCTCGTATTTGGTCACCGATCTCGGCGGCGGAGCAGATACCCCGATCGGCATGATCAGTGGCGACTTCGTCTTCGTCGGCGATCTCGGTCGCCCTGATCTCTTGGAGACGGCGGCAGGCATCGCCGGAGCCAAGGACGAATCGGCGCACGCACTCGTCTCCAGCGCCCGTCGTTTCCTCGAACTTCCCGACCATCTTCAGGTCTGGCCCGCGCACGGCGCGGGCAGCGCCTGCGGCAAGGCCATGGGCGCGGTGCCGCAGACGACCGTCGGCTACGAGCGGCTTTTCAATCCAGCCTTGTCGCTGGCCGCCGACGAGGAAGCGTTCGTCGAGAGCATTCTGAGCGGTCAGCCCGAGCCACCGCTCTACTTCTCGCGTATGAAGGAATGGAATCGTGACGGCGTGCCGCTGCTCGATGCGGTTCCGGTCCCCGCGAGTCCCGCGGCGTCCGAACTCTGCTCGTACCTCGATGGCGTGCGGGTGATCGACGTTCGGGCGTGGCCGGCATTCCGTGATGGCCATCTTCCCGGTGCAATCTGGACGAGTACCGGCGTCAATTTTCTGATGACCGTCGGCTCCTACATCGAACCGACCGAACGCATCGGCCTCGTCGCACCGACGGAATTCGCCGCCACGCTGGTTCGGGATCTGGTTCGGATCGGCCTCGATTCGATCGAATGGATCATCACCCCGGAGACGCTGGACGAGTACATCGCTTCGGGGGGAGCGATCGAGTCGTCTCCGGAAGTCGACGCGGAGGAATTCCGTGAGTTGCTTTCTTCGGATGTTGAAACCCAGGTCCTGGATGTTCGTCGCGCCGCGGAATGGGATCTCGGCCATCTGGATCCGGTGGTGAATGTTGCACACACCCGGCTGGTCGCACGGCTCGATGAAGTGCCGTCGACGGGACGGGTCTATGTGCACTGTGCCGGGGGCATTCGAAGCGGGATGGCGGTCTCCGAACTTCGACGACGCGGTATCGACGCGATCAACATCGCCGGTGGGTGGGACGCGATGCAGAAGGCCGGTTGCACCGAGGTGAAGTGCGGTTGATCTACCTCTCCGAGACGAATGACCTTCGAAATCCGCGCCGATCCGGATGCCACGTCACTCCAATGACGGAGCAATACCGGTGTTGATCCCATCAATCATCGGTGGGCTCTTGATCGGGCTTTGTCTCGGACTGCTCGGCTCGGGCGGTTCCATCATTACGGTGCCGCTGCTCGTCTATCTGCTTGAACACGAACCGAAGGCTGCGATCGGCGAGAGCCTGGCGATCGTGGGAGGCATCGCGCTCATCGCGGCGATCTGGCCCGTCATCCAGCGTCGCATCGACTGGCCGAGCGTCGTGTTGTTCGGGATTCCGGGCGTGGGTGGGACGGTGGTCGGGGTGTGGAGCTCCCAGTTCATCAGTGGCGAGATGCAGCTTCTGATTTTTGCGGTCGTCATGCTGCTGGCGGCAGTCTTGATGCTTCGGGGTGGAAAGACGAGTGACGAGGCGCCGACCGACCGAACGCCCCGGGACTTTGTTCTTCTGACACTCGAGGGTCTGTTCGTCGGCGTTCTGACCGGCGTGGTCGGGGTCGGCGGGGGTTTCCTGATCGTGCCCGCACTGGTGTTGTTTGGTCGGCTCCCGATGAAGATGGCCGTGGGTACAAGCCTCCTGATCATCGCCTTGAAGAGTGGGGCGGGTTTCCTGAAATCATTGGACCAACTCACCACCGACGCCGATGCGATGAACCTCAGCGTCGTGGCGACCTTCATTCTGATCGGGGGCGTTGGAAGTGTGATCGGCGGTTCGCTGGGTTCGAGAATTCCGCAGCAACGATTGAAGCAGATCTTTGCGGTGTTCCTTCTGGTGATGGCGAGTTTCATCCTGATTCGAGAGGGTGGAACGTTGCTCCTGATTGACGACATCGTCTCCGGCCGAACGTCAGCCGCCGAGGGTGTCGGCTCGAACTGATCGGCTGGCGGGCGCCATGGTCAAGGCAAAGGCCAACGCAAGAAAATCCCACGCTCGGGATTTCCGGCGTGGGATCGTTGGTTGAACGTAAAGTTGGGCGGACTTGATTTTGGTTGAAAATCGTCGAACCGAGAAGTCAGTCGGTCTTCTCGTGGTGGCCGCCGAATTCGAATCGCTGCGCCGACATCACCTGATTGGCGAAGTTAGATTCGCCGCGTGAACTGAATCGGGCAAAGAGGGCGGCGGCGAGCACCGGGGCGGGAATCGATTCGTCGATCGCGGCTTCAAGGGTCCATCGCCCTTCACCCGAGTCGGAGACGCGGCCACTGAAATCAGCAAGGTCGGGACTCTTTGCGAGGGCGGACGCGGTGAGGTCGAGCAGCCAAGAGCCGATCACGCTCCCTCGTCGCCAGACTTCGGCGACCTCCTTGAGGTCTAAGTCGTACATGTAGGCATCGGGGTCTCGAAGCGGCGTGGTTTCCGCGTCCTGATCCCGCTGATGCTTGCCGGCATCGGCGTGCTTGAGGATGTTGAAACCTTCGGCATAGGCCGCCATGATTCCGTACTCGATCCCGTTGTGAACCATTTTGACAAAATGACCGGCCCCGTTGGGACCGCAATGGAGCCAGCCGTCTTCAGCGGTGGTCTCCTGTCCGATGCGGGCTTCGGTCGGCGGCGCGGAGGCGACGCCGGGTGCGAGTGAGGCGAAGGCGGGGGAGGCGTGCTTCACGGCGGCTTCGGGGCCGCCGATCATCTGGCAGTAACCCCGTTCGAGGCCCCAGACGCCGCCGGACACGCCGACGTCGACGTAGTCGATGCCCTTTTCCGCGAGGTGCTTCGACCGACGGATGTCGTCCTTGTAGTAGCTGTTGCCACCGTCGATGACGATGTCGCCCTTCTCAAGGTGGGCGGTGATCTTCTCGAGCGTTTCATCGACGAAGGCGACGGGAAGCATCATCCAGGTCGTGCGGGGCTTTTCAAGCTTGGAGACAAAGTCCTCGATGCTGGTCGCGCCGATCGCGCCGTCGGCCTCGAGTGATTTCACGGCATCTTGGTTTACGTCGTAGACGACGCAGCGGATGCCGTCCTTCATCATGCGGCGGACCATGCCGGCACCCATTCGACCGAGGCCGACCATTCCCAACTGCAGACCGGTGGACATTTCGCGTTTCCTTCCAAGCGGGGGGGGAGAATCTGAATTGAGCGGAGTATACGTCGTCCTTGCGGCGGCTCCGAGCCGTCAATCGCTGATGGCCTGGTCTTTGATGCGTCGTTGGTGGAGGTCGATGACCCGATCGATCAGCCAGGTCGCGAAGGCGTCTTTCCCAATTGGGCCTCTTGCGGGTCGTTGCTCGTGGCCATCGGCGTCGATCAACACGCCATCGATGGTCTGGGCCTCCATCGTCTCGAGGGGGTTGGCGACGATCGCGGCCAGTCGTTTTCGTACCAGTTTCGCCCGGGCGTTTCGGGCGAGTTCGTCGGCGGGCTCGAGGGCGAATCCAATCCGAGTGCCAGCATGTGGAATCTCGGCCAATCCGGCCAGAAGATCTGGAACCGGCTCAAGTCTGATCGTCAACGAGCCCTCCAATCGGCGGATCTTCCGAGCACTCCCTGCTTCGCGGATCGGGCGATGGTCGGCCACCGCCGCTGCCATGATCAAGATGTCATGTGCCGGCCACTCCCGTTGCAGTGCTGATTCGAGATCCGAGGCTGATTGGAACCGCCCTTCGGTGAGCAGCGGATCCGGGGTGGGGTCGACCGTCGCAGGGCCCCGGAGGAGTGTGGTGGTCAGCCCTCGTCGGGTGGCGGCGGTGGCCATCTGAACCCCCAGGCGTCCTGAGGATCGATTTCCGAGATAGCGGACCTCGTCGATCGGTTCCCAGGTCGGGCCAGCGGTGATCAGGACCCGGAGTGGAGTTCCGGAGGAGGTTGTCAGGGGTGATGGGGGCACGTGTGAATTGCGGTGAGGGAAGTGCACCGCCATACTAGGGACTTCGGTCGAAGACTCGGATCATGATCTGGGCGAGGCCGGTCCGGCAACCCCCTCTGAGGGGTGCGTTAGCGATTCCCACGCCAAGTGGCGTGTTTCATGAAAGTGGATCTCCGGCGGCCCTTCGGGCCGGGTCCGGAGTGATCGAAGATCGGAGCCACGCGTGGCCAGGAAGGTTCGAAAGAAACTCGGTGAGATTCTCGTCAGTGACGGGATCTTGAGCGAGGATGTCATTACGGCAAGCGAGGCGGAGGCCCAGGCGTCCGGAAAACGGCTCGGCGAAGTGCTCGTAGAGGGGGGTCACGCCTCTGAAGTCCAGATCGCGTCAGCACTCGCACGCCAGGCGGGGATGGAGTTCGTCGATCTTGGCACGGCGGAAGGTTCCGCGATGGTCGACTTCTCGCTCGTCGGCGACGACATCGTCCGTAAGCACTGTGTTATTCCGCTGTCGAATCCCGAAGGGAATCGTCTGCGTCTGCTGGTTCATGATCCGATGGATCTCGAGATGCTGGATCTCCTTCGATTCAGACTCCCTCAGGAATTCGATCTCGTCGTCGGTGTGAAGTCGCAGATGATCGACTGGATCGGCGAGGGCGGCGCCGCGAAGCTCGGGGGCGAAGCCGGCCCCGACTCAATCGACGTCACCGTGGACAAGTCCGTCGACAGCTCCGTCGA
>CALFOM010000253.1 GCA_937919685.1 uncultured Phycisphaera sp.
GTATTGCGGTTCCTACGTGTCGGGGGTCTGGATGATCGTGTCGACGATCCTGGTGGTGGCCCACGGCCATCGAGTGGCGGGGTGGCGGGCGAGCATTGCCGTTCTGGCGCTCCCGTTTATCCTGTTGGTCGCCTTGGGGATCGCCGCCGTGTTGTTCCTGAACATCAGTTCCGTGCTCGCGCCTGTAGGAACGAGGATGTTGCCGCCGGGATCGGGAGCGATCGGACTGGGAGGGGGCCCGGCCCTTTCCGAAGACCACACCGATGCGATCGCGGAAGCGCTTCAGATCTTCATGTTGGAATCGGATCCGGAGTCGCCCGAGGTGTTTCTGACCGCGGTCGATCGCCTGGTTCCCGGTCTTCTTCCGGTCGGCACTGCGGACTTGATTTCAATCGATGGAAACGGATTCCGCGGTTGGAGGAATTCAGAAATGTTGCTGCTGACGGTGCCGGGGACGGGGGCGATCCTGGTCATCCCGACGGTCGAGGACATGGGCGGACGCCGATTCCAGATCGTGGAGGTGTATGGGATGCTCGAGAGTTCGACGAAGATCGCGGCGGAGGATCTCCGAGGTGATCTGGTCCGAAGACTTGATTCATTCGGCGCTCGAGGTCGTGACCTTGCGTCCGCCCAGATTCGGGGCTGGGTCGATTCGCTCTAGTCGATTCGCTCTATAGGGGGGAGCCGGTCAGATCCCCTTGATCGTGATGTCCACGATGGCGCTGGCATCACCGCTGGTGGTGCCGTAGTTCGTCTCGCAACCGCCGCCCGTCTCTTCCGAATCGGTCTGCCGGTGCAGTGAAGACGCGCGGAAGTTCGACCAGTCCTCGACGGCGAGATCCGGACCATCGGGGGCGAAGTGCGGCTTCAGCACCTGGTAGTTGTTGTTTCGTTGCGCTGGCACGAATCCGGCATCCCGGATCAATCGGCAGATCATCGGTTCGTTCAGGCAGTGGGTGGTTCCCGCCGCAGAGACCACGTTCTCTTCCATCATCACCGACCCCATGTCGTTCGCGCCGTAGCGGAGACCGACCTGGCCGATGTGGGGACCCATCGTCACCCAACTCGAGCCGATGGACCAGATGTTGTCCAGATAGAGGCGGCTCATCGCCTGGGTCCGAAGGTATGCGGTGGAACCGGCGAACCGGAGTCGGCGACCAAACTCGGGATGAAGGTCCTTGGTTCCGGATCCGTCGAGTCGAGCGACGACGTCGCCGGGATAGGGATCGCTGGGGTCGTCGCCGGGGCCGTGACCCCACTCCTTCAGACGACCAAGGGGGGTGTTGTCGGGTTGGAACGGCCACGAGATGAACGCGTGGTAGCGGCCTCCGCCGTCGTTGGCGAGTTCCTGGATCGCGTCGTCCTGCCACCGGCGGACGGTGTCCATGTGATGGATTCGATCGGCGATGCCCTCGATGTGTCCGAACATCATGGTCGCGGAGGTGTTCAATCCGAACTCGTGGGCGACCCGCATCACGGTCAGCCAAGCCTCCGCGGTGCACTTGCCGAGCCCGATTTTTCGTCGTACCGCATCGGCGAAAATCTCGCCCCCGCCGCCGGGAACCGAATCAAGGCCAGCTTCCACCAGTGGGCCCATGACCGCTCGGATCTTCTCCTTGAGCGAGTCGCCCGGCGGGTCGAAGAAGTTCACGAACTCAATAAACTCAGGTGGGCTGAACGCATGGACATGGACTTGCGGAAACTCAGACTTGATGCGGCGGAGCAGTTCGAGATACCAGTCGAGCGGAAGTTCGGGATTCATCCCGCCCTGCATCAGGATCTGCGTGCCGCCGATCGCGACAACTTCGCGGATCTTGTTGAGGAGCTCGTCGTACTCGAGCGTGTAGGCATCGTGATCCCCCTGATCGCGACGGAACGCACAGAAGGTGCACTTCGCGGTGCAGATGTTGGTGTAGTTGATGTTCCGGTCGATCACGTAGGTTCGGATTGACTCGCCGTGAATCGCCCGGCAGCGTCGGTCGGCGAGACCGCCGAGGTCGGCCAAAGGCATTCGGTGCCAGAGATCGAGGGCCTGTTCTGGCGTCAGTCGCGCTGCGCCTTCGACCACCGCGTCCTGGAAGCCAGGGTCAAGGGGATTGGAGTCGGGATGGACGGTCGGAATCGGGGGATGGGGGGGTTCTGACGTGTTCATCGGCGTTTCAATCACTCGGTGAAGAAGTAGGCGGGCTCGGGCGGTGCGAGTCGGCGTGACTCCCTATAAGGACCGCACGATGCTAGCGAAGTCGAGGGGGACGGGAGATCAATTCATCAGGAATCGAACGAGCCGGTTCAAACCGTGATCCGCGTCCAACCTCCGTGGAGAAAGCGGGCGAGGAAGAAGCCGCCGCGGATGACGATTTCGCCCATCAACGCCATCCAGATTCCGGGGAGTCCCAGATCGAAGTGGATCCCCAGCAGCCAGCAGGCTGGAAGCCGGATGCCGTAGCTCGAGCAGGAGGTGATCAAAAGTGTCCAGCGAGTATCACCGACGCCCCGCAGCCCCTGCCGAAGCACCATCGAGAGTGCAAAGAATGCCTGCACCGTGCCGCAGATGAATAGGAGTCGTGGCGCTTCAGCGAGATGCACGGGTTGGTCGCTGATCAGGGCCGTGAGTTGTTCGCCGAGGGTCATGAAGGCGACGCCCATCGCCGACATGATCAGCACGCCGATCATCGTGCACGCCATCATCGCCCGTTTCGCCATTCCGGGGTTGCCGGCGCCCAGATACTGTCCCGCCAGAGCCCCGGCCGCGGTGCCCATCGCAAAGCCGGGGAGGAAACTGAATGCCTCCCACTGCACGGTGATGATGTGAGCCCCGACCAGACCACCCTCTTGGACATCGGCGACGCCCTCGCGTGCGAGCCGGGTCGCGATCTCGCCGATGAACCCGAGCACGAAGAGGTTGACCGCCCACATGGCGATACCCTCGAAGAACGTTGGAATGCCGACGGTCACCACTCGGCGGGCGATCGAAAGTTCGGGGAGCATCCGGACCATGTGAAGTCGAAGATCCTTCACGCCACGCCGAAGCACCCAGATCGTCGCCAGTCCGCCGATGGCCCAACTCGTTGCGGTGCCGGCGGCGATACCGCTTACGCCCCACTCCAGCGGATCCACGCCCGAGGGATTCGGCAGCACCATCCCGCCGTAGCGAAGATCGACCCCCGACAACAACCACGATGCGATCAGATTCACGACGTTGACGCCTGCGGCGATCAGGCTTGGCTTGAGCGTCTCCCCCGCGCCGAAGAGGCACATCGACCCGACCATCATCACGCCGCAAAAGGGCATTCCGAGGGACATCGTGCGCACGTACTCGATTGCATATTGCGAGGCTTCGGGAGTGAGATCCGTGGCCCAGGCCAGCGGGGTCACCAGAAACCACATTGCGAGTCCCACCAGCGTCGACCAAGCGATGCCGATCGTGATCGTCGTGCCCAGCGCCTTCTCCGCGAGCAGCTCGTCTCCGGAGCCCATTGCCCGCGAGATGAGGGCCTGGCCACCCAGTCCGAGGCCGCCGAGGGCGATCGACACGAACCAGCCGACGAAGGAGCCGATACCGACGCCGTCCATGGCGGGAACCACGATAGATTCCGGAAGGCTCCCGGCGAGCATCTTGTCGATGAGTCCGACCATCGCGGTGAGCGTCTGTTGCAGCAGCACTGGGATGGCGAGGATTCCGATCGCAGACCACATCGATCGCCCCGCAAGGCGGCCCGATCGGATCACCCCGTCCTCGATCGCGGGAGCCGCTTCCTCCTGCATCGTGAGGATCGGCTGCATCGGATCGTCGGGAGAGAACCCCGCGTCGATGAAGCGTTGCTCGTCGTCAGCAGTCGGCTCGTGATCGGAGGAATCCACCGACGACTCTTCTCTGGTCAAGATCCCTCGCCGGCTTGATCAGTAGGAGTAGAGACCGACGGGCTCTTCGCTTTGGCGGGTGCTGCATCGGAGTCGACGTCGATGTCGTAGGTCGACTTTTCGCCGAGGTCGAGGCCTCGCGGCGGCGCCGGCTTCTCGAAGACCGTGGGATCCCAGAAGGCGAGCTTCTCGAAGAAGGTGAGCGGTCGCTGGAACGTCGGATAGAGGAAGATCTCGACCTGAGAGAACGGCGAATTCGTGGCGTCATACCACGAGAGCCAGGCCGGGCCGTCGATCCCGAAGTCGTCACCGGTGAGCACGCGGAGGCTGTCGGCGGCCGCGAGATTCATGGCGAGGCTCCGATCCTCCAGGGTGAGGGCCAACGCCTGAAACGCGGAGTCGGTGGGATACTGTCCGAGGGCGATGGCCAGTTCGACTCGGATCGCTTCGTCTTCGGAGACGTCGACCAGTCGGCGCCAGATCTGGTCTTCGACCGACTCTTGGTGGATTCGTTGCAGGGCGATCGCGGCCTCCAGCCGCACCTGTTGAAACTCACTCTCGAGTTGATTCGCAATGATCACCGCATCCGACGGTGAGCCCCAGCGACCGAGCGCCCGAATGCCGGCCGCTCGCACCAGAGGATCCGAACTTTCGCTGGCAAGGACCCGGTAGAGATCGACGTAGGTTCGTTCGCCACCGAAAGTTGCATTGGAAAGCAGGATCACGCCGCGGCGCTGGAGGCCTGGATCATTGAAGTCCGACGCCCAGACCGCCGCCTGAAACGGCGATGGCGGGTTGAACTTTTCGGTGAAGTCCTGGAAGTCCTCGCTCATCGAACTACAGCCGGTGACCAGCAGGATGGTCCAGGCGGTGGCCGCGAGCAGAGGCGTTCGGATCCTCCCAATCATGCCGGCAAGGGGTCCTTGACCGGCATCCGGTTCGGATGCGGCTTGGTGACCGGGCTTGGTGAGGAGCGATCGAAGGAGCAGAGTCACGCCCGGAAGTATACGGTCATTCGGAGCGACGACGGGTGATCAGGGGGTTCGTTCGACGACGCCCGCACGGGTTCGGAGCCCCGCCAGAAGCTCCGTGGCTTCCTCGGCCATCCGGGTGTTGGGGTACTCATGAATCAACTGTTCCCCGATGATCACCGCGGTCTTCCAGTCCTTGCCTCCGATGGCATCCCGGAATCGGGCGCCGCAGAAATCCCGGTGTGCGGCGACGATGGGTTGGGCCACATCGAGCACGCGGTTGGTTTCACGTCCGGAGAGGTTGCGATCGAGTTCGCGGAGAAGTGTCATTGCGTCATCAACCTGGCCGTTGGCATGCGCCTCCCGCATCCTCGTCTCGATTTCCGCGGCATGTCGGAGTCGAGCACCCAGAATCTGATCCGGAAGATCCTCGATCGACGTGACGTCCGGGAAGAGGCGTTGAAGTCGATGCAGGCAATGAGACGCCGAATTCCAGTCGCCGGCGGCGAGAAGTCGCTCGATCTCTTGGGTTTCCTCGCGAACCCGACGTTCGACCTCGGATCGCCGACTCGATTCAATCCGGCTTCTGAGCGTCTCGGCCTCCTCGAGGCGGCCGAACTGTGAGGCGAGTTCATCGACCATGCGGAGTGCGGCATCGAAGTCTCGGGCCGCGATGTCCTGTTCCACCAACATTCGCAGCAGGTCCAACTCCCGATCTCGGTAGACCAGCCTCTTGGCGGCATCCGAGAGCATCGAGTGCTCCTCGATCCGGGTCAGGATGGAATTCGAGTCTGTGTTGAAGTCGCCGGATCTTCGATCTCCGAGAACGAGCATCATCCCGATGGCGACCAGACAGAACAGTCCGCCCGCGATGGCGCCGCTCAGTACCGGCGCGGCCCAAACCGCTTCCGGGCGGCGAAGGGACACGACGGCCAGGAGGGTCGCCGCGAAGATCGCCAGGCCGATCCAGAGATGCCCCGAGTGCACGCCCTCGTTCCTGCTGCGGGATTCCGTCGACCCACTCATGATCCGGGGACCTCTCCGCCGTTGTTTCGGGTTCGCGGAACGAGGCAGATGAGCTGCATCGGTTCTTCGCCGGTGTTGCGGAACTGGTGCACCAGATCCGGCGCGACGTAGAGGACGTCCCCCGATGCGATTGTGGAAGTGACGCCGTCCTGCTCCGCTTCCCCGTGTCCCTCGAGCACGATGATCTGATGCTCGTAGTCGTGGGCATGCAATGGCGTGTGTCCGCCGGATTCGACCACGAAGTGACGCATCGAAAAATTCGGCATCCCGTGCTCACGACCGAGGAGCACGCGCATTGAGACGTCTTTGACGCCGTCGAGCGAGACGGGGCTGGTTTCCTCGGGGGAGAGTCGGGTTCGAAGCATGGGAGGGGTTCCGATGAATTGGTGAGCTCGGGTGACGAGGGCGGTGGTATCTCGTACTGTAGGAAGTATGCACGATCCGTCTTCCGATGATCCCATCCTCAGTATGTTTCCTTTGGGGGACTACCAGACCAATGCATTCGTGGTGAAGGACGAAGCGGATCCGGCTCGATGCTGGATTGTGGACTGCGGCCAGAGGCCGGGCGTGCTGTTGGATGCCGTGGAGGCTTCCGGGTGCACGCCGGCGGGGATCATCTTGACCCACTGCCATCACGACCACATCGCCGGGATCGACGAGGCACTCTCGCGATTCGGACCGATGACGGTGAGATGCCATCAGTCAGAGGCTGGCTGGAATCAGGAGCCGATGCTCAACCTGTCGGCATTCTCGGGCGCCCCATCCACCGCGACCCCTCCGGATGGACTCTTCGAGGAAGGGGATCCGCTCCCCATCGGGCCCAGTTGGCGGATTCTCCATCTGCCTGGCCACAGTCCGGGCTCCTGTGGGTTCCTTCATGAACCATCTCGAACGTTGATTGCCGGGGATACGCTCTTCGAGGGTTCGGTCGGTCGGATGGACTTTCCGACCTCCGATCCGGCGGCAATGCGATCGTCCCTGGCCCGGCTCTTGGAACTCGATGACCAGACTCGAGTGCTTCCCGGGCACGGCGGCGCGACCTCAATTGGCCGAGAGCGAAATGGAAACCCCTTTATTCAAGATGGAAAACCGGCATTTTGACGGGTGTCGGGGCCGATCGAGGCCTCGGAGTCGATTTTTTCTCTGGAAGTGGCGGGGCATGTCTTGGTATCTCGACATGTCCGGGTATTTTGAAGGACCAATCCGGTCACCAGCAGCCTTTCTTGGGGTGACGGTCTTCGGTCTCGATCCTGATTCCATCGGAGTTTTTCGTCATGCGTTGCACCCGATTTCATCTCGCGATTTTCACTTCCCTCGCCGTCGCCTCGTCTGCCTTCGCGCAGTCCACGGCAGACTTCACCGTCGACAAGGGATCCACCGCGATCGTCACGCTCACCATCACCGTCGACACGACGATCGGAGCGAGTACCGATACGGACTCGACGATTCAGAACGTCTCGGGGTTCGCCACCGGTAACTTCGACACGTCGATTCCGCCGTTCCTCGTCATGGAGCTTCCGACCCTCTACTTCGATCTTGGTACGGGGAGTGTGGACTACTCGTTGTTCTGCCTGCCGATCTTCGGTTGTCAGGAACTGAGTATCGAGGTTTCCGATTTTGTTATCCAGATCGATGCCCCCGGCGCATCCGCGCCGTTCAACGGACCGTCCGTCTTCTTCCCCGATGCGCCGTTCGTGTCGAGTTTTAACTACGAGGTGACCGGCGATCTCGTCGAGATCAGTGGTTCAAACGTGGTTCCGGACTTCTACAGCTTCGGGACGGACGTCTTCGTGGGGAAGGGTGACTCCATCTTCATGCAGAATCTGTACCTTCAGTCGTTCAGCTTTGGGTTAGACCCGAAGGATCTTCCGGCCGGCGTGAACTCCGTCGAGATCCTGGCCGAGGTGGATCTGAGCAACACCACGCTCACTGGCATTCTCAAGTCGACCGGTGGCTGTCCCGAGGACATGAACGACGACGGCACCGTCAACGGCGCGGATCTCGGCCTGCTTCTGGCGGCATGGGGAACCGATGGCGGTGACTTCAACGGCGATGGAACCACCAACGGCGCGGATCTCGGATTGCTGCTGGTGGCGTTCGGCACCGATTGCTGAACCGCCGATTCGGAACGGGAATTCGTCGGGCGACCGGAACAATCTTGATCGACCGATCGGGTCATCGAGTCATCGGGTCATCGGGTCATCGGGTCATCCGACCGTCGGACCAGGCGTCGTCGTCCACGTGACGGGACGCGTCGGACGCGTCGGGCATCTATCATCGAATCCAGCGTCCAGACTCGGGCGGGATCCGGGATTCGGGATCCGGGATCGGGCGTTTGCCGTTGAATCGGCAGGTTCCCGGCGTCGAACCCGTGGCTCGAACCCCTGATCTCCATTCTCGCCGCGATTTCGCGGTCACCCTTGCGAACCGTTCTCCATGACCAGCATGACCAGCATGACCAGCATGACCAGCAAGACCAGCCCGTCGCCCGATGATCGAATCCTCCTACGACTCGGTCACAGTCCGGATCCCGACGATGCGTTCATGTGGTGGCCATTGTTCGGCATCGATGGTGAGGGTCCCGAGATCGTCTCGTCTCGGTTTCGGTTCGAACAGGTCGAGATCGACATCGAAGCGGCGAACCGGCGAGCGGAGATCGGACCCGACCGACTCGAGATCACGGCATTTTCCTGCGGGCAGTATCCGCGGGTCGCCGGCCACTATGCGATCACGGCATGCGGCTCTTCGATGGGCGAAGGCTATGGCCCCAAACTCGTCGCGGCACGACCGATGGCGATGAGCGAACTCGCCGCCGCACGACCCCGCATCGCGATTCCAGGCAATCGCACCACGGCGGCCATGACGCTCGGTCTTCGACTTCAGGGCATCGACTACGAGGCGGTGGAGACGCCGTTTGAGGAGGTTGGTGATCGAGTTCTCTCGGGCTTGGTGGATGCGGGTGTGGTGATTCACGAAGGGCAGCTCACCTACGAGGCGGATGGTCTGCATCTGGTGGAGGACCTCGGCGCCTGGTGGTGGGCCGAGACCGGTGAGCCTCTTCCCCTCGGGGTCAATGCGGTCCGTCGGGACCTCGAACAGCTCCATGGCGAGGGCACGCTTCAGGAGATCGCCGGACTGCTTGAACGCAGTGTCGGTTTCGCAATCGAGCATCGAGATCGATCTGTTTCCTATGCGATGGGTTTCGGCCGAGGCGTTCCACGCGAGACGGCGGATCGTTTTATCGAGTTGTACGTGAATCAACTGACTGTGGATGCCGGTGCACGAGGCCTCTCCGCGGTGAACCGTCTTCTCACCGCCGCGGCGGATGCGGGGCTCGTCCCGGTGGTGGATCAGATCGATTTCGTCAGGGGCACCACGATGGCCGAGGAAGGTTGACGACCTGCCATCGCTACTTGGAAGCATCACTGGTAGACCCCTCGGTATACTCCTTTCTCGCTCCCGGCTGCCGGGAGGTCCATCAGGAATCCACCGGATCACGACATGTCCCTTCGGATGCCCGAAACCGAGATGGGATACGTTCCTCCCACCGTTCGTCAGTTCAGTGTTTTTCTCGACAATCGCGTCGGAAAGATGCTGGAACTGCTTGAGGTGCTGGAAGGGGCTGCGGATGTGCATGTCCGAGCGACCTGTGTCCTGGACTCCAGTGATCATGCGGTCGTGCGGGTGCTCTGCGACAACGCGGACGGCGCCCGTTTCGCACTTCGCCAGAACAACTTCACGTTTTCCGAGATGGATATTCTCGTCTTTGAGCTGGTCTCGGACGGTTCATTGCGAGAGGCGCTTCGTTTTCTGCTCGCCGCGGAAGTCAACATCTCCTTCACCTATCCGGTGAACCGGACCGGCGATGTCTATCCAGCCATGGCCATCGCAGTCGATGATCACACCTTCGCAGGCCAGATCCTGCTGAAGAAGAATTTCTCGCTGCTCGGCGAACTTGACCTCACCTGATCCTGCGCTCGCGGGATTTGATGGCTTCTCGATGATCTCGATGATCTCGATGATCTCGATCATCTCGATCATCTCGATCATCCAGCGTCGGTCGGCGGTTCGATGCGCACGGCTTCGTTGGTTTCTGCGTCGTACCGGTAGAGGGCTTCCGGCTCCTCCTCCTTGCAGCACTTGTGGGTTCCGTCGCAGAAGGGGAACTTCTTGGTCAGTCCGCAGCCGCAGATGAAGACGGCTTTCTCCTGAGGTTCGATCTTGATCGGTCCGGTTCCAGTCACACGAATCATGCGGGCCATGGTCGATTCCTCACAGTTGGATTGCGTCCTGCGGAGTGTGCAGGGAAGTAGTCTCGCCGCCGAGCATCGGCTCGGTCGGATTGCGATGTCGAGGGAAGGTCAGGGTTTATCAAGAGGGGTTCCCGCCGCGGGAATGCCCGGGAGCGGGATGGTGGTGGCCTTGTACTGCCGATCTGGCTTCGAAATTGTCGTGACGGCCGTGAGCTCGTCGTTACGCCGCAGTCGATGCACCGCCTCCATGCCGTCGATCACCCTCCCGAACACCGTGTACTCCGCGTTGAGCGATTCGGCGGGCTCGAGGACGATGTAGAACTGTGAACTACCGCTGTTCGGGATGGATTTTCCAGGCTTCGAGGGATCTGGCGCCTTGGCCATGGCCAGGACGCCGGCAAAGTGGCGACGCTTGTCGGATCGCGCCGATTCGTCGGGAAGTTGGGCGCCGCGTCCGCCGGTGCCGGCAGTGCCGACCGAGCCGAGACGTGAGTTGGGATCGCCGCCCTGAGCGACGAAGTTGGGCTCCACACGGTGAAATCGTGTTCCGTTGTAGAAACCCCGTTCGGAGAGTTCGATGAAGTTCGCCACGGTGTTCGGGGCCTGATCCTCATGGAGCAGGATGGTCACGGGGCCGCGACTGGTGATCAGCTGCATGATCGGCGCGGTGCCGGCGCTCTCCTCGGCGGTTCGTAACGCAAGTTCGTCAGTCCAAAGGGCGAGCCACCGCTGCGCCTGGCCGCGGATCCGATTGGCCTTGGTTCGAACGCCGGGCTTCGCGAGTCCTTCCTCCGGGATCGCATCGATCGCCACGATCGCATCTGCAAACTCGTTGTTCGACATATGGACCCTCGCGTTGAGGATCGCGATGCCGGGGGTCTTTGCGAGGTCGTACTCCCGGCCCCGGGCCAAGTCGCCCGCGTCGCCATAGCGATTCTCGGCCAGATGGCGTTCCGCCCAGGCCAGCCAGACGGCATCGGCGTCCGAAAGCATCGCGAGCCGTTCGTAATCAGCATCGACCCGCTCGGTCTGGCCGAGCCATGAGGCGACGTTAATGTCCAAGGCGATGGCGCGGCGATCTTCGGGGTATTCGCCGAGATAGGCATCGAGTCGAGACTGGAGTCCCTGCAACGCCGTTCGCTCCGACGCGCCGATCCTTCGCTTCGACGACATGTAGGTCTTGAGCTGATCGTATTCGGCTCGGATCGAGGTCCAGTCTTCCGCGGCGATCGGTGCCGCGAAGACGGTGCTGGTGAGCAGGGTGGCGGTCGAGAGGGCGAGAATGATCAGAAATCGAGTCAGCATGCGGTTTTCTCGGAGGTCGGTTCGATCGAGAGCGGGCGATCGGCTGGGGTCTGCGGAGAGTCGCTCAAGCCAGCACGGTACAGGCAGTCCGGGGCGTTTCCCAGACCTTGACCGAATGAAGTTCGGAATCGGCCCTCAGGGCGGAGATTGGCCCGCGGAGAAGTTCCACGCAACGGGACGTGATGTTCTCAACGCTGGCGACAGAATCCTTGAAGTCGTCCAAGTCCAGGTTGAGGTGCTTGTGGTCGAATCGATCGATCAGGACGGTATCCACGACGGCATCGACGGCGAGGATGGACAAGGGAGGTCCAACGCCGCTCGTCGCGATACGAACCTCGACTTCGTAGTTATGACCATGCCCGTTGGGGTTGCTGCATTTGCCGAATAACGCTTCGTTCTCGGCATCGTCAAGCTCTGGAAGGTGCAGTCGATGAGATGCGGAGAACTCGTAGCGACGTTGGACGCGGATCATGGACATGTCTCCTGACTCTACCCGCCATCGGGTCTTGGGTTCGACGCCGACTTCGACCGCGTGAATTCCGTGGACTATTCCCGGTCCGGCTGTTTCGAGAATCGTCCTGGCGACGAACGCTGCGGTGCACTCGCCGGCGGCATGCGCTTCAAGAAGCCTTGGAATCGACCTCGTTCTGACTTCATGATCGATCCGATCGATTCCGATGAGGTATCCCGTGCTCGGATTCGGAATCCCGCGAACCTCGATCGTCGCATCCCACGCGCTGCCGGCAATCGTGTCCATCGAAGGCCATCCCGCTTGGGTATTGCCCCGAGGGGTGGCCAGCGCCGCGTGGCGATCAAACGTGCGGGTCAGGGAGAATCGGATATTGCGAGTGAGTGTGACCACGAGATATTTGGGAGCCCGGAGGGTGGATTCATCCTCGACAAGCGATCGAGGGGTTTTTGGATGAAAAGGATGAAAAGGATGAAAAGGATGAAAAGGATGAAAAGGATGAAAAGAAGGTTTTCGGAAGTTCTCAATGTGAAGATGGGTAGTTTCGAGCCGCTCAGAGTCCGCAAGTGCCTTGGAACGCGGGAAAATTCAGGTTTCATGCCGCGGTTTCATGGTCGATGAACCGATGCATGCTAGCATTCGTTTGTTGCCGCTCCATTGATTCGGATTTGCAGGCAACCTCAATTTCGCCCCCGGAAGGGCTCGGTTCGAGGCTTGCCTCAGCCGGGCCTTTTTTTCGTTCATCTTCGATTCCGAAGGTTCGGCCTGATTCGTGTCGTTTTCCTTGTCATGATCTGAGCCCCGTCTCTCCCCTCTCGTCAACCTCGCCGTGAGTTTGAATTCGAGGGTTTGATCGTCCACTGATGCGGCGGAAGGACTCAGTATCGATGTCGAAGCGGATTCCCACGGACCGAACCTGCAGCCGAATTCCCGCACTGCTGTGCGGGCTTCTCATGATCACGACCCTCTCGGCCCAGATCGGATGCCGATCCGAAGAGGCGATCGGGTCGGACCTTCCGACGGTGATCGGCGGTGCATCGGCGACCACGGCTGAATCGTCGGTCACGATCGACTCGGATCCGATCGATTCACGACATTCCGATGCAACGCGATCCGAGCCGGCGCCAAGCGCCGAGCCGCCGACGGTCGAGTCATCTCCCGGCAGCGTCGTCGAACTCGACGGTGGTGTGAGGGCATGGGTCGGCCAAGGGCGGGTGGAGTTTCCCGGAATGGTGTCGCTTGACCAGGGCTGGCTCGAAGTGGCCGTCTGTCGACGGGGCACTCGCGAGCATGAGTCCATCGTGGTCACCGACGCGATTCCGTCCGTGGTTCATGCGGCGATGCTGTTGGCAGGGTTGGAATCAGGCGCTCCAGCGTCCTTCGACGAGGAGACGCACCGGCCGATTCCACCGACCGGGATGAGGGTCTCGATCGAACTCCGATTCGGGGCGATCGATCCAGAGACCGGCGAGCCGATCTTGCTTTCACTCGCCGCGGCGATCGAGGATGCCCGCGAGCTGGTGTCGCCGGTCTGGGTCTTCGCGGGTTCTCTGGTGCGCTCCAATCCTCCTTCGATGGGCCCGGGCGAGTACTACGCGGCGGACTTCGCCGGCACCGTGGTCGGCTTGAGCACTTTTGGTGACGAGGTCGTCGCGGTGGAGGAGGTTCGATCGCCGGAGGCTGGGATCGACCCGCCGGTCTGGCGGATCCGAACCGGGGTGCTCCCCGAGATCGACACGCCGGTCACCGTCGTGCTGAAGCGCTCGTCCCACCAGGAATGACCATCGCATCGAGTCGTTGCGCGGCGCACAGCGCGATGGCGAGGGCATCAGCCACGTCGGCCGGCTCGGGAATCACATCGAGTCCGCAGCGGCTGGTGATCGCGGCCTGCATCCGGGTCTTGTCCGCACTCCCATCGCCGGTGAGCGCCTTTTTCACTTGTGCAGGGGCGTGCTCGACAATCTCAACGGCTCTCTGGGCCGCCGCGAGCAGGATCACCCCTCGAGCATGCCCCATTCGGACGCCGGTCGCGGCGCGGTCGGGATGGGAGAAAAGAGACTCGACAGACATCAGATCAGGCTTCAGGTCATCGAGGACGGCCAGGAGATCGATGTGAAGCCGGTGAAGTCGTGTGGCGAGCGGAAGATCCGGCGGAACTCGGATCACGCCCGCTTCGACGACCGTGATTTTTGATCCGAGGGCATCGATGGCGCCGTAGCCGGTGATGCGGAGTCCGGGGTCGATTCCAAGGATACGCACGCGGGGACTCCGATCTTCCAAGGTCGTCTGGACTTTCGACCCCTAAATCATCGGCTCGAAACCGACTCCGGCTGGATCGAGAGACGTTCGCGGTCGGTCAGAGCGCGGCGTCGCCGACCGTTTCGTCGGACGCCAGATTTCCGTCCTCGAGCACGACGATTCTCTGGCAACGATCGGCGACCTTGTGATCATGCGTCACCATGATGATGGTGAGCCCTTCGGCGTGGAGCTGATCGAAAATGTCGAGAATCGCATCACCGGTGGCAGTGTCGAGGTTTCCCGTCGGCTCATCGGCCATGAGGATGGCTGGATTGGTGACGAGGGATCTGGCGATCGCGACCCGCTGCTGCTGCCCGCCGGACAGCTCATTCGGTCGATGGCTGAGCCGATCGGCCAGGCCGACCATCTCGAGTCGGGCTACCGCTCGGGTATGGCGTTCAGCGCGAGGGAGGCCTTGATAGAAGAGTGGAACTTCGACGTTCTCGACGATGGTCAGTTCGCTGATCAAGTTGAACGCCTGGAAGACGAATCCGATTCGACTCCCTCGGGCTCGACTGAGCGCCGTGTCGTCGAGGCTGGAGACGTCGATGCCATCCAGCAGATACTGGCCGGCGGTCGGTCGATCGAGGCAGCCCAGCAGATTCATGAGCGTGCTTTTGCCGCTTCCGCTCGCGCCCATGATGGCGCAGTACTGACCAGAGGGAATCACCAGATCGATGCCTCGAAGGGCTTCGACCAGAATCGAACCGTCTGGCTTGAAGTAATGCTTCTTGAGGCCTCGCAGGATCGCCGTAGGCGGCTGTTCCGGCGAGTTGAGCGCGGGTCCGTCGAATCGGGGTGGAGAGGAGGTCACGTGTTGATAGTAGCACGCTCGGCACGACTTCCGACGAGACGGCGTCGGATCGACCGATAGACTCGGATCAGGCCACGTTCGTGATTCCGCCCGTCATGGAGGCAGCGTTCTTGCTCGATCTCGTCCGCCATCATCCGGATACCACTGCCCAGAGTCCTCGGGCCGTTCAAGTGATTCGACGTATTTTCGCCGATCAACTGACCCCCGTACTCGCCTATCGCCGGCTGGTGGCGCCAGACGATCGAACCGCGCCGAGTTTCCTCTTCGAGTCGGTGGAGCAGGGTGGGGGGGTCTCGCGGTTTTCCATGGTGGGCGTCCGGCCCCGATTGGAGGTCATCGCCAGAGGAGATGAGTTGGAAGTCCTCCACCATCGTCTGGGAGGCGATGAATCGGTCATGGTCGAAGGCCGTGATCCGTTTGATCTTCTTCGCGAGTTGGCGGCTGCTTGGGCGCCGATCCGGCAGGTCGGCGCCGTGAAGCCTCCGGACACGTTCCGCGCCGGATTCGTCGGGTTCGCCGGGTACGACACGGCCCGGTGGGCGGAACCCGAAAAACTCGGTTTCGGCTCGGCCCCATTGGACGATCGAGGACTTCCTGATCTGCACATGGGACTCTACGGACGGGTCCTCGTCTTCGATCATGTCGGCAAGACGCTCCACGTGGTCGCCACCGAGGCGTTCGCGGACCACGTCGACGAAGCGGCGGCGGAAGCGGCCGCCGTCGTCGCGGTCGACGAACTCGTGGGAGCAGTTATCGATAACGGCGTGCATCTTCCGCCCGGACGGGTCGAGCTCGACCTGAACGCCGCGCCACGGCCACCAGTGGCATCCACCATGAGCCGTTCCGAGTTCGAGTCAGCCGTCGAGCGGACGCAGGCGTACATCGCCGACGGTGATGCCTTCCAGGTCGTGCTCAGTCAGCGTTTTGAGCGTTCGACGGATGCCGATCCCTTCGACCTCTATCGAGCATTGCGGATTGTGAATCCTTCGCCCTATCAGATTTATCTGCAGGCTCGCGGGTGCATGCTGGTGGCGGCGAGCCCGGAGATTCTCTGTCAGGTCCGCGACAATCGCGTCGTCAACCGGCCGTTGGCCGGCACTCGGCCTCGAGGGAAGAACGAGGAAGAAGACGTCGCACTCGAGGCGGAACTGCTGGCCGATGAGAAGGAGCGGGCTGAGCACGTGATGCTCGTGGATCTCGGGCGAAACGATCTAGGCCGGGTGTGCGATCCCGGGTCGATCGAGTTGGAACAGATCATGGAGGTTGAGCGGTACAGCCATGTGATGCACATCGGTTCCATGATCAGCGGCCGACTCAGGCCGGGCGTCGATGCGCTGGACGCGCTTCGGGCGACGTTGCCGGTCGGCACGGTCAGCGGCGCACCGAAGATCCGGGCGATGCAGATCATCGACGAGCTCGAACCGGTCCGGCGCGGTCCTTACGCCGGTGGAATCGGTGCGATCGATCTTGCGGGCAATCTCGACGTCGCGATCGCGTTGCGGACGATGGTCGTTCCGAACGGGAACGGAGCGGCCCCGTGGGTCGTCCACCTTCAGGCGGGGGCCGGAATCGTTTTGGACTCCTCGCCCGCTGCGGAGTGGGAGGAGACGGTCAACAAGGCCGCGGCGCTCGGCCGGGCGATCGACCTCGCGGAATCAGCCTTCGGCCCTCAGATGAACCGATGAGGCCTCTTCACGGTCGATCGGACGGGCGGACCGGAGGGCGTTCGGGCTCGAGCGGCAAGGGGGCCGGATCCGCCGACGGCGGCAATTCGATCGGGATGATCCCGTGCGTCGTCTCCATGCGATTCGATTCGATGAGGTCGTTGCCCAGAACGGACTCGACTCGAGCGATGCCATCCCGGACGATCACGACCGCGATCGCGGCAAGAACGCCGGAGAGCACCAGCGCCACGACGAAACCGACCGCCGCCATGGATTGATTGGGCACCAGCATCAGACTCATTCGTCCGCCGATCGCGGCCGCACCGGCGAGCAAGGCGGCAACGCCGCCGAGACAGAAAACCTTCGGGGCGATGGTCGATCCCCAGCCCGCAGTCGCACGGGCGATCAGAAAATTGGTCGTCGCGACCGACAGCGTGGCGGCGAGCGTGTAGATCAGGGTCATCGACCACCAGGCCGCCGAGGGAATCACCCCGACCAGGGTGGCCACCACGGCCAATGCCGCCAACGACTCAAGCCAGGCGAGTATCAACAGGATGCGTCCGAATCCGGCCGGCTCGAAGCGCCGCATCTCCGAGGTTCGATATCGGATGTGCAAGGCCAGGAGGCGGTAACAGGGCCCGAAGGCGGTCAGGACCGCCAGAATCGGCCCAATCGTGTGGATGAGCAGGAATCCGGCGAGTGGTATGAACGAACCGATCTGTGACGCCGCGACCTGCGAAAGACCTGTCTCGTGGATCGAGTGGATTCGCATTCCTTCGACGGTGCTGGATGATCGGGCCTGGATCTTCCCGCCACACTCGGGGCAACGAGCACCGGCGACGGCGCCACGAAGGTCGTATCCACACTCCTTGCAGCGGACGGGCTGATCACGGAGCGGATCGTGATGGATCGGTCGTGGCCTGTTCAAGGCAGCCCTTTTGAAGAGGTTGAATCCGAATCTGGTCTGATAAGAATTGTTGATTGTCGACGAATCCGAACTTTCGGGCTTCGGTAGGGTATGAAAGACTGCACCTTGGGCACGGTAGTGGAGCAGAGGGGGATGGATGCACGATGTACCTCAGGGATGAATCTCGGAGTCGGATCGGTTCAGACGCTCCGAGAGATGAAGAGGATGCAGCCCCGTTCCTGACGGAAGGCTGGCGAAGGTTTCGCCACGCGATCAGGCGTGTACTTGCGATCGGCCTCGAGGAGGTCGTCGGGTTCAGATCGACCGTTCACCGGATCTTTCCGGGATCGGTTATGTAAGGAAATTTCTCGACATGTTCGATCGATACCAAAGCACCGGCCGTTTTCTTCTCGCAGGCACGATTGCGTCCCTCGGAATCCTGAGCACGGCGACGTCGATGCAGGATGCTCCAGTCATTCCCGTCGAGGTCGAGGCGTGGCGGGCGGATCTCTGGAAGGCGGCGATTGACGGTAACGATGAACTCGTCGAAGCCTATCTGGCGTCGATTCCGGCGACCGCGGACCCGGCGTCGATGGCGACGTTGAAGGCGGCCCTCCTTGCTCGCGACAGCCATGATGCCCAGTCGGTCGACGACCGAGATGAAGGACGCCGGAAGGCGATCGAGGAACTCGAGGAGAAGCTCGAGGCCTCCGAAATCACCGGCGCCCTGACCGCGGCCGTCCGACTCCAGACGCTTTCCGACGACTGGGATGCGGTGCTCGACCAGGAACGGATTATGTCATTGATCACCAGGGCGGAAGCGGTCGAGGCCGAAGCCCGCGCCGAAGGCGACTGGTTGCAGGTGCAGGAAATCCTGTTCCGGCTGCGGACCCTTCATGAGGACACGGCACAGAAGGCGACCCACAAGAGGTACGACGATCAACTCGAAGAAGTGAACCGGCGGATCGGGCTGCTCGCTCGGTACGCGCCACGGTCGCTCTACGAGCTCAGATCTCGCAACATGGCGAGACTCGAACCCGAGACGGAGTTCCCCGAGTTCAACGAGGCATTCGCGGAGGACTGGAAGGAGGCGCTCAACGGCATCTCTGAACGCATGGTTCGAGCATCTCTTCGAATCGCCGCGAGCGAACACGTCTCGAATTGCGGGTGGAAGCCGTTGCTGGACGGTGGGCTGGAGGCGGTCGAGATCTTCTCCACCACAGATCAACTCGTCGAGAATTTTCCAGGCCTCGCCGATCCGGCAAAGGTCGACGCATGGCGCACCCTGTTGACCGGGGAACGGGCCCGCCTCGAAGAGAAGCCCGATGGCGAGGTTTCGCGTCAGGAATACCACCAGATCATGCGGGCGCTGATTGAAGGAAACCGCGAGACGATCAATATTCCCGAGGAGATCATCCTTCGCGAGTTCGCCGAAGGGGCCACCTACCGGCTCGAGGATGTCTACGAAGATCAGTACACGCAGGTGATCTGGCCCGAGCAGCTCCGGCGGTTCCAGCAGCAGGTGCAAGGCGACTTCGTCGGTGTCGGCGTGATGATCCGGCATGACGACAAGCGTGAGATCATGATCGTGAACCCGCTCGAGGGTTCGCCGGCATCGCGGGGCGGCGTCGAGGAGAATGATCGCATCATTGCCGTGAACGGCATTCCGACCACCGGATGGAGTCTCACGCGGGCGGTCGACGAGATCACCGGGCCGAAGGGCGAAGAGGTGATGCTCACGCTTCGGCGCGAGGAAGTCGACGATCCGATCGAGGTCCCGTTGGTTCGTGATCGAATCAAGATCCGCTCGGTGAACGGCTGGTACAAGAAGTCGCTCGATGACGAAGGCATACCGACCTGGGACTGGTACGTGGATCCCGATGCGGGCATCGGCTACATCAGATTGACATCGTTCAACGAGGAGAGTTTCAACGACTTCCTCGTGGCGGTCGACGAGATGCGAGCCGAAAAGACGTTGCGAGGCCTCGTGCTCGACCTGCGATTCAACCCAGGTGGTCTCCTCGACAGTGCGATTCGTTTCTCGAACCTTTTCGTTGATGCGGGAGAAATCGTCTCGTGTGAAGATCGGGACGGCATCAAGGTCTGGAGTCGTCCGGCGACGCCACAGATGGCCTTCCTCAAGGATCTTCCGCTTGTCGTTTTGGTGAATCAGGGCTCCGCGAGTGCGAGCGAAATCGTCTCGGGCTGTCTCGATGTTCACGGTGCAGCAGTGGTGGTCGGCGAGCGGACCTTTGGCAAGGGGAGCGTTCAGTCACTCCACGACGTCTCGGATCAATCCGGGACTGCGGCGTTGAAATTGACGACGCAGTACTACGCCCTGCCGGCACTTCCGGGCGAGACCCGTGGGCGACTGGTTCATAAGACGCCCGGCGACGATGACTGGGGCGTGAATCCGGACATCGATGTCTCGATGACTCCGGAACAGAATCAGAAGGCCTACGAGATCCGTCGCGAGGCGGATTTGATCGCGGACTGGGATCTCGACCGAGACCTCGGAGATCGACCGAATCCGTCTCAGTTGATCGAGGACGGGATCGACGCGCAACTCGAGATGGGCCTCCTGATTCTCCGAGCCAGACTGCTGGAGGCGGCGAAAAAGGACGGACTTGCGGCGGGATGATTCGCAGGCCGAGAAGCGTATTCGAGTGATTCGAGGTGGTTCCCACCTTCGAAGAGGTTGGTTTTTCTCAATATTGGCGAATTCGGACAATGTTCCCCGCGATGTTGGCGAATCGACGTTGTTTCGTCTTCTGGTTGCCGAGGGCGTCCGAGTCCGCCATAATCAGGAATTCGCGGAGTCCTGAGGACTTCGCTGCTCGTCACCCGCTCCGCTCGGAGATATTGGATGTCCTCCGTGACCGATCCTGCCCCACCCGCCACCACTGGCGGAAGGCCGCTGGCCGAACGAACCTCTGCGACGCCGAAGCAACTCCAAGAGTGGCTCCGGCAGATGCTTCTCATCCGCGAGTTCGAGATTCGGACCATGCAGGCGTACCAAGACAAGAAGATCGGTGGCTTCTGCCACATCTACATCGGCCAGGAAGCGGTCGCGGTTGGTTGTACCGCGGCGGTCCAGCATGCTGATCCGATCATCACCGCGTATCGCGATCATGGTCACGCGCTCGCTCGGGGCATGGATCCGAAGTACTGCATGGCCGAGATGTTCGGTCGGATCGGAGGCTGTGCGAAGGGCAAGGGTGGATCGATGCACATGTTCGACAAGCCGAACAACCTGTTCGGTGGACATGGAATCGTCGGAGCTCAGACGCCGCTCGGAACCGGACTCGCCTTCGCGAAGAAGTATCAGGACGAGGTCATCGAGGGTGGCGTCAACAAGCACGTCACGCTCTGCTTCCTCGGCGATGGGGCGCTCAATCAGGGCGGCTTCTATGAAGCCATGAATCTCGCCAGCCTCTTCGACATTCCGGTGATCTTCGTAGTCGAGAACAACGGCTATTCGATGGGCACCTCGATCGAGCGCGGAACATCGATGTCGCATCGAATCATCGCGAAGGGCGAAGGCTGCGGCCTCGCCGGATACGAGATCGAGGGCATGGACGTGATCACCGTCTACGAGGAGATGAAGAAGGTCGCGGACATCGCCCGGGCAGAAAGCAGGCCGGCGATGGTCGATCTGCGAACCTATCGATTCAAGGGGCACTCGATGTCCGACCCGCGGAAGTACCGGACCCGCGACGAGGAGGAGCAGTGGGAGAGCGGTGATCCGATCACCCGGCTTCGCGACGCCATGATCGGAGGCGGCCTGATCGACGAAGAGGGCTTCAAGGACTTGAACAAGGCTCAGAAAATCGCGGTTCGAGAAGCGATCACCTGGGCGGAGAATTCACCCGAGCCGGATGCTTCCGAACTCTACACCGATGTCTACGTTGAGAAATTCGGACCTTACATCGGAACCAGCATGCCTCAGATCGTTACCGACGCGGAGGGATCGCGATGAGCGAGCGGATCATTGAGTTTCGAGACGCGCTTCGAGAGGCGATGTCCCAGGAGATGCGCCGCGACCCGCGGGTGTTTCTTCTCGGCGAAGAAGTCGCGGAGTACGACGGCGCCTACAAGGTGAGTCGAGGCATGCTCGAGGAGTTCGGTCCTCGACGGATCATCGACACGCCGATCTCCGAGAGCGGATTCGCTGGGTTGGCAATCGGAGCTGCGATGCTCGGCCTCCGGCCGATCGTCGAGTTCATGAGCTGGTCATTCAGTCTCGTGGCCGCTGATCCGATCCTGAACAACGCGCCGAAGATGCTCTACATGTCAGGCGGTCAGTTCGGTTGCCCGATCGTGATCCGCGGAAACGACGGGGCCGGCGGTCAACTCGGCTCGACGCATTCTTGGTGCGTTGAAGGCATGTTCTCGAACGTTCCGGGACTCAAGATGGCGATTCCGGCATTCCCCGATGACGCCAAGGGAATGCTTGCCACGGCGATTCGCGACGATGATCCCGTGTTCTTCCTCGAGAGCGAACGGCTGCTCGCGATGAAGGGCCACGTGCCGGAGGGTGATTACTACGTTCCGTTCGGCAAGGCCGTGGTCCGGCGTCCGGGCACCGACGTGACGCTCGTCTCGTTTGGTCGCCCCGTCCACTTCTGTCTCGATGCCGCCGAGGAACTCGCCAAGGAGGGGATTTCCTGCGAGGTCATCGACGGCCGGACGATCCGGCCTCTGGACATCGATACCATCGTCAAAAGCGTCAAGAAGACCAACGGTTGCGTCGTGGTCGATCAATCCTGGAGTTTCGGGTCGCCTGGTTCCGAGGTGGCCGCCCAGGTTCATGCGCATTGTTTCGACGACCTCGATAACCATGTCATGCGTGTTCATAGTGCGGACGTTCCCAGTCCGTACGCCGCAAATCTCGAGCAGGAGTACCTGCCCAACGCCCGGCGGATCGCCGAAGCGGTTCGCAGTGCGTTGTACGTGGCCTGAAGCGAACGATTCGGAATTCACGACTCGATCTCCAAAACCCATCGCCGTGTTTCGAACACTTCGAACACGAACTAGACCGAGAAACCCCCATGTCCATCACGCTCACCATGCCCCGGCTCTCCGACACGATGGAGCAGGGGACGATCATCAGGTGGAACGTCAAGGAGGGGCAGGAAGTCGTCTCCGGCGCCGTCGTCGCCGACATCGAGACCGATAAAGCGACCATGGAGTTGCAGGCATTCGACGATGGAATCGTCGCGAAGATCCTGGTGGGCGAGGGGATACAGGTTCCGGTCGGCACGCCGATCGCGATGATTGCGGAGGAAGGCGAGGATCCCGCGTCCATCGCGTCCATCGCGTCTTCTGGAAGCGGAAGCGGAAGCGAAAGCAAGAACGAAAGCGAAAGACCGGCATCGGTCGCGGCACCGTCTCCCGTCCGCGTCGAGGCGACAAAATCCCCGGTGGTGGCTTCGGTCTCGTCCGCGGCGGCAGCCCCGGAAGGTGCGGGCAGCGGACGAATGAAGGTCAGTCCTGTCGCGAGACGGATCGCCGAGGAACACGCAATCGATCTTCGCTCGGTATCGGGAAGTGGTCCCGGAGGCCGGATTATCAAGCGAGACGTTCTGGCAGCGGTGGAAACGGTGGCCGCCAATGTGGCTGGCGCGACGGATGGTGTTCTCCCGGTGCAGATTCCGACCGCGACGAGAGTCCCTTCCCAGTCCTTAGTCTCGACGACGACGCCCATGGTCCAGCATGTGGCGGCGCTCGAAAGCACCGAAGTCGCGGTCTCCGGAATGCGTCAGACCATCGCCCGTCGGCTGGTCGAGAGCAAGTCCACGATTCCTCACTATCAGGTCAAGATGCGATTCTCGATGGACGCCCTGATGGATCTCCGGAAGTCGTTCAACGAGAAACTCGCGGCCGAGGGTGTGAAGCTCAGCGTCAACGACTTCATCGTTCGCGCCTGCGCGCTGTCGATGGGCGAGCATCCGATGTTCAACGCAAGTTGGGCGGGCGACCGGATCCTGGTTCACGGAAGAGTCAATGTCGGCATCGCCATCTCCATGCCTGAGGAACGAGGCGGCGGTCTGGTGGTGGCTTCGATCCGCGACGCCAATCTGAAGAGTCTTCGAATGATCTCTGCCGAATCCAAGTATCTTGCGACCAAGGCACGCGACAAGGGTCTTGCGACTGAAGACATGTCCGATTCGACGTTCACGATCTCGAACCTCGGCATGTTCGGTGTCGACGACTTCACCGCGATCATCAATCCGCCGAACAGTGCGATCCTCGCCTGCGGTGCCGCGATTGAGCAGCCGGTGGTGAGGGATCACCAACTTGCGGTCGGCTGGGAGATGTCAGCGACCTTGAGTCTTGATCACCGAGTCATCGATGGTGCTATGGCGGCGAGGTATCTCGGAACGCTGAAGGCCATGATCGAGGAACCGATGCGGCTGCTCGCCTGATCCAGAAGTCTGACTTC
>CALFOM010000254.1 GCA_937919685.1 uncultured Phycisphaera sp.
GCGAGCGTCGACGTTTGCTCACCGGTTCCCAAAGCGCAGTCGTTCGGGACGAAACGGTCCCGCATCGAGGCGTCGAGCACCGGGTGCCGTGCCTCGGTCAGCTCGAGCACCGCCGAATCCTCCATCTCTGGTCTGACCCAGCCGAGTCGGTAGGCCGTCTCCGCGAGGCAGGCGGTGCAATCGATCTCCGCGATGGCGTCACCGAAGGCCGCGATCGGCTCGACGGCATCCGCGATGGCGAGGCAGAGCTCGGCGAAAATCCGCTTCTCTCGTTCAGTGGCTCGGGCGCCGGCGGTGAGCACCTTGTCCTCGAACGTCTTCAATTCGTCAGTGATGTAGCGTTCGGCGTTCTTGAGCGTCTGCTTTCGCACGAAGTTCGCCGGCACCTTCGCATCGTTGGCCTTGCTGACCTCGATGTAGTACCCGAACACGCGATTGAATCCGACCTTCAGGGCACCGATACCCGTCTCCTCGATGATCTTCGTCTGATAGATCGCAAGCCACTCGGTCGCGTCGCGTTCGAGGCCGCGGGCTTCGTCGAGGACTGGGTCGAGACCGTCACGGATGAGACCTCCATCGCGAAGATGAGTGGGGGCGTTTTCGATGCAGGTTTGCTCGATTCGTTCCGCGAGGGGTGCGAGCCGGGCTACCGCGGCATCGAGTTGTTCATGGGCGGCGGCGAAGGCAGGGCGAGCGGCCAGCAGCTCGACCAGCGGGCCGGCGGCGACGATGCTCCGGCCGAGTGCGACGACGTCCCGCGGGGTGGCTCGACCGACCGCGATGCGGCCAGCGATCCGAGCGACGTCGTTGACACCGGTGATCGCATTCCGGACCTTCTCGGCGGCATCGCGATCCTCGATCAGTCCGCCGACAGCGCGGTGACGGATTCGAATCTCCTTGACATCGAGAAGAGGCCAGCAGAGTCGACGTCGCAAGGCGCGTCGGCCCATGGCGGTCCGGCAGTAGGGGAAGACCGAGAGCAGTGAGCCGGCGATTTCTCCACTGCGACTGGTGCGTTCGATCTCCAGGCTGCGAAGCGTCGAAAGGTCCAGACGCATGCTTCGGTCTTCGTCCCGGTGACGGGGCGGACGCAGGTGGGGAAGTGGTCGTTCGACTCCTCCGGCCGCTTGGGTCTCGAGCAGATATCGGAGCAGGCCTCCGGCCGCGGCGCTGGCAAGATCACCGGGGGCCAGTCCGAAGGCTTCAAGACTGGCGACTCGATAGTGCTCCCGCAGCACCCGCTCGCCTTCGTCGATCGCGAAGTTCCAAGCAGGACGATGGGTCACCACTGCGCCGATCATTTCGGCAAGATCCGGGTCGATGGCGTCCGCTTCCGCCAGATCTCCCGGATCCGGAATCAGGAGTTCACTTGGTGCGTATCTGGCAAGGGCGTCGGCAAGTTCGCCACGGTTGCAACTCTGCAACGTGAAGGCCCCGGTCGAAAGTTCGGCGATGGCGATGGCCATCCGATCATCCGGTCCCGGTGCCACCGCGGCCACGAGGTTCTCGCGGCCGGCCTCGAGGAGGGTTTCGTCTACCAGCGTTCCCGGTGTGAGGACCCGGGTGACCGCTCGATCGACCACGCCCTTTGCATCCTTCGGATCCTGAATCTGGTCGCAGACCGCGACGCGAATGCCTTGTTCGACGAGTCGTCGAAGATAATTCTCTGCGGCATGGTGCGGCACCCCGGCCATGGGCATGCCCTTGGTCCGTTGGGTCAGGGTGATTCCGAGGAGTCGGTGGGCCGCCTCCGCATCAGGACCGAACAACTCGTAGAAGTCGCCCATTCGAAAAAACAGCAGGCAGTCCGGATGCGCCGATTTGAAGCGAGTGAACTGTCGCATCGCGGGGGTTTCCCACTGGGAACCGCGATAGGCGTCCGGAAGTCCGGGGCTGTCTTGGACGGGTGTCGAAGTCACTCCGGAAGTCTACGCGGACGCTTCCTCGTCGATCGTGGACAACCTGTCGGACCGACCTGAATGGCCGCTCAGGATTTTGGTTTCGAAGTTGAATCGGTCTTCCAGAAGATCCGAACCCGCTTCTTGCCGAACTGGAGAGCGCCTTTTAGGTCGGTGCCGAAGTACACGTCGATTCGGTGCTTCCATCGCTTATTCATCTTGTCGAGGACGAGATAAGGACCGGACTCCATGCCGTCCTCCTCGATCCAGACGTCGGTTCGGTGGTGCAGGCCCTCGTCGAGGAGATCGCGGCTCACCGCGATCGACTTCACCTTCGGGTTGAGTCGGTCGTTCCAAGCGGCGATGAACGGATCGCCGTCGGTCTCTTCGGGTCTGGAGCAGTAGGCGGTCGCGGTCACCCACATCGAGTGTCGATCACCATGCTCGGCGTGTTTTTCGATGGTTCGAGTGGCCGGGCCGGTGTTTGGATAATTCTCGTTGGCCGCCTCGGTCGATCCGGGGCTACCGAGGAAGATGAACCCGAGCACCACCAGAGTGACGATGACGGCGGACGAAATGGCGAGTGGAAGGTGTTTCATGGCTTCATGGCTTCATGGCTTCATGGCTTCAAGACATCAACGGGCTTGTCGACGTTCGCCGGAAGGGGCGATCGCTTCTTGGCGGGGGTATTGACGATTCCCGATGCCCACATGATGGCCCCGGTGAGGTGCTTCCGGAAGAGCGGCTCGGCGTACGACTCGTTGGTATGTCCACCACCCGTGTAGAACGCTCGCCCTCCATCGAAGTCGTGATACCAACTCGTGGGGTGGTCGCCGTTCATTCCACCGCCCTCATAACTGGTCTCGTCGAGACTCATCAGGACCGTGACGTTCGGTCGTGGGTTGTCGCGGTAGACGTACCACTCATCGGTTCGATCCCAGACGGGCGGGAGCATACTTGTCGCAGGGAACGTTCGGTCCTCGACGTTGATCTTCGCGGGCTGGATGCGTGGATGAGTCTTGAACCACGCGCCAACGAGTCGGCCGTACCAGGGCCAGTCGTATTCCGTGTCAGCGGCACTATGGACCCCGACGTACCCGCCGCCGTTGCGAATGAACGTCTCGAAGTGCTTCTGCTGAGCGTCATCGAGAACGTCGCCGGTGGTGTTCAAGAAGACCACGCAGGAGAGCGTGCTGAGCTCTTTCTCGTTGAAGCGCGCGGGGTCTTCGGTGGTCACGACGTCGAAACCATGTTCCTTCCCCAGTTCGACCATGGTCTTGATGCCGGTGGGGATCGAACCGTGTCGGAATCCGGCGGTCTTCGAAAAGACGAGCACCCGAGGTTGCTCGACGACTTTCCTCGGGGCCGAGGTCGGCTTCCGCGGGGGGGTCGATTGATCCTGTTCCACGGATTCGGCGAAGGCCAACAGCAAGGCCGCCGATGTGACGCACGCGAGGATTGGGGTGAGGACTCGCGACGCGCGACGTGCCCATGAGAGATTGATATTCATGAGGTGGATGCTACTGGCTTGGTTCCCTTGGGCAAAGGGCGACTTCGATCTGTGGGGGGCCGTGTGACCTGGCCTGCATGGTCGCTGACCCAAAGGGGGGGAGACGAGGCTCTTGCCGCCGTCGGACGGTCTGCCGCCAGGAATTCGGGATCGAGGGTCTGAGAGAAAGAATGACGCCTGGTGCGAGCACCAGGCGTCACTGAGGAGAATCTCATCCAGAACGGATGAAAATGCAGAACATGCAGATCATGCGCGGATCATGCGGATCATGCTTCTCCCGATTTCCCCGACTCTCTCGAACGGGATCTTGCGGCGACTCAGCTCATTGTCGATCTCTCTCTGGCTTCGCCAATGAGTCGAACCTTCCTGCCGCAAACACTCATGCGAGATTGGTGGAGACTCATCCGCGTTCCAGAGTGTTTTCTTGTTCTTTTTAGTTGGAGGGGCGTTTTTTGATGCGATACAGGCGATAGATGCAATACATGCGCTTAATAAGGTGGCGAAATCGCCGGCGTGATGGAGATACGCCCTCGCTCGCTCCTATGGTGGTGATCATGCGTCTCGGCCTGAAATTCGAGGGGTTCCGCCAAAGAAAAGCCCCCTTCCCCCGAGACGGGGTGAAGAGGGCTTGCGGGCGAATGGAGCCGATCGGGATCGAACCGACAACCTCCTCGATGCGACCGAGGCGCTCTCCCAATTGAGCTACGGCCCCGCAGATTCCGACGGTGGTGGACGTCGGTGGGGCCGCAGTATATCCCGACCGCTACCTGCCATCCAGCCGCCGTCAACGATCGGACTCATCCGAGATCCGCCCCAGACGGCCTTGGGCGGTATCTTTGGTCGAGGAGGCTCTTTCATGTCCGCGTTCGTAACCCTGATCGTCTACAGCGGGATCATCCTGGTCGTCTCCGTGCTTGGCGGGCTCGTTCCCGGTTGGCTCTCGCTGACGCACCGTCGGATGCAACTGGCCCTCTGTCTTGTCTCAGGCGTCATGCTCGGCGTCGGGATGCTCCACATGCTCGGGCACGCCGCGGAAGCAGTGGTGCACGCGCATGGTTCGGGCCCCTCGATGCACGACGTGATGCTCGCCGCGGTCGCCGGCTTCCTCGCGATGTTCCTGCTCGAGCGGTTCTTCTGTTTTCATCATCACGAAACTCCCGACGAACAAGGGCATACCTGCGGCCACGATCACGGATCGACGGCCGTCTGCGCTGAAGATGCACCCGTCACCGAACACCGCCTTGGTTGGATCGGGGCGCTCATCGGCCTGACGGTTCATACCCTTCTCGCCGGAATCGCCCTCGGGGCCGCCGTCGCGAGTGGAGAGGCACAACTTGCGACCCTCGGGCCGGCACCCGTTTCCGCGGACGGGATGTTCTTCGGCTTGCTGGGATTCACCGTGTTTCTCGGAATCGTCCTGCACAAGCCCTTCGATGCCTTCACGATCGTGGCACTGATGCAGCGCTCCGGAAGAAGCCGAACCGCGATGCATCTGGTCAACGTCGTCTTCGCGTTGATGATTCCGCTCGGCGTACTCCTCTTCCGGCTGGGGGCGGATCTCGCATCCGACGCCGAACTCTTCACGATCTATGCACTGGCGTTCAGCGCGGGCACCTTCATCTGTATTGCGGCGAGCGACGTCCTTCCTGAACTGCAGTTCCACAAACATGATCGAGTCGCGATGGCCTCGATGCTCATCCTCGGGCTCGTCATCGCCTGGGGCAGTGGGCTCCTCGAAGAGGGGGGTCACGCGCACGATCACCTTCAATCTGAAGCCGACACCGACCTCCAAGGTCCCGAGCCGCCGAGCCAATAAACGATCGAAAAGCCACGTTTCGAAGCCGAGATCCTCAATTTTATTGGGTCAGTCGTAACATCGATTTGAGAAACAAAAAAAAGGGAGTTCTTTCAGTTGCGACGAGTTTCGAAGCCGTCTACCTTGAGCCCTCTTCGAAAAATCTGAGCGTTGAGTTGAGCGACCTTGGAGGAGAGTCGCCCGATTCAAACAAATTCGGCCTGCTGGACACAATTCAGCAGGTCGGGTTTTTCTTTTGGGCAGTCTGCATCAGCCATCGATTCACTCCCGAATCGAATCGAATCGAGCACTTGGATCAAATTTTAGTACTCCGGGTGGCATGATCGATGCCCGTCCTCGACGATCGGGCATCTTGCGATCGCGGCCGTGATACGCTTCCTCACCATGAAATCTGAAAAAATCCTCGCCGAGCTGAACCGTATCCGGGCCGATCTGGACAAGGATCCATCCGACATCGAGTGGTTCACGCTCCACCATGTCTTCTGCTTCATCAGTTATCAACAGGGGGCGTTCCAGCAATACCTGGATGAGGTCATCAAGCCCGGAGACGAGGTCCCAGAGGACTGAGTTTCTCGTCCATCGGGCGGAAGGCCGGCCTGATTGGGCCCGGGTCCGGTGTCTCGGCGGGAGTTGGTCGTGTCCGGGTCTGGGACGGGCAGTCGCGGGACACCTGCCTTCAGATCGCGTCAGAGCGATGGCAAAGACAACCTTCCACGGCTCTTGGGCCAGGGTGAGGACAAGGGCTTTCGGTATCCTGTGGCGTCTCCCACGCATCTCCGGATTTCCATTTCCCATGTCCGACCAGTCCACCAACCCGACTTCGAAAAAGCCCCGAGGATTCAAGGACACCCTGAATCTCCCCGCGACCACATTCGCGATGCGGGCCAACCTCGCCCAAAACGAACCCCAGACCGTGGCCCGCTGGGAAGCCGCTTCGATGTACGCTCGGATCGACGATGCTCGTCGCGAGGCGGGCGCCCCGACCTTCCGATTTCATGATGGTCCGCCATATGCGAATGGTTCCATCCACGTCGGGCATCTGCTCAACAAAGTCCTCAAGGACATCGTGGTTCGCTCGCGTCTGATGGAGGGCATGCGATGTCCCTACACGCCGGGTTGGGACTGTCATGGTCTGCCGATCGAGCACCGCGTGATGATCGAACTCCATGAGAAGGGGAAAGCCGCCAAACTCGCGACGCTTCCGGAGGACTCTCGACGAATTGCGATTCGCCGAGAGTGCGCGAAGTACGCGGAGAAATTCATCAAGCTCCAGGCAGTCCAAATGCAAAGACTGCTCACGCTCGCGGACTACGACGAACCGTATCTCACCATGGATCCGCAGTACGAAGCGCGGACGATCGAGGTCTTTGCCGAGCTTGTTGAGCAGGGCGTCGTCTATCGCGATCTCAAACCCGTGCACTGGTCCATCGAGAATCAGACCGCGTTGGCCGAGGCGGAACTCGAATACGAGGATCGAGAGGATCCACAGGTCTTCGTCGACTTTGAAGCCGTCGATCGCGAGGCGGTCGGGAAGGCTTTCGAAGTCGAGATCGAGACGACGCCGAGCTTCATGATTTGGACCACGACGCCCTGGACCCTCCCCGCGAATCTTGCCATTGCGGTGGGGCCGAGGTACCGATACGTGCTCGCCCGCCTCGATGGGCAGGAGTCGGTGATCGCACGCGAGCTGCTGCAAGCGGTCGTCGAACAATGCGGAATCGAAGAGGTCGAGGTGCTGGCGGAATGCGCCGGCAGTGATCTGCTCGGACTGGAGTACCGTCATCCGCTGCTGGAACGGATCGGTCGAATCGTCGAAGCCGATTACGTGACACTGGAAGATGGCACCGGCCTCGTGCATACAGCGCCCGGGCACGGGCAAGAGGACTATCGAACCGGCCAGCGTGAGGGGCTCGAGGTCTACTGTCCCGTCCTCGGAGACGGCACGTACGACGAGACGGCACCGGACTGGCTGCAGGGCAAGTCGATCTGGGACGGCAATGAACTCATCACCGCTCGGCTGCGGGAGAGTGGTCATCTGGTTCATCACGAGCTGTTCATGCATAGTTATCCGCATGACTGGCGTTCGAAGACACCGGTGATCTTCCGATCCACCGAGCAGTGGTTCGTCGCAGTCGATCGGCCGACCAAGCGAGACGGTCAGAGTCTGCGTGCGATGGCGATGACCGCGACCGGCGAAAACGTCAACTTTATTCCTGCGTGGGGTCGAAAACGCATGCAAGGCATGATCGAATCCCGACCGGACTGGTGCCTTTCCCGGCAACGGGCCTGGGGACTGCCGATCCCAGCCTTCCGAATGCCCGACGAACAAGTTCTCCTCACGCCGGCCTCCATCCGCGCGGTCGCAGCTGCCTTCGAAGCTCGCGGCTCGGACGCCTGGTTCAGCGATCGCCCCGCGGAACTATTGGAAGGCTGGGACCCGGCGTCGGATCCAGACGCTCCGGAAGGTGTGGATGTCACGACGCTGGAGAAGATGCAGGACATCTTCGACGTCTGGTTCGAGTCAGGCTCGAGTTGGGCGGCCGTGATGCGTGCCCGCGGGCAGGGGATTCCGGCGGATCTCTACCTCGAGGGGAGTGATCAGCATCGTGGGTGGTTCCAACTCTCGCTGCTTCCCGCCCTCGGGGCGACCGGTGAGGCGCCGTATCGAACGCTGCTCACCCACGGCTTCATGGTGGGCAAGGACGGTCGGAAGATGTCCAAGTCCTCCGGAAACGCCCTGAGCGTCGATGAGCTCCTCAAGGACTTTGGCGCCGATGTCTGTCGATGGTGGGTCTGCTCGCTTCCCTTCGAGAACGACATCAAGGTTGATCTCGATTTCTTCAGGGTCGCCGGAGAGAGCTATCGAAAGATTCGCAACACCCTTCGGTTCTTGCTGGGGAATCTCGCGGACTTCGATGTGGATCGAGACGGCGTGTCACTTGATTCGATCGAGCCCGAGTCGATCGATGCGTGGGCGTTGGCCGAGGCCGTCCGGGTCGAACAGCGGGTTCGCCATGCGTTCTCGACCTACGCTTTTCGAGATGCCCATCAGGTCATCTATGACTTCTGCAATGAGACGTTGAGCGCCATTTACCTCGTGGCCACGAAGGATCGGCTCTATTGCGACGCGGTGGGATCGCCTCGGCGTCGGCGAACGCAGACCGTCATGCACGCGATCTCAAGTCTGCTTTGTCGCCTCCTCGAGCCGGTCGTGCCACACACCGCCGACGAGGCTTTTCGAGCGCTCCAAGGATCAGAGGACGCCAACGTCCACCTCTGCGAACCGCTCGATCTCTCCGCGCGATGTGATCACGAATGGTCTGCGGTGATGAACCTGCGCCACGCCGTGCTGAAGGCGCTCGAAGAGGCCAAGGCCGAGGGGATCGACAATCCGCTCGACGCGGGAATCGTCATCCCCGATCCGGAGGGAACCTTCGGTCGATTCGGCGACGATCTTGCCGACGTCTGTGGAGTGAGCCGTGCAAGATGTGTGGCTTCGCTCGGCGAAGTGGCGATCGAGGATCTGCGGAACGAGCCTCGATGCGATCGCAGCCGTAAACGAGACGGCACGGTGCGAGAACGATCCGACGGGGCGATGCTTTCCGATCGTGACGCGGCCGCCATCGGGCTCGATCCGGCGAACTGAGCGAGGGCAGAGGCGATCGTGGTTCCGACGGTCACCTTCCACACCATCAACCATGCAGAGCGACCCCTTGGATCTTCAGGAAGATCCGAGGGGGCTCGCATCGAATTCGATTGGTCCCGCTGGACGGCGTTGACGTCGAAGGTCCCCCGCGACGTCACCACGATGCTCGAGAACGAGGGGATCGGACGCGATCCTCGTCACTTCATGTGCCGATCCGGGGAGTGAGTCGGCCCGAGGGTTTTGGTTCCAGGCGTCCGTAGCGGCGGCGCACGGTGGTGTGACGGTTTCGGTTTTAGGAATACCGAAAGAGATCTCGCGACGGGAGGCCGTCTCTGGACGCCCGAATCGGATGCACATGAGACAGTAGCCACGGGCTCATGGCTCATGGCTCATGGCTCGCGGCTCATGGCTCGGCATCGCGCCGTTGGTTTCAGCTGACGCGGGAACCCGGCTTGACGGGCTTGTCGATGGTCACCATGACCACGTCTCGCTCATCGGGCCCTGGTTTTCCGTCGCCCGAGGTCTCGTCCGAATCGGCGATGTCCTTCAGGTTGCTGGCGGCGAGGATCATGCCTTGGCTGATCTCGCCACGAAGTTTCCGGGGCTCGAGATTCGCCACGATCACGACCTGCTTGCCGACGAGCTCTTCCGGCTCGTACCACGCCTTCACGCCCGCGCAGACCTGGCGTCCCTCTGCGGTGCCATCATCGAGCGTGACCTTCAGAAGCTTGTCCGCATTGGGGTGGGCTTCGCAGGCGGTCACCGTAGCGACGCGGAGGTCGAGCTTTGAGAACAGCTCGAAGTCGATGTTCGGGAGTGGTTCGATGTTGCTCACGGTTCCATCCGGGAGAGGGGGAAGGTGGAGGAGGTTCGAAAGCCCGGAGTCGGTCTTGACCTTGCCACGAATTCAATCGATCAGTCGATCAGACGGCTGGGCCCTTGTCCGCAAACTCGTCTTCTTCCAAGTCTTCGCGGGACCGTTCGAACTTATGACGGTCCTTCATAGCCTCGAAACCGAAGACCGACTCGGCATCGAAGGCGGCGAGGTCCTGAGCAATTGCCGCCTGAAGGGGGCCTTGATTCGCGGCGAGTCCTGCCCATTGTTCTTCGGTGAGCGGTGCCAGTTTGTCGATCGAGACCACGAGGATCGAGAGCTTGTCGGGAAGGGCGATCGCAAAGATCCTCTCGTCGACCGGCTGATCCGCGACCGGAATGGTCGGATCGAGTTTCATGGCTCGTTCGATCACGGCGGAGATGGCAGGCGCATCGGTACCGAGTCCAGGAATCGAAGAGGCAAGCTGGATTCCGTACTGCAAGAGAAACTGGAGGTTCGCCTCTCGGATGTCCGGAGCGAATTCGATTGGGACGCCGTACTTCACCGCAAGGGATCGAAGTCCGTCGGTTCGAGCCGCCGATTCGATTTCGCCGAGTCGAGCGGCCAGTGCCTCGTACTTGAAGATCGCCTCGACGTCAGTGCGAACCGCCAATCGGACCTCGTCGAGGTCTGCCGGTGGACGAGAGGGATCCGTGGCGATAATCCGGGCAAGGAAGAGATCTCCGTTCGGCGCCGTCATCGGTGGGAGACCAACCTCGGCTTGCACGGCGACCGTATCGCTGCCGCCGAATTCCTTGATCGCCGGGATCACTTCGGGAAGCGACATTTGATTCCGCCCGAAGAGCTCAGTGCCACTTTTCGCCAGATCGCCGAAACGATCCTGGTCGTCGAGGTCTTCGATTTCGAGCCAATCCTGACCACTCGAACGGTAGGTCGGCAGAGGGAGATCGAACTCCGCGGCGGCTTCATCTGCGAGGGTGGTAAGACTCTGTCGCCGCTCGGGCCAGTTCGCAGGGAGATCGTAGTGGAGGCCGATGCGGTTGATGCCACGGCGGGGAAACTGCAACTGGTCGGAGAGAAACTTCGCGATGGCCTTCATCCGAGCATCGGTCAGTTCGTCCAAGACCACGTTTCGGACCTGGTCTTCGCGGCTGCTGAAGTCACCGGAGTTGGCAAGGGCGCCGAATCGGGTTGGATCCTTCATGAACGACTTGCGGAGTTCGATCGGGCCGAGTTCCGGGCTGTCTTCCAGTGAGTCACGGACCGAGGACTTCGGAATCATCAGCCACTCGAGCTTGAACCGATCGGGGATTCGATAGCCGAAGCCCTTCTCACTTTCGTCGCGGAGCGTTTCGCGGTGAGCGGCGAGTTGATCCGTCAGGCTTGATTCTTCAACCACGGGCGCCGGCAGGGTGGTATTGGTTCGCGCGTCGATGACCATGACGTCGGCGGCGACGCCGAGTGACTTCTGGGCCGCGGCGCTGCGGAGTCGAGTATCACTAAACCGACCCGCGGTTCCGACGAGGGCCAAAAGCTGGGTGACGCCCCGGATTTCTGCGAACGTCTCAAGCGTCTGCTGCGGGCTTAAGCCGGCTTGGCTGGCAAAGCTGCGGATCACCATCTCGGGCGTGACGCCTTCGTCGGCGGGCCGGTTGGCCGCGATGGACTCTGCGACTTCGTAACCCGAAGTCGTCCCTGCAATCAGCCCGGCGGCGGCGGCCTCTCGAACCAGGAGATACCAGTGGGCCGGATTGTTCCCGACCCCCAGTTGGCCGAGGGGGGTTCCGCTTCCTAGGAGATCGATCAAGCGGGTCTGTCCCCGGAGCAGATCGGCCTCACCAGACGACACGGATTCGTTTGAGGCCCCGACCGTGGCCCAAGTGGCGCCCGTCTGTGCGCTGTATTCAGAGAGTCCCTGAATGGCTTGAGGAACCAGGAAGGTGATCATCAGCAGCGAACCGCCCACGGCGAGGATCCACTTGTCGTACTTGCGGAGGAACTGGAACATGGGGGCTTCCGGATACGGCGATGATCGGGAGGGGAGTTGTTTCGTCCGCTTCTGGGACGACTCCATGAATGACGACGAGCGTTCTGCGAGCGTTCAACCGATGGCACGAGAACTGATGGACGTTTCAAGCGAAAGGGCCGTCGCATCGGTCCATCGGTGCCACTGAAGGCCTCGAAGGGATCCGGACGCGACGGCCCGTTTTGGTGCGCAGACCGTCAAGCGGACCGACACGTCGAGGCCGAATGCCCATTGGGGTCAACGGTAGAATTCGACGATCAGGTTGGTGTTTACATCGAACGGGATCTGGTCCGAGGTCGGATTGGCGACGGCCTTGACGGTCAGTTCCGCCGGGTTCATCGAAAGCCAACCGGGGACCATGTGGCCTGCAAGTGATTCCATGTTCTCGCGAACGAGCGAATGGATCTTCTCACGCAGGGTGATCTCGTCACCGACCTTGATCGCATAACTCGGACGGTCGACTTTCTTCCCGTTCACGAGCACGTGCCCGTGGACCACCATCTGGCGAGCGGCCCAAACGGTACGGGTGAGACCTGTACGTCGGAGAACGTTGTCCAGTCGGCATTCGAGAAGCTGAAGAAGCAGCTCACCGGTGTTACCCGGGCGCCGCGTCGCTTCGTCGACGTAGCGACGGAACTGTCGCTCCATCACGTTGTAGTGGTAACGAAGCTTCTGCTTCTCATCCTTGCGGATGCCGTAGTCCTTCGGGCGACGACCACGGAAACCGTGCTGGCCCGGCGGGTTCAGCTGCCGCTTGGAGGTGTGCTTCGGGATATCCGCGATCGGAACACCGACGCGACGGGAGAGTTTAACCTTGGGGCCGAGATAACGGGCCATTCGAGCATCCCACTGAATGGAACCCCGATCCATGCCCGTAGGCTTCGGAGCGGGTCGAATTTGAACCGGCGCTGCCCACCAATGAAGTGGAGAACGCCGAAACGATGCCGGATCAGGAGTGACTCCGGCGAGTCGCGTAGTAGAGCAGCCTGACTCTCAAGCGTCAAGACACCGAAAGGGGGTTTCGGGAGGACCTTAGCGTCGAAAGGCGGAGCCCTCACCGGCCGTTTTTGGTTGGTGGTCTCTCTTTCGGATGGGGGATAGCCCTCCGGAAGAAGGCCCAAAGCCCCGAGAAGCCAAAAAACGGAAGACCCCGCTCCTCCAGCGGGGCCTCCCGATATCTCAGCCTCTGACTTTGAGGATGACGAGTCGACACACCTGATTCAAGAAGAATTCAGGTTTCTTTCGCCGGGTGACGGAGTTGTCCTTCAGGCGACCATCAATCCTGTTCGGACACGGTGGCCGGCCTCCTGACCCGGATGGGCGTTGTCGAGCCGCCCGTGTTAGAGCCGGGAGATCAACTCTCTTTGGGCAGAAGGGCCAAGCGGCCCGTTCCCACTGGCCAGCGTGGCGAGATCTCGAATCATGGCTGCTCGGAGGTCGGCTCGGTGAGGCGAGGTCGTCGTCCACCGGTCGGCAGAGGGTCTCCGAGGTCCGGCGAAAATTCGCGAATGGCCTTGTCGAGGGGCATTTTCAGGAAGCATTTGTTGATCTCAGGGTCCTGACCACCATTCGGATGGAATGGCGTCGTCAGAGACGCGTCCTGATTCGTCAACTTGACGACGGTTCGTCTTGACCGCCATCACCGAGGTTCGGGTCTGAGGGCCTCAATAGGCCCGGCTTTCGTCGTCTCGCCGCCAGTTCAGATAGGCGGTATTGAGGACGCGGTATCCGCCTGGAGTCGGATACTCCCCGGTGAAATACCAGTCGCCGGTGTGTCCGGGCATCGCCTGTCGGAGTCCGTCGATGTCCTGATAGACCATCTCGATGTCGCCCTTCCATTCGAGAGAATCACTCCGGATCAACATGGCGACCCGTTCGGAGAGTTCATCCAAGGTGAACCGGTCGTAGATCATCGAGACGTGGTTCCGCATCGCGGTCGGTTCGAAGTCCACCTGCTCCTCGCACTTCGCTTCGACCTCGACCAGAAGTTCCTCCTCGCCACAATCTCGCAGCAGGGAGACGGCCGCCTCGAACGCGATGAAGCGGCCAAGTTGGCTCATGTCGATTCCGTAGCAGTCCGGGTACATGATTGGCGGTGCACTCGAGACGACCACGATTCGTCGTGGCGCCAGGCGTGCGAGCATGGTGATGATCGAATCCCGAAGGGTCGTTCCGCGAACGATGGAATCGTCGACGACCACCAGCGTGTCTTCGCTGGTCACCGTTCCGCGAGTGACGTCGTACACATGGGAGACCAGATCCCGGCGAGCCGAATCGTGGGTGATGAAGGTTCGAAGTCGCTGATCCTTGTGGGCGACTTTCTCCGAGCGTGCCCGGGTCCGGATCAGTCGATCGACGTCCTCTCTTGTCACGGTTCCGGACTGGATGCGTTTCCAGAGTTCCTCGCCGTTGCGTCGGCGGAGATTGGCGTCGATCTCCTCCCGGAGGCCGGCGAATGCCGTTTCAGCGGTGTTGGGGATGAACCCGAACACGGTATGTTCGATGTCCCAGTCGATTCTCTGAAGCACGCGCTCCGCGAGGTTGGCGCCCAGTCGCTTCCGTTCCTGATAGATGTCACGGTCGTTGCCGCGGCTGAAGTAGACGCGTTCGAACGTGCAACGCTTGAGGGGCAGCGGTTCGGTGAACGGCGCAATGCGGATATCACCGTTTCGCTTGACTTCGAGTGCGTGGGCCGCGGGGAGCTCCTCGATCTGGTCGGGTTCGACGTTGAAGGCGGTCACGAGGGCGGCGCGTTCGCTCGCCGCCGCCACCACGGCTTCATCGCGGTAGATGAACGCGGGTCGGATTCCCGCAGGATCGCGGCAGATCAGAAGATCGCCGTTTCCGACGAGCGAAGCGAAGACATAACCGCCGTCGAAGCGATCCGCGGCGTTCCGCAACACCCGGACGAGATCGAGTTGATTGGAGATCGCCTCGGCGAGAGTCCGGCCTTCGAGGCCCTGGAACGATCCCGGTCCCATCGTCGCCGCGAGTTGCTCGTGCTCGCGATCGAGGTAGTAGCCGATCTTCTCAAGCACCACTTGGGTATCGGAATCACCCACCGGATCGAGGCCGTACTCCACGAGTTCCTTGAAGAGGTGAGGTGAATTGGTGAGGTTGAAGTTCCCCGCGACCGCGAGATTCCGACTGGCGACGATGCTCTTGCGGAGGTAAGGGTGGCAGGCGTCGATCGTCCGTCCGCCATGTGTGCCGTATCGCAGGTGGCCCAACATCAACTCGCCGAGCAGCGGAATTCGTTGTTTCAATTCGGCCGCGGAGAGTCTGGCGAACTTTTCTTCGGAGATGTTCCGAAGGGGCTTCATCACGGTATCGAACAGTCTTTCGATCGGGTTCCGCTTGGCGCTTCTGAGCCGACTGATGAATCGCTCGCCGGCCGGCATGTTGAATCGAACGGATCCGATGCCGGCCCCGTCCTGCCCGCGGTTGTGCTGCTTCTCCATGAGCAGAAAGAGGCGACGAAGCCCCCAGAGCGCATCGCCTCGGTTGTCTCGATACCAGTCCAGAGGCTTCAGCAGCCTGACGACGGCAAGGCCGCATTCGTGGAGGATCCGATCGCTCATGAAGCGAGGAAGGTAACGGGTCGTGAAGGTTGCTGCTGGGGATGAAGGGCACCCGCCACGTTGCCTCCGCATCTATCCTGTGGATGTGGAAGACGCGCCGGATCATCGATCGAAGCTACCGACCGACCTCGTCACGTGGACGACGCTGCTCGGGCACTGGACGGACCTCGTCAAGGCGGGCGAAGGACTTCGCCGCGCTGCGGATTCGAACCAGGACGCGGCCAGATGGCGTGACTCGATTCCCGAGGTGATCCGCCTGCAGTCAATCACCTTCGCGCTGGGGGATCTGGATCTTCTCGACGCGTCTGATCGCGGCCTTGCCCGAGATCGTGCCCGGATCGGGATCGACGCCGCGTCTCGCATCCTGGAGTCGGTCTGGGTGGGCACGCCGATTCCCGACGCCTTGACGGAGATCGCCCAGGACGCGTCGCATTCGATTGAAACGGCGGTCTATTCGGGGCTGCGATGGTCTCGCTGGGTCGGTTCGGATCTGCTGGAGATGCCCCAGGTCGATTTCGACGCGGCTGGAATCCGGGGGACGCTGGCCTGTGCTCAGCCAGGGACCATCCTCCAATCCGGGTCGCCGGTCGCCTGGTGGACCGAACGGGAGCCGCCCGGAGAACTCGGGGGCTCGGGTTTCGAGGTCGTTCCCGGGCCGCCGGTGCAGGTCTACCGCCGAATCGAGGACCACGGCCAAAGGGTCTGCGACTTCGTCGCGTCGATTTTTGAGAGGTGCGAAGGGCTTCCGCTGTTGGTACCGATCTGTCTCGCGGGCGATCCGATCGGTCGGTTCACGGTCGACGCGGTGGCGTGGCGCGAACTGAACCGGGCGGCTTTCGAGTCGGCCACCGCGGACGCCGTGCTCGAATTCGACGTCGGCGTAGAACCCCCGGTTCTAGGTTGATCAGGTTGATCAGGTTGATCAGGTTGGGATGCCGGGCATCAGATCGGGATAGGGGAGCAGGTCTGGGGTGCCAGGATCGGTCGCCTTGAAGACCCTGATCGGATCGAGGGGAATATTCTGGTCCGCGATGTGGAGCCGCTCCGCGAGTTCCGCGTCCTGCTCGTTCCAGAGTTGACGAACGATCGCGGGATCGTTGCATTCGCGAGAAAGGTGGAGGAGCACGATCGCGTCGAGTCGCGAGCGATCCGTCGTCGAGCGGACGGCATCCATCGCCTCGCGATTGGAGAGGTGGCCATGGCCTCCGGTGATCCTCTCCTTGAGGAAGGGGGGGCGTTGCGATGCCGATTGGAGTCCCGGGTCGTAGTTTGATTCCACACCGATCAGATTGCATCCGGCAAGCAGACCTCGCACCTGCGGGGTCACGCGGCCAATGTCGGTCGCCCATCCGATCGTCGTCGGAATGGGTCCGGTGCGGAGTCCAAAACGAAGAACGGCCGATCCGTGGTCGTCATGCGGTCCGAGCGTGATGGTCACGTCCAGAAGTTCCTTCACCACGGGCACGCTTCTTCCGCCATCGGAGAGCGGGAGGAGTTGTCTTCCCGGGACGCCATGTCGGGCGAGGGCGGCATGATGACTCGGGGCCGCGAACACCGGCCAGCCTCGAGCCTCGAGAGAACGACGCCAGGTGGGCCGAAGGTGATCCGTGTCGGGGTGGGTGACGACGACGGCTCGAACATGATCGAGGTCGATGTCGGGGGCGTGGGCATCGAGACGTCGGGCGAGGGTTCGGGGGCCGATTCCCAGATCGATGCAGACATGGATCGGGCGCGGGTCGCCAGATCGCCGGAGGGTCAGAATGGAGAGATTCCCCGCAGATCCGCTGGCGATCACGCGCAGATCGACCGCGATCACGGGAGGTGGCATCCCGGTCCCGTTCACGTGGAGTCGGTAGCCTGGAACGAAGCGTTCCGTGCCATGGTCTTGCGGCCTCGCATCGTGCAGATCGCGCGGGTCGATTTCTCGAGGAATGCCAGATACTCGTCGGCCATCGGTTGCCCGGCGTGTTCACGAAGTCGTTGGGTCGCGGCGGCCACCGTGAGGCCGCTTCGACAGAAGAGCTTGTGGGTTAGTCGGACGATGTCGATGTCCTCGTGGGTGTGCCCAGCGCGACGAAGACCGATGAGGTTGACACTGCTCGCGTTGTTCAGCAGCGTCACCATGAACCATGGAAGGACGTCGAGCGCGGTTCCTGCGGCGCCGCTGATCATCGAGCCACGGCCCATCCGGACGAATTGATGGACGCCGGCGTTGCCACCAATGATCACGTTGTTCTCGATGATGGCGTGCCCACCGAGCACGGATCCCTTGGCGAGAACGACGTGATTGGCGACCTGGCAGTCATGCCCCGCGTGTGCCGAGTCCATGAAGAGATTGTCATCGCCGATTCTGGTCGGTTCCTTGTCGTCGATCGAACGATGGACAGAGGAATGTTCCCGAAACACGTTCCGATTCCCGATCAGCGTTCCCGGCCCTTGGGTCTTGGGGTCAAAATCAAGGGTCTGGGGCGCGACGCCGAGCGACGAGAAGGGCCAGATATCGTTGTCTTCACCGATGATCATCGGCCCCTGCATGAAGCAATGGGCTCGCAATCGGGTACCTCTGCCGATCCGGATCGCCCCCTCGAGGACGCAGTAGGGGCCGATCTCTACGTCTTCGGCGAGTTCGACGCGTGAGTCAAGAATGGCTGTGGGATGTATCCGCGACATGAATGAACCGGACTCTCGAAAAGAGTTCTCCAAATGGGAGATGGAACCGAATACGGTACACGGATGAACCATCCGTTGCAGCCCCCAGATCAGCTCGATTTCGCGTCTGGAAGCCCCCCGGCGGATTGGCTGGAGATTCGCCGGCTCGGTCCCATCGACTATCAGAGCGGACTGGCATTGCAGAGAGAACTGCATGCACGGGTCCTCGAAGCACGTGCGGAGGGCACCCGACGCGGGTTTGTGTTGCTCCTCGAACACGATCCACCCGTGGTGACGGTCTCACGGAGGCCTGGAGCGACCGAGAACGTGCTGGCATCTCCAGAAGCGCTTGCCGCCCACGGTGTCCAACGCCACGAGACGGATCGGGGTGGGGATGTGACCTATCACGGTCCAGGCCAGCTCGTGGTGTATTCCATGGTCGATCTCAATGATCTCGGCGTCCGGATCCATGGTTGGATCAGACTTCTTGAACAAGTGTTGATCGAGGCGATCGGGATGTGCGGGTTGGTGGCGGGCCGCGATCCGGGAGCGACTGGTGTCTGGGTTGGTCGGCAGGAAGAGGATCAGGATGGCGAGGGCGGTCGGAAGATCGGGGCGATCGGCGTTCGGGTATCTCGCTGGGCGACGATGCACGGCCTCGCACTCAATGTCGATCCCGATCTATCGCACTTCGACCTTATCGTGCCGTGTGGACTCGCCGGTCGGCCGGTCACCAGCATCGCGCAGGAATGCCGAGAAGCCGGGGTACCCTCGCCGACATTCGATTCGGTCCGAGAGGTGGTCGCGAATCGACTGATCGCCCGCCTTGAGGATCCTTCCGACTTTCGAGATCGCGCAGCGTCGGATGTAGAGGGCTGAAGCGATCAACCCCGATCAACCCCGATCAACCCTGATCAATTTAGAGGCCGAGTTCCGCTGAGACGGCCTCGGTGATGTCGATCGCGTCCGGGTAGCGAAGGAAGAGTCGCCGTCGCACCTGCTCGCTGGCCAGTTCCATGCTGTCGGCTTTGAACGGATCGCTGGTTGGTACGAAGCGAGTCACGATGTCGATGTTTCGCTTCTCCGCGACGATGTCCACCGCTTCGATCAGCTCCCGATATGCAACTTCGATCTGCTCCGCACCGAGTCGCTGCTGGATCGCCATTGTTCCCTTTTGCCAGGTCTGGTACTCCTGCATCATCGCCTGGAATCGGGCCTGTACTTCGGGGAACTCCGGACTCTCCGGGGTGACGTCGACATGCTCTTCTTGAAAGTCCTTGAATTGCGCCTCGAACGTCGCGTTCTGCGTTTCGGCCGTCGCCTGAATCTCCTTGCGGTCCTCGCCGAAACGATCGCTCTCCATCAGCAGGCCAAGAAGTTTGGGCACGTTGACGGCGCCGATGCTCCAGGCTCGCGCCGTCGGGTCGTCGCCGAAGGCGAGGTCGCCGTCGTCGTCCCGCAGGGTGAGGTCACCCGACTTGCCTCGGAGGATCAGTTCGTCGGCGGGTCCGAGGGTCTCCTTCGCAGGTTCGGCGTCGTCGCCGATCGCCACCGATTCTCGGCCACCGAAATCGGCGAGCATCGCGACGGTGAGAAGGGCGAGCAGGGAATGGACGACGAGTCTCTCGTATCGGTGCATGGTTCTACCCTTTGGGTTCCTTCGTGTGAATACCTTCGAATCTGGCGTGATCACGGCGGACCGTCAGCGCGAGACCTCCTCGGGCATCAACCTTCCTGTTCCAGGACCGCCATGAAGGCCTCCTGCGGAATGTTGACGCTTCCGATGTTCTTCATCCGCTTCTTGCCTTCCTTCTGCTTCTCGAGCAATTTCCGCTTTCGCGTGATATCGCCACCGTAGCACTTGGCGGTCACGTTCTTCCGCAACGCCTTGATGGTCTCTCGAGCGATGATTTTCCCGCCGATCGCCGCCTGCAGCGGGATCTCGAACTGATGTCGATCGATCTGCTTCCGAAGTTTCGCCAGGATCGCCCGGCTTCGGCCTTCGGCGCCCGAGCGATGGCAGATGATGCTGAGTGCATCGACCGGCTCTCCGTTGATGAGGATCTCGACCTTCACGAGATTCTCCACCTCGTATCCGGTGATCTCGTAGTCCATCGTGCCGTAGCCGCGGGTGATCGACTTCAACTTGTCATAGAAGTCGTAGATGATTTCGGCGAGTGGAAGTTGGTAGTCCAGAATCTGTCGGGTCTCGCTTACGAAACGCTGGCCTCGGAAGCTCCCGCGCCGGGAGTCGGCGAGTCTCATCAGATCGCCGATGTTCTCCACTGGACAGATGATCTCGATCTTGACGATCGGCTCCCGGATTGCCTTGACGCGGGACATGTCCGGAAGGTCCGCGGGGTTTTGGATCTCGAGGGTGCTTCCATCGTTCAGATCCACGATGTACGAGACGGTGGGAGCCGTCTGGACGATCGCGACGCCACCCTCGCGCTCGAGTCGCTCTTGGACGATGTCCATGTGCAGCAGACCGAGGAAGCCGCAACGGAATCCGAAGCCGAGCGCTTCAGAGTGCTGGACTTCGAACGTGAAACTCGCATCGTTCAAGTGGAGCCGCTCGACGGCCTCGCGGAGGCTTTCGAAGTCGCTTCGCTTTCCGCCTTCGTCGTCTCCCGAAGACGGATAGAAATCGCAGAAGACCATCTGCTTCGGCTCTTTGTAGCCCGGCATCGGTTCGGGGGCGGGATCGTACTCCAGGGTCACGGTGTCGCCGACTCGGACATCGCCGAGGGTCTTGATCGCGGCGACCATGTAGCCGACCTCCGATTGTCCAAGCGTCTTGAGTTTCTGGGCGAACGGGGTGTATCGACCGAGTTCGGTGACCGTGAAGGTCCGACCCGTTCCCATCATCCGGATCTTGTCACCGACGGAGATGGAGCCGTCGAAGACGCGGACGAAGACCACCACTCCTCGATAGTCGTCGTAGTGGCTGTCGAAGATCAGGGCCCGGAGTTTGTCTCCCATCGAAGGAGCGGGGTCGGGGAGTTTTTCGCAGATCGCGTCGAGGAGTTCCGGGATTCCCTGGCCGGTCTTCGCACTGACATAGATCGCATCTTCCGCAGGGAGGCCGAGTACATGTTCGATCTCCATCGACACCCCGTCGGGATCGGCGGCGGGCAGATCGATCTTGTTGATCACCGGGATCAGTTCGAGGTTGTTCTCGATCGCGAGATACGCGTTCGCGACAGTCTGGGCTTGAACGCCCTGGGTGGAATCGACGACGAGGATCGCACCCTCGCAGGCGGTGAGAGCCCGGCTGACTTCGTAGGTGAAGTCGACGTGACCCGGGGTATCAATGAAGTTGAGTTCGTAGGTCTCTCCCCGGTACTCGTGCATGACGGTGACCGCGGAACTCTTGATGGTGATGCCGCGTTCGCGCTCCAGATCCATCGAGTCGAGCATCTGCGCACGCCCCGTTCGCTCGTCGACGGCGCTGGTCGCGTGAAGGAGTCGATCCGCAAGGGTGCTCTTGCCGTGATCGATGTGGGCGATGATCGAGAAATTCCGAACCTTCAACGACGTATTCCGTTCTGAGGGTGGTTTGCCGCCGCGTCCTGCGACGGGTGTCCGAGGGGCTCGCCGTTTTTCGGCGAGTCAAGATCGATCAGTGTAGTCGCCAGCCGCCGGTGGCCGCACTCCGGACATGCTGATTCAGGACGATCAGGGGAGAGGAGTTGGCCGCATTGCTCGCAGAGTGGAATACCCCGGTCGCGAAGCACCGCTCGGACATGGTGGAGGTAGGTCAGGTTCATCGCGGTGACGAAAGCGAGGTGCTGGAGCACCAGGAAGACCAATACAAGCAGCACGAATGCCGGCACGATCGACTCAAGCTCGACCCAGGGGGCCCGGGGGGTCGCCGTGCCGCTTTGGAACGGGCCCGGAAACCACTCGGCAACGAGGAGTAGCAAGAGCAGGGGGATCAGGGAGATCACCGTGAATAGGCCGAGGTCGCGGGGGAATCGCAACATCCGAAGATTGGCCTTCCAATGGATATCCAGCCGCTCAAGGTGGGTCGGCCGATATGCAGGATCATGAAAGCAGGGCCAGATCGGATTCATCGCTGTCTCGAAGGTACCCACGCCGTGGTGCGACCGGCAACCGTGGTGATCTCGATTGGTTCGCCACGGTGGGTCCGGGCATCGTCGGGTCGCCCCCATCGATGATGGAAGAGCCAGGTCTTCGGGAAGCGACTGGAGACGGAGTTCACCGCTACCGCCTTGCGAATCACCGAGCCGAGTCGTCGTCTTATTGACTCGATTTCCGCGGTTTCAAGATCTCGGACTCGCCGGTGCGGCGCGATGCCAGCCTGGTAAAGGACCTCGTCCGCAATCCAGTTTCCGACTCCGGCGGCGAAGGACTGGTCGAGCAGGAGCCCTTTGACGGTCACCCCACGCGACCCGGCGAGGGTTCTGAAAGTCGCCGGGCCGGGTAAGTCGAGAAGCGGGTCGAATCCGAGTTTCGAGATCGGCAGCTCATGGCGCGGATCATCACGAAGTCGAATGCGTCCGAACCGGCGGGGATCCGGCATGGCGAGTCGTCGCCCATCTTCGAATTCGAGTTCGATCTTCCAGAATCGAGGTCGTTCTGATTCGTCTGTGTACCCGTGAAGGGCGCCGGTCATGCCGAAGTGAAGGAGCAGGGCCGGTCCGCCTTCGAATTCAAGCCACAGTTGCTTGCCGTGCCGACAGGCGCGGACCACTCGCGTGCCGCGAAGGCGTCGCGACACGGTGCTCGGAGTCTGGTCGCAGAAGACGATGCGATCGTTGGCGCATCGGACTCTGCGAACCGTCCGACCCGTCGCCACCATGTCGGCAATGCGCCGGCCTCGTTCGACTTCGGGAAGTTCGGGCATTCGTCCGTGAGACTCCTTCGGAGGGCTACCCGTCGATCGTGGGTGCCGGCGCTTTTCCGGATTCGGTCGAGGCCGGGATCGGATTCGGCGTCTTGGCCTCGCCTTCTTCAGGGATCGGTCGAGCCACTTTGACCAGAGGCCGTCGAAGCGGCCCTTTGGATGTCCGGAACTCGACGATGCCGCCATCGTCGCCCAGAATGACTTGCTCGATCACGGGGGTCTGGCGTGCCACCAGCGGCTCCATCACGAGCCGATCATCTTCGAGCAGATACCAATGGCCCCGCTGCCCAGCCACTTCGGCGATCGACGTGCTCTCCGGTGCGATCCACTGGTAACTCTGGTCGACCCGGAACATGATCGTTCCTCCTGGGCCTTCCCAGTGACCAAGCAGGCGATCTTCGCTGATCCTTGGAGGCGCGACGGCCTTCGAGAATGTCCTGTCCTCACCGGCGAGGGATGCCATCAGCAGGTCGTCATGGAGCGAGAGGGCGACCCGCTGCCGAACCTTGCGGGGGAGGGTGTACGCCTCAAGCCAGAACACCGCATGGTTCTGTCGATGCCAGCGACCGATTTCCGATGGTGGTTCGAACCGATCGTGGTTGCGCCATTGGCGGTAGCGGCCGTCTTGGGAGATCTCAAGAAGCCCTGTGGGGGTCACCCACCAACCGGTGATCGAGCGCGGTTTCTCCGGATCCATCTGAAGAGTGGTCACGATCACCGGCGTCGCCACCGCATCGTCGAAATCCAGGGGCGGTGCTGCTTGCAGCAGGAAGTTGACCAGGGAGAGGCTCGCGATCAAGTTGAACAAGTTGAGCATGTTGAACATGTTGGACATGCGGAATCACCTTAGGAGGGGGATCTGGATGCGGGTCACCGGAGGTGGCTCGGCGATACGACGACCTTGAGACTCAAAATGGTATGCGCTCCCCACTGCGGCCGAAGGAGAAACTCGTCGCATCATCTCGCGCGGTTCCGAGAGGGCAGCGTTTCATAGGCGTCAGCCGTTGCCGAATCGAAGCGGGGGACTGCGGCGGCGCTGCGCCTTCATCTCGGCGACTCGTTCGTCGGCTTCGACTGGCGGGAAGAACTCGTCCGGCAGATCCGGCATCTCCGAACCGCACTCGCTGCAGGGCAACTGCTGGCGGTGTCCCTGATTGTAGAAACCACAGATGAGGCAGACTGGGTGGCCGAGTTCGGCGGCGGCGGCGCGGAGCACGCTCCGGCGGCGTCCGCGAAGGATGATGACGAGAATCAAGGCCTGAGCGATGAAGGTCATGCCAAACGCGAACGCGGAATTGGGAGTGCCGGCGAGCAGCAACCCGACGATGACGAGCACGCACGCGATCGGCTGAATGACGGTCAAGAAGATCAGGAAACCAGTGCGGCCAAACGCCGGGAATCCTCGCGGGTATCCGGACCAGTCCGTTCGGCCGAACATCGAGATGCGGCGATCCCTGATCCGACGACGGTCGTCTTCTTCAATGGGCCATTGCGCGAGTTCGGGGTCGAGGATGCGACGCATGCCTCTGACCTTTCCGGCGCCGACGCCTGTCGGAGCGAGCACCAAGCCGGTCGACAAAGACCGGAGCGAGCACGTCGGGAACGCCTGAGCTCGGGATCACTCTTCTGAAAAGTATCCCTCCAAAGCGGGTTTTAGGACCATGATTTCAGGCGATAAATTGAGAACCGCCGAAAAAACACCGCCCTTGGTCTTGGAGGGCGGCATGAAGATCCATGAAGATCCATGAATATCCATGAATATCCATGAATATCCATGAAGATCCATGAAGATCATTGATTTTGAGGTGAATCCCGGCTTCGGGGCCCGGGGTTCAGGCGGCGGTTCGTTCGACTTCGGCGGAAAAGGCGGACTGTCGTCCACGTCGCTTCGGAATCGAGCTTTCGACCTGGCGGACATGAGTCTCGGCAAAGAAGTGGAGATCAAGTCCGAAGGCGGCGAGCTGGATGAACCAGACAACGGCGGTCGTGAAGACCATTGGCACCTGAGCGCCGCCGACCTCGATGCCGAGGAATACGGCTCCGAGGAACTGGGCACCGAATGCCATCAAGGCCAGAATCAGACCAAACATGAGGTCGATCGACTTGGGAAGACTCAAGGCTGCGGAGAGGCCGAGCAGGCCCACGCCGAAAATCGATCCGACGACTCCGTACGCGACTCCGAACGGCCAGAATGCCGTCAGCAGGATCAGGGCAAGAATCGGGGAGACTCGAAACTTCAAACTGACTTCGGGAATCTGAGCGTGCACGTTTGGACTCCGATCAACTGACCTGGTGAGGAGAAGCAATGGCCCATGGCCATGGCTCGTGGTGAACATCGATCCTGAAGAAACAGACAGGCGGAAATTCAGGCGGAAATTGTGAGGGGCGCCTCTGGGCGGGGTTCAAGCTAAAAAAAGGTGTTTGAATCCTGCATTTATGGGAAGGCGATCTGATCTTCGAATGCCGATCGAGCAAGGCTCGATCCGGAGCGTGAACAACCGCTCGCGACTCGTAATCCGACAAGGTTAGCGTTTTCATCGGTTCGAAGAAAGCACTCGTAGATCAAATTGTGAAAAAAAACACGAACATCTCCCCGTTCGCGGTTTTTCTCAGCCTCCGATGACCGGAAGCGATGTTTTTCGGACCAGTTCGTCACTTGGCCGGGCGATGAGGTCGTACCCGTCGCTCGCGACGATCGTGCAGCGGACAAGCTCGCCGGGGCTAAGTCGTCCGACGCTCGCGATACAGGTCTGGGAGTCGACTTGCGGAGCTTGGAAGTAACACCGACCAACCGAGAGTTGCATTGGAATCTCAGCTTTGACGGCCGGGTCGTCCTCGGGAAGGTCGATCTCAGACGCCGCTGGCGCCTCGCCATCCACCAGCACGTCCATCTGTACCCGTTGCTCGGCCAAGTAGGCCGCGTTCTCGAAGGCGATCTCCTGTTGGCAGAGCATCAATTCCGATTCGCGTTGCCGCTTGATGTCATCCGGAACGGCAAGGGAGGGATCCTTCTCCATGGTTCCAGCCGGAGTTCCCGCTTCTCCCGAGTATCGGAACACGCCCATCGCATCGAAACCGATTTCGCGGATGAATTCGAGGAGTTGCTGGTGGTCTGCTTCGGTCTCACCGGGGAACCCCGTGATGAACGTCGTGCGGAGGGCCATTCCCGGGATCCGCTCCCGCAGTTTCAACGCTAGGGTGCGTTGCTGTTCGGCCGTGACGTTTCGTCGCATCGCGGTGAGCATGGCATCGCTGGCATGCTGCAATGGCATGTCGATGTAGTTCACGATTCTCGGGAGGTCCCGGATCGCGTCGATCATCTCGTCGGTGAAACTGCTGGGATACGCATACATGAGCCTCGCACGTCCCGCACCGCCATGGGATTCGCAGAGGTTGTGAATCGATGTGAGCAACCCCGGGAGTCCCCGTTCGTCGCCGATGTCCCGGCCCCAACTGGTGGTGTCCTGACCGATGAGATTCAACTCCACGCAGCCGTCGTCGAGGAGTCGGCGGGCTTCGTCCAGGAGCGTGTCCAGCGGTTTGGATCGCATCTTTCCACGGATTGAGGGGATCGTGCAGAACGCGCATTTCTGGTTGCATCCTTCGCTCACGCGGAGGTACGCCCAGTGCCTTGGGGTGAGCCGGAAACGGTCCGAATCGTCTTCGAAGTACCCGATGCCGCGGCCGTCATCCCCGGCGACCGTAAGACCGACGACGTTTCTACCTCGCTCGGTCGCCGCCTGAAGTGCGTTCCCGGCGATCCAGTACCGGGGTCCTTCCGCGTCAAGATGGTCTCGAGTCGGCGGCTCGCTCATGACCGCTTCGACGATCCGATCCCGATCGAAGACGCCGATCATCGCGTCGATGCCCGGTGCCCAATCCAGTAGTTTCGCTCGGTGGCGTTGGACCAGACATCCGGCGACTACCACGCGTCCTATCTCGCCCTTGGACTTCCGGTCGATGGCATCGCGAAGCACCTGAAGCGATTCCTCGCGACTGGCCTCGAGAAAACCGCAGGTATTCACGACGATGGCGTCGGCGGGTTCATCGCTGGGAACGATCGAGATGCCGGCGGCCTGGAGGGAGCCGAGCATGCTCTCGCTATCGACGAGGTTCTTGGGGCAGCCAAGGCTGATGAACGCGACGGTGGATGGGGTCTTGCGAGAAGTCACGTGGACATACTACGAGGTTGCCGACCTGCTCATGGGTTTTTTCGATAGAGGCCGCGATCGGTGATCACCTTCAGCACGCCTTCCGGGAGTAATGCCGAGACGTCCTCTCCATCGGCCAGACGTCTCCTGATCTCGGTGGAACTCACCCCCTCGGCGGCCAGATCGAGCGTCCAGGTCGACCAGCGGCTTGCGAGGTTCGAGTCGAAGTGCGCCCGATATTTGGCCGCGAGCGAGGTTCGAGTCTCGGGAGGCCTCGGCATCACGACCGGCGGCGCGAGGGCGATGATCTTCTGCCAGTCCCGCCAACGGTCGAAATCGAGGGCCTGGTCGCTTCCGATCAGGAGTCGAAGCTGAGGTTGCTGGCGGGCCACGTTCTCGTCTCGACCGGCCTTCTCGAGGAGTTCGCGTTGAATCGCCTCTAGCGTGTCGATGGTGAAACTCGGTCCTTCTCGATCGACTTCGCGCCGATCGATCCGGGCGGTGATCACGGGAGATCGGGGATCTGGTTTTCGATGTTCGATCGCCGCCTCGAGCATTCTGATTCGATCTGCCGGATCGGCCGGGGGCGTCTCCTGCTTGAGCGGGTTGACGCGTGCCGGAACGAAGACCACCTCATCGCAGCCGAGTCTCGCTGCCGCCTCGAATGGAAGGGTCAGATGTCCCCGATGCGGTGGATCGAAGGAGCCACCGAAGATCAGAATCGACCCGGCGCCAGGTTTGCGAACGGATCGGATGCGAACGTCGCCGATCTTCGGGCCGTCAAAGGGAGGAAGGACCAGTTCGCGAAGGGAATCGCCCAGGGCGAGGAGTGCGACTCGCGTTTGTCGCCCGAGTGCTCGAAGTCGCTTGAACAGGGCGGGGCGTTGGAACAACTCGATCGCAACCACGACGATTCGCGTCCGTCCGAGGTGATCGACGAAGCGATCGAGTGCCGCAGGAACCGCTTCTTCCATCGGATCTCCGACGACCCGGATGATGCCCCAGTCCCATCCGCGGCTGTCGGCCAGTTCAGCGAAGTGCACCGACTCGAGATCGACGATGGAGGCGCCGGTCGCTCGTCCGAGCGCGTGTTTCGCCTCGGAACTCGCGACGACTCTGCCGGTGGTGGTGACGCGACCTCGACGGCTGCCGGGTAGATCGATGCGGCAGGCGGCGGGCGGCACCGTGACCCGACCTCGCTGATCGACGACCTCGTCGACGACCACGATGCTCCCGGAGGCCAGGTCCGGTTCGAGCCCCCCGGCGATCCCGACGAGGATCACTGGGCCACTGTGCTCACTGTGACCGTCCGCCCATCGACGAACGCCTTCTCGGCCAGGCCCGCACACGTGCAGACGATCCGCCGGAATTCCGGTGGATGCGAGAATCTTCCGCTCGTGTACCAGCGGGGTCAGAAATATCAGATTGGTTGTCGAGACCCGTGGCTCAGGTGTCGTCATGCGCAGAGGCTACCCGCCCCGAGGTCATTCGTCTTGAAAGACGGTTCAGTCCCAGTCGTCGATGGTGGGAACGTCGGCGAGTTGCTGGCTCGGCGCGGGAACGCTGAAGGCCGCGATCAACTGATATTCGCTCTCGAAGCGGCCGACCAGCGTGCCGTTCTCGTCGAGAACTTCGTACCCCGGACCGAAGGGGCCAGAGATCACTCGGATCGAAAGCGTTTGGCCACTCAAGGTTCCGAGATCGACGGGATCTGACGTCCGGTCGAAGCCACCCTCGACCGTGGCCAGGGTGGAACTCGGGTTGACGGTCCAGAAGACCCCCAAGGCCAACGCGACGACGCCGAGGCCGAGCATGACCTTCTGGAATCGAGCATCAGCCGTCATGAAATCGAGGTTCTTCATACGAGCAGCATCGACGTTCCAACGTCTTGCGATCAGTCATCGACGGGTTTTCCTCTGTTTCGGGAGTCATGAAAGTCGGTCTGGAAGGCCTGCCAGCAGTTCGAGCGCGGGCCGGGAATCAGGGGCACTGGTTGCCGTGGTGGAAATCCTCGCTACCATGCCCCGCACGCTGGGTTTTCCCGCCCGGCCACTTGACTGGCCCCATCGTCTAGTCAGGTCCAGGACACCAGGTTTTCATCCTGGGAACAGGGGTTCGAATCCCCTTGGGGTCATTGCGTAAGTCCTTGTCAGACAAGGGCTTGCCAGGTCAGGAAATGCTCTGGAACGGTCGCCAAAACGCCGTGCCAAGCACACGAAAGAAACCCCGCCTAGCGATAGGCGGGGTTTTCTTTTTTTGCGCGATGGTGTTCGACGTCGGAGACGCCTGAGAAACCAGGCCTCTGAATTCCGGTCTCGTTTGATTTTGGAAGGGTGTCTCGTCGGTTTGGATTTCGGCGATGATCTGCCCGGTGGCTCGACTCGATCCCCGGGAAGGGCATGGCACATGGAGCGCCTCGTGACTCGATCAACCTGCTCGCTCACGCCGTCCGTTTCGGCGGTTCGACGCTCCTGTTTTGCGTCGTCGTGCCGTCGTGGCGTTCTGCTGTTCAGCATCATGTCGGCGCCGTTGCTCCACGCGGGGTGTCAGTCCGTCGCGGGGACCGATCGGCGGCAGTTGAACACCTACTCGGTCGATCAGGAGATCACGCTTGGCAACGAGGCGTACGCGGAGATGCAGGTTGGCGCCAAGGCGATCAAGTCCGGACGGGATTTCGAGATGGTGGTGCGGGTCGCGGACCGGATCGCGGCCGCGGCAGATCGACTGCATCCGGAGATCGCGAACCGTTTCGAATGGGAGGTCATCCTCATTGATGATGACGAGATCGTGAATGCCTGGGCGCTGCCCGGGGGGAAGATGGCGGTTTACACCGGCATCCTTCCGTTCACGAAGACGGAGGACGGACTGGCCGCGGTGATGGGGCATGAAGCGGCTCATGCGATTGCGCGGCATGGTGGCGAGAACATGACGAGGCAAGGATTGGTGAGCCTCCTTGCCATCGGCGCCGCGGTCATGGTCGATCCTGAGGATCGAGTGATCGTGGCAGCTGCAGCGGGTGCGTATGGTCTGCTCGGCGAGCCGGCATTCAGCCGGGCGCAGGAATCAGAGGCCGATGAACTCGGCCTTTTTCTCACCGCGGATGCGGGGTATGACCCGCGAGAATCCGTCGCACTCTGGGAGCGGATGGGTGCCCGGGGCGGCGAGCCGCTCGAATTCCTTTCGACTCATCCCAACAGCGAGACGCGAATTCGCGACCTCGAGGCGTTGATGCCGGTTGCGATCGAGATTCAGCGAAGAAGGCTTCTCGACCGGATCGATTGAGCGTCCGAGGGGCCGGCGGTTCGTCCGTTTCGTAATGATTCGAACGCCGAATCCGGACCATATTTTCACCCCGATCTCCGCGGACCTGTCATGATGCCTGCCAAGAAGCTCGGCGGTTGCTCAATGGTGAACGCCGCGTGAGTCCACCGTTCCGTTCCGTTCCATATGGCCTCCTCTTTGAGTCGTATTTTGACCTCGAAAGACCCCATCTCACCCGTCCGGATTCCCAATCCCGGCCGCAATCGCTTTCAGCGGTTCGTGTTCGAGATGCTGCGTCCGGCGATCGATTCCGGTCTGGGGCTGAAGCAACTCAACAAGATCTACCACGAGCGGGTTCTTGCGACCGACGAGTCGCTGCCCGTCGGCGAACGCTTTCTCCGGGGGTTCAATGCTGGCTACCTCACCAGCGACGAGGAACTGGCCCGGATTCCGAAGGATGGCCCGTTGGTGGTGGTCGCGAACCACGCGTTTGGCGGGCTCGATGCGATGGTCCTCGACGACATAGTCACGAAGGTCCGGCCGGACGTTCGATTCATCGCCAATTCGATTCTCGCCGCAGTCCCCGCGATCGGCGACCGGATCTTTCCGGTCGATCCGTTCGGCGGTCGTGACGCGGCACGCCGGAATGCGGGGTCGATCCGTCGTGCGAAGGATTGGATCGAGAATGGTGGAAGTCTGGCGGTTTTTCCAGCTGGCGAGGTCGCACACTCTGACTGGCGGCGCTTTTCGGTCACCGATTCGCCTTGGAATCCGATCATCGGTCGACTGATCAAGTCGACGGGCGCGTCGGTCACTCCAGTCTTTTTCGAAGGTCGCAATTCATGGGTCTTCCAGGCTGCCGGGCTGATTCATCCCAATCTGCGAGCGGTCCTGCTGGGACGGGAATTGTTGAAGGTCCAGGGGCGTCGAGTCAGGGTTGCGATCGGGACGCCGCTTCGGGTCGACCAACTCGACCGGTTTGCTGATCCGAAGGACCTGATCGAATTCCTGCGCCTTCGAACCTTTGTGTTGCGCTCCCGGCTCGAGCGGGAGAGTTTTGAGGACAGTCCGCGTCTCCATTCAATCGTCCGCTCGATTCCAGCTCGAAGTCGGACGCCGGAGCCGGTTCGAATGGAACCCGTGGCCACCAAACCCGCGGATGCACCTTCCGATCTGGCGGCCGAGATCCTGGGGCTTCCACCCGAGCAGATTCTGGTGAAGCGAGGTGATCAACGGGTCATCTACGCGGAGGCGGATCAGATCCCCATGGTTCTTCAGGAACTGGGTCGACTTCGCGAACTCAGTTTCCGCGCGGTGGGTGAAGGCACCGGGAACGCGTTGGACATCGATGAATACGATCAAAGCTACCTGCATCTCGTCCTCTGGGATGAGAAGTCAAGCGGGGTCATCGGCGCCTATCGACTGGGTCGGACGGACCGGCTGATCGAAACTCACGGGATCAACGGGCTCTATACCCGCACCCTCTTCCGTTACGACGAGGATCTCATCAAGGAACTCGGACCGTCGCTCGAGATGGGGCGTTCGTTTGTCCACCCGGATTATCAGCGTCGAGTGGAGCCGTTGATGCTGCTCTGGAAGGGGATCGCTCGTTACTCGGGCAAGTTCCCGAAGTACCGCAGGCTCTTCGGTCCGGTTTCGATCAGTGCGGATTATCACGCGACGTCAACGCGGCTTCTCCTTTCGTTCCTGAATGCGACCGAACGGATCTCGAGGCTGGAGCGGCTCGTGAAGCCTCGCAATCCTTTCCGAATCAACACGCCACGTGACTGGGATCCGACGTCGCTTCGTTCGGTCCGCAGTCTCGACGACATCGATGAACTCGTCCTCGAGATCGAGCGGGGCGAACGTTCGGTCCCCGTGCTGGTCAGGCAGTATTTGAAGCTCAATGCGGTCTTTCTCGGATTCAATGTCGACCCCGACTTCAGTAACGTCGTCGACGGGCTGGTTCTGGTCGATCTGCTGCGGATGAACCGGCGCCTCCTTCGGTTCTACATGGGCGAGGAACTCGTGGATCCTTTCCTGAAGATCCACGCCAAAGCGGATGCCGACGTCCAGGCGGAGCCTGCGAGTCAGCCGATCTTCTGATCGACGCGCCGTTGAAACAACACGGCCGCATCATTCGATCTCCCATGATCTATTCTAAATGCTCTAAATGCTCCAATGCTCCGAGGAGAGGACTTGAAGGGCTAGAGTGGCGGCCATGATTCCGTTTCGAATCAGTCCGGCCCGACTTTGGCTCGCGATCCTCTTCCTCGCTGTTCCCGGTTCGTTCGGCGCGGAAGGGCAGGTTCTCGAAGAAGTGGCCCCGAAGGAGATTTCGGTCTGGCCGGTCGACTCGGTCGGAGTCGCGCTGTCGGCGCGAGTCGCCGAGGGTCCCTTCGTCGATGCGACCGATCCCGCCCTCGAGCCGATCATCGACGAAATCAGTGGCTGGCCTGCGCTGCGGGTGAAGTCGACAGGAGGGGACGCGGTGCACTTCTCCGAGATCAAATCAATCGACGAGGTGGGTCGACTGGTTGAAATCGAGGGCATCATTCGTCAGGTGTCCAACCTTCAGGGATCTGGGAAGGGGCCGCTACCGCTACAGGAATGGGCGATCGAGATGACGGATGGCAGCATCGCCATCGTCGTCACCACCGTGGAATCAAGCGGCCTCACGGTCGGACGGCGAGTCGGATTCCTCGGGCGATATTCGGGGAGCATCGAGACACGGTCGCGGGATGGCCAGATTCGATCATGGCCTCTGGTGATCGGTCGTGTTCGCCACCTTTCGGATGACGGCGGCTGGATCGGACTTCCGTTCTTCGTCCTGCTGCTCGGTGGTACTGTCCTCTTCCTTCGTCGCCGAGCCGCGACCGCTCGCCATTCGTCACCGATCATCCGGGAAGGTCGATCCGGCTCGGAAGACGGTGGAACGGGAGTGGAACTCGTCGCGGAGCCGATGTCTCTCCCGACGGATCCCGCCGACGCCCTTGAAGCGTTGGCGGGACAGGCAGACGCAGCGCCCCGCAGCACACCGGCGAAGGATGCGGGATGATCAGATC